>CAYSJO010000742.1:0-4314 GCA_964431285.1 uncultured Planctomycetaceae bacterium
GTGGTTATCCTCACTTCTGCTTGAATTCAACGTCGAGGCAACCGACTTGTGAAGATGGAGGCCTGGGGCGACTCGACATGAAACAATCTGCTGGCAATCGGTACCTCATTCCTACGGCTCTGCTCGTGATTGCCTTCCCGGCAGGCGTCGGCGCAGACAGTCCGCGCGACGACGGGCACTGGTCATTCCGCCCGGTTACGCGACCTGCCGTTCCCGTCAGCGGCATCCCGATTGAAAACCGCAATGCCATCGATGGTTTTGTCACAAAGCGCCTTCAGGAAGAGGGTCTCGTCCCATCCTCGCCTGCACGTCCCGAGACACTCATTCGGCGTGTCACGCTGGATCTGATCGGACTGCCGCCGACTCCAGCCGAAGTCGATGCGTTTCTCAGTGACGCGCGTCCCGGACGATATGAGCGGCTTGTTGATCGACTGCTGGCCTCACCGCTGTACGGCGAACGCTGGGCTCGTCCGTGGCTTGACCTGTGCCATTACGCGGACACCGACGGTTATCTCACCGATCAACTCAGGCCCGTCGCGTGGCGGTATCGTTCGTGGCTGGTCGATGCACTCAACGCGAATCAACCATTTGACGAATTCACGATCGAGCAGCTTGCGGGGGACCTGGTGCCGAACGCCACCATCCAGCAACGTCTCGCGACGGGCTTTCTACGGCAGACATTGAGCAATCGTGAAGGTGGAGCCGAGCCTGAGGAATTCCGCGTTAAGCAGGTGATCGACCGGACGGAAATGGTCGGCGCAATCTGGCTCGGGCTGACAGTCGGCTGCGCCCGATGTCACGACCACAAGTACGACCCGATCGCGCAGCGCGAATTCTTTCAGCTTTACGCATGCCTCAACAATGCCGACGAAATCAATGTTGATGCTCCCTTGCCTCGCGAAGCCGCTGCGTTTCACGCGTCCCGGCCGGAATACATCCGCCAGCGAAACTCGCTGCTTGACCCGCACCGCAATCAGCTTGAAGGACTGCTCAAACGGTGGGAGGCCAGGTGCCTGAATGCCTGGCGCAATCCGGGAGAAAACCACATCTGGGATCGGCAATGGGAACTGGTTGGGCTGGTCTGGGGCGGAGGACTCGGCGAGGGGCAGCTCGAAGGTCAGGAGATCATGAAGCTGCCGTGGAATCAACGTACGGCTCGCCAGAGGGACGACCTCCTTGATTTCTTTCTGCGATCCGGGTCGATTGTTGATGAAGCACGCTTCCGAGAGCTGAAGCTGGGCGAGCTGCGTGACCAACTCAATGCACTGAAAAGCCAGATGCCGAGTGCAACACGTGCTCCCGTCATGCGAGCAGCCCTCACACCTCGGCCGACGTACATTCACGAACGTGGCGATTTTCGCGACCGCGGCGGCGATGTCATTCCCGCGACACCGGCGTTCCTGCCCAGGGGGAATTGGGGAAATGACCATCCGCGTCTCGCTTTGGCGCACTGGCTTGTCTCGACGGAGAACCCGCTGACTGCCCGCGTGACGATCAACCGAATGTGGGAGCAGTTTTTCGGTCAGGGTCTCGTGGCGACGACGGAAGACTTCGGCACACGCAGCTCTGATCCATCACACCCGGAACTGCTGGATTGGCTCGCATCCGAGTTCATCCACACCCAGTGGGACGTCAAGGCCATGCACCGTCTGATCGTGTGCTCGGCAACGTATCGGCGGTCGTCCGAATATCGATCCGATTTACAGACGGTCGATCCTCAGAACGTCCTGCTCGCCCGCCAGAATGCGCTGCGTGTATCGGCTGAAACCCTGCGCGATGCGGGTCTGGCCGTCAGCGGGCTCCTTTACACCAGAATGCACGGCCCCGCCGTTCGCCCACCGCAGTCCGAACGAGTCACGATGGAAGGCTTTGGCAACCACACATGGAAACCGAGTTCCTTCCCCGAGCAGTATCGTCGTGGCCTCTACACGTTCCAGATCCGCACGACACCCTTTGCTCAGGGAATCATCTTCGACGCACCTAACCCGAACGAAATCTGCACGCGACGCATCCGCTCCAACACACCGCTGCAGGCACTGACTCTGTTGAATGATCCCGTGTTCTTCGAAATGGCGGAAGCACTGGGCCGTCGCATTCGCCGTGACGTGTCGTTCGATCGGGCGCGCCTTGAGCGTGCGTTCCAACTGTGTTTCTCGCGCCGGCCGACTGCCGCGGAGTCGTCACGGCTTCTGGCGCTACTGAACGAACAGCGCACCACGGAAGGGTCCGAAGACGACGCATGGACCATCGTCTGCAGCGTCCTGCTGAACCTGCACGAATTCATCACACGGGACTGAGCAACCCATGATCCCCACAGTCTCATACGACCCACTCCGGCGACACTTCCTGAGAGACACGGCGTGCGGGCTGGGCTCGATCGCCCTGGGCAGACTTCTGGCTGAAGGCCAGGCGACCGCCGCTGGATCATCCAACACAAACGCCGTCCATGATCTGCACCATCGACCGACTGCAAAAAACGTAATCTTCCTCTTCATGGCCGGAGCTCCCAGTCAGCTTGACCTGTTCACACCAAAACCGAAGCTCAATGAACTACACGGTCAGCCCGTTCCAGTCAGTCTGCTCGCCGGCCTCGACGACGCACTCATTAGAGGCAGTGCCCGACTGTTCGGTTCGCCGCGCCGCTTCCGACAGCACGGCAAATGCGGAATGGAGTTTTCGGACTATCTGCCCCACCTGGCCACATGCGCCGACCAGATGACGATGATCCGGTCGACAACAACAGACGTGAGCAATCATCACCCGGGCCAGTTGCTGATGAACTGTGGCGTCCCGACGTTCGGCCTGCCGAGCATGGGCTCGTGGATCGGCTATGGTCTCGGGAGTGAATCGAACAGTCTGCCGGCCTTTGTGGTGATGCTTTCCCGCAACGGCAGCGGAGACCTCGGCGGACAGGCCCTGTGGGACAATGCATTCCTGCCGGCCATCTACCGCGGTGTGACTTTTCGCAGCAGTGGAGAACCGATTCTGCATCTCAACCGGCCGGAAAACGTTACCGCGAAAACTCAACGCAGCCGACTGCAGGCGATAAATGATCTGAATCAGTTGCGGGCGAAACAGCATCCTGATCCCGAAATCGAGCAGCGCATCGCCAGCTACGAACTCGCCGGTCGCATGCAATCAGCCGCCCCCGAGTTGCTTGATCTCGCCAGTGAGTCGAAGCGCACACTCGATGCCTATGGAATCGGCGGAGAGAAGTCAGACACGTTTGGTAGAAACTGCCTGACGGCCCGCCGCATGGTGGAACGCGGTGTTCGCTTCATTCAGCTCTACCATTATACGTGGGATGACCACAGCCATCTCAGTAAGAAGCTGAAGGACAATTGCGAGCGCACGGAACAGGGAGTCGCCGCATTAATTCACGATCTGGACCGGCGAGGTCTCTTGGACGAGACACTCGTCGTCTGGAGCAGCGAATTCGGGCGCACTCCGATGAACGAAGTCCGCCGCGGTATCAACCCAGGCAACGAAGGCCGCGATCATCATCCCTTCAGCTTCACCACTCTGCTCGCTGGCGGAGGCATCAAACGCGGACACATTCACGGGGCAACGGACGAACTCGGCTATGGTGTGGCAGAGAATCCAGTCCACATTCATGACCTGCAGGCGACGATTCTGCACTGCCTCGGCATCAACCACCTGAATTTGACCTATCGCCACAAGGGTCGAGACTTCCGGCTGACCGACGTCGCGGGAGAGGTCATCACCAACGTTCTCGCGTGAGCACGGCAATTGTCCGTGTCGGATAATTCACTGCCCATGCCATTCGGACCACCGTTTGTCTGCAAGGCCGAATGACATCGTCATGCCGGCACCGCCAGGTCCCACGGCGATGTGGACTCCCGGGAGTGGCTCGGCTTCGAAGATCAGCCGGTCCGGATGTTTGGCGTAGATTCCGTGCCAGCGTTCAGTGAGGCTCCAGTCCCGGAGCACGAGAACACGCCGCAGCTCGCGCAGCATCAGGGACTCGATTTCGCTCCTGTCGAAGGGAGTCACGTCGTCGTCGTACTCGTGCGAATCCCCGAGGATGACCTCTCCGTCCTCGTTCTGCGACGCGATGACGTGGATGCCGAACCGATCCAGCTCCGGCGTTTCATTGGCGATGCGGTCACACAGTGCTGCAAGTGATGTGCAGTGGCAAAACGACGTGTTGTGCCGCAATGTCAGCCCGCTGGCCAGATGCGGTCCCATACGGAATCCGTCTGGCTGAAAGCCCGTCTTCATCATCTGCAGCTTGCATTTTTTCAGGCCCGAGTCTTCGAAGGCGGTTGGGAATAGAGTCTGAAAGTCGCTTCC
>CAYSJO010000743.1:0-14354 GCA_964431285.1 uncultured Planctomycetaceae bacterium
ATCGGCGAGCAGGTGCATGCCGAGCCCGTACAGCCTGCCGATCTTCCCGGTTTCGATGATGCGTCTGGCGGCCACAATCTCCGGGTTGAGCCGATTCGCCAGTGCCAGCATCAGGTGCCGATGCTGTCGATCCGCTTTGGCGACGAGCGGTTCAAAGTCTTCCGCGCGAATACACGCTGGTTTCTCCGCGAACACGTGACACCCGGCGTCGAGCGCCGCATCGATGACTGGCGGGGCAATCTTTGCCTCCATCGTGACCAGTGCCATGCCGGGTTTCTCGGCAGTCAGCAAATCACGGTGGTCTCGACTGACGGTCTTCAGTTTGGCTCCCAGCACGCGCCGGGCGTTCGCTTCCCAGCGGCCATCGGGATCGGCCATGACGACCGACGAACATTCGTCGGTGGCAGCCAGTGCGTTCAGGTACGACCCGACATGAGCTCCGCCGCCGTGGGTCAGCAATGCCACCTTCAGCGCATTCGCCATGATTCAGCCGCCCCGGTCCAGCGTTTCGTCACCATTGTCTCATTGCCCCGGCTTCCGGCCACCACCAGCGGGAGTTCGCCCGCCGCCCGGCGGTGGTGCGTTGCCAGGTGAGTCGTCGTCATCGCCGGCAAGAGCCGCCGCACTGTCGACGTCCATCCGGCGCATTTCTTCAGTTTCGTCGCGGAACTCGTCGATCACCGTTTTGTCGAGGTGGATGCCGGCAATCTTCAGGACTGAGCTGCCTAGCTTCTTGATGCGTCCAACTGACCGACGATCCCCACGGGCTTTCGCGCGCTCGATGGCTGCAAACTGGATGATACCCACCCGCTCCTTGAAGCGTTCGAATGTCTCCAGTTCATCCAGCTCCTTCAGTGACTCCGTGACCTTTTTCCACTGACTTTTCTTGCGACGGTTTTTGATCATCGCCATCACCATCGCTCGCTTGGCAATGGTGTCGATCAGGCGACCGGTCAACAGAGTGATCTGACCTTCGACATTCAATCGGATTGTGTCGTCCGGACATTCGGCCAGCATTGACTGTTCTGATCCAGCTACGAAGGGAAACTTCGTGAGCAGTGAACCACCACTGCGGATGAGCACCCACTGCAATGCCTTGTTCGGGTCCACCGGAATGGTCACTTGCCCGTTGCGGTCACTGCGATAGATGTCCGGCTTAGGGCGATCTGGCGGCGGCTCTGATGACTCATCCGCCTCTTTTGGTTTGGACCCTGGTTTTGGCGCGGGGGGCGGTACTTCGTCGTAGACCGCGACCAGATAACCCACCAGTGGCCGTTGTGATCCGTCGCGTTTTGGAACAAGAGTCAGAGTTGTCTGTGAAAGTTGGGGCCGCAATTCAATGGCTCGCAATTCCATGCGCCGCGCACGAAATGCCCCCAGTGGTGTGCCCACTCCGGTTTCTACTTTGCATTCAGCCCGAATGCGTTCCAGGGATTCGGCTGTGATGTAGGTCCAGGGCAGTGTCTGGATGCGCTGCACGACCCGCTTGCGGTCGAGGTATCGAAAGAAGGGAACGAACATCGATCCCGGTTCGATCTGGCGGAACCCCGGATCGGCGGGAGGGTACTCCGCAGCCTTGTAACGCACACGTGCGGTCTTTGCCGCCTGATCAGCGGACTCAATCTGAACAACCGGGCGAAACAGTCGCTGCAGCACTCGAAAGGCTTCGTTGGCGATGGCTCCGCGGCTGAGTGTCGAGCGGCTTTGAACAGGAGAAATCAGCTCTGACTCACGATCCCACTCACGGGAACTGACGACGTATTCGCTGCCGTGTCGTTCCACAGAGATCGGATACATCTTGTCGACTTCAAGCACGGGTGGGATCAGATAGAAGTACAGCATCTCTCGAATGGCGTTGAGCACACCGGCTGGAGCTCTGTCCTCCGCAATTTCGGCGACAAGTTCACCAATCAGTTGTTCCTGCGTCTCATCGTCTTCGGTTTCGAGCATAGTGCGAATGCGCAATCGAAGGTCATCGGTCAGTGGCTGATCGTCGTCAGTTGCAAAGTGTCTCTTTGTGTCAGCGATGAGTTGCGCCGGCAGGACATCAGTCAGTGGCTGGCCATTCAGGTGCGAGCGACGCAAGTCGCTGACGAGCGACACAATGCCAATGTCTGAACAGCGTTCGTAAACCTCGGCGAGGACCGTGGCCGAGTCCTGGCTGCCTGCGATTGCAGCAATGACAGCCGGAATCAGCTTTTCCTGGTCAGTCTGTGGACGCTCACCATTCTTGTCTTTCGGCTGCTTTGTGTTGTCGGCATCCATCATGACTCGGATCTGTCGACGTAAGTCAGCAGACAGCGAGCCGTCACCACGAACTGAAAACTGTGCCTCAACCGTTTGACGCAGCTGTTCCGGTGGAACGGGAACTTCCGGATCGGGCTCGTCCAGTTTCTCGGCAATCGTCTCGTTGACGAGCTGCGTGCGGATTACCTCAACAACCAGCCCTTCTCTGAGATGTCGATCAAGTGTCTCTGTGACAAACTGCTCGCGGATGACTTCGATAACCTGTTCCTCTTCGATTCGTCGTTTGATCGAGTCGCCATCCAGACGCTCAAGGCCCACGCGGGACAGAGGAGTGATCCAGTCGGCTTCAGTGAGCGACAGGTCCCACATGGGACCGATGTTTATGTCCGCGATACGAGCCAGTTCACGCAGAACATCCGCCCGAAACCCCGGTCCCATCAGCGGATCCGGCTGAAAGACGACTGGAATTTGAACACGATAAACCGTGAGTTCGATGGGCATTGGCTGCACACGATCGGGAGGTGGGGGCGGCAGGCGAAATTCCTCGACCGGCTCCGGTGTCTTCGTTTCCGTCACTGGTTCTTCGTCGGTTGTCGTTGCCGGAACTGTCGGTGCTTCTGCGGGAGCGGGCTGGGCGGCAGGAGGGGGATTCGTTTCGGGAGCCGTGGGCGGCGTTTCAGGCTGGGGTTCAACTTTCCCGTTGCCCGAATTGGCAGCTCGAGGCGCCGACGGAGTGCCTGGCAGTCGGCGCGGTGCCGTGTTTTGTGCGACAACTTCCTGTCCGGACACATCCTCCTGCGCGGACAGTTGATTCACGACGACAAATGCCGCACAAAGGGCCGGAACCAGTGCCAACAGGGTTAACCGTGTCAACGCTTGTTTTGACATTGCTCTCACCTTACAGCAGCCCCTTCGGGAACCACGGTCCGACAAACCAGCGTTCCACGTTCTGGTAGGGGCTTACGATTTGCTGAGAGAAGCCCTGAATATTGCGGCGGATCACGATCACGTCGTCGACCTCCCACAACGGAATCAGGTAAACCAACTCGTTCAATCGAAAATGCAACTCACGCAGTTGCTGCACGGCAGACCGAAAGTCGACCGCCTGTTCCAGTTCGATCAACTGCTGCCGCAGCCAGTCCGGCAGATGCTCAAGATCGTCGACGCGGGCAGAGGGTTTCATTGTCAGGAATGGCCACAGGTCAGCCACGGGCTCGGTCATGCGGACGGTTCGATACAGAATGTCCCAGTTCTCCGGCGTCGGTTGATCCTCGGCGACTAGCGTGACCTTGATTCCGAAACGGTTCCATTGCTCGATGATCTTTTCGGCTGCGGAGCGGACCACCGCGTTGGGTTCGCAGATCATGATCAGTTCGGGAATCTCACCCCCCATACGTTTTGCCGCGATCGTCTTGAGCGAGAATGCGACCGTCAGGTCCTTGGGCCGAGGCTCAACCTGTCTTTGATAGGCGTAACTGTTGGATGGGAACGGCGACGACACGATCCGTCCGCGTTCCATATTCTGATCCTTCAGAACGGTCGTTTTGAGAATTCGTTCGCGATCCAGCATGTAGGCGATCGAGCGCCGGAATTCGCCGACTTTCAGTGGTTCGCTGTTGGGATTGAACTGCAACACATGAGTCGTCGGCACGGCATACGGAACGGTATAGAACCGCTCGTCCGGTTCGAACATCGCAGCCAGGGAGATTGGCACTGTGGGCAGCACGGAAATATCGCCACGCAAAACCGCCTGAATGGCATCTTCGTGATCGTCGTAGCGGTACTCAACGATTTGTGCGACCGAGTAGTTTGCGCTCCGGTCCCCCTGCGGCATGACTCGGCGAAATACAATTCGGTTGGCTTCGCGCTCGTGAACGCGAAACCGCGAGGAGAGTACGTCACTGTCTGCAGCCGTTTCAGTGGCACCGTCGTCCACCGAAGCTGACAAGGGTCCGCTTTCGTCCGTGCTCCGAATCGGGAAGCGGAAGATCGCTTGGGGACGCACTGGCACGGTCGAGAAATTCAGAGTGAATTCGAACGGAGACCGAACCTCCATCGAACGCACAAACGAGGCCAGCCGTTCGTCGTAATTCGGCGAATCCGGGCGTAACCGGTCACCGATCGATCGGACCACCTGGGGCGCGGTGAGTGCCGGATTCGGCTCCCAGCTCGACCGTCGAGACTTCAGGCGGAAGACCAGACGCCGCCCCAGATCAGTCGGCGTCCATTCCTCGAAGTAGCGGGATTCGTAAAACGCCGCGCGCCGGTATCGACTGAGTTCGAACAGATCAAGAGTCTGTAACTTCGCATGTCGCTGATCTGCCGGCGTCGGCAGAAAGTACGGAGTCGGCTCACCAGCAAATCGAAATACGCCGACTTTGAGCACTTGAAATCGCTCGGACGCGTCGCCGTAGACACTCCGCAAATTGGGATGCAATGGCCAGATCGCCGCAGCTTCTTCAGCCAGCTTGACAGCATCATCGTGGCGGCCGGCCTGACGGGCAGCAAGAGCGTCGTTCAGCAGCACGTTGGCCTTGGTCGTGAAGTCAGTGACCCATTTCTGCACCGTGGCATGATTGGGTTCCAGATCCTTCAAACGTCCAACATAGTAACGGGCACGGCGAAGATCGCCGACTTCGGCCGACTGGCTGACCAGCTGGTCAACGACGGTTCCCATCGTGTCCTGAAGTTTGTCAAACTCGGGCGAGAGTCCGTGCAGCTCTTCAAAGAACGCCAGTGCCGATTCCAGATCGCCTTTGTCAAGCCGCGCAACCCCCTCGGCCATGATCAGCTTGTTGCGCACCAGGTCGTAACGAGGCCAGTCAGGATTCCGACGTTGCAGCACGATCAGCATCTCGAACGTCTGTTCGAGCTTGCCTTCCTCGATCAGTTTTTCGCAGCGTTGCAGAAACAGGTCTTCGTGATGAATGACCTTTGCTACCTGGCCAGTCGCCAGTGTGTACTCGGCTGTCTGATCCACATCGTCGCCAACGACGGAGTCGGGCAACATGATGATCAGATTATCGGCCTCTTCGATAAGTCTCGCGACCCGTTGCCGAAACTCTCCTTCTGTCTCTCCCGCCTCTTTTGGGGGACGGCCGCTTACGGACGACAGTCGTGCTTTGTTTTTGGCCAGCTTGTCGAGTGTGTCGGGGCGAGGGAACACCGGTTGAACAACCAGCACTTCATTCTCGTTGAAGCTTTCTTTCTGCCGGAGGACGACCCAGTCGACAGGTTCACCCGTCAGCAGTTGCTCAGGCGTTGGGAGCTGCATTTCCCCGTACAGGGGAATGGTGTCGTCGGCGGGCTCTGGTTCCGGATCGTCCTGCGCCGCCATCGTCAACGGGAACAACAGCAGGGCAAAGGTGGACATTCTCAACAGCGCACAACATCGTCGCCAACTGTGCGGGCATTGTCCGATATCGGCGGACCCCGTCTTCGATCCGAACATCATTCTGTTCCCTCGAGAAGGCTTTCGACTCGAAACAGACTTCCGTCAATCGACCCGACCACAGTGTACTTGCCAATTGCCAGTGGCCCATGCTCAAGCGGCTGCTCCAACTCCAGTGAGCCGGAAGTCTCGCCGCTGGCCGCGTCGATCAGCAGCACGCGACCGTTCATTGTCGCCAGCAACACACGCCCGTCGATAAGCATGGGCGTTCCCGTTACGTGGTCGTTACCGAGTGGGATGGACCAGCGTTTTTCAAGATCCTTTGTCGTATCCAGACACTGCAGTTCGTGGCGGGAGTTCTCGATCAGTACCAGATCACCGGCCACGAACATCGTTCCCACTGCGGGGTGCTCAAGAGTTGCTTCGGCGGTCCGTTCGAACCCCGTGACATGCAGAAGCTGGACGCTGCCGCGAGCGTCGGTCAGCACGACCTTGCCGTTTGTGTAGACGGGAGGTACGTCAATGAACTCTCCGATCTCCAGCGTGTCGATCTGCTGCATGTGCGGCGCGGGACTTGTCCGGAACTGCAACCGACTCAGGCGACCCTGGCGATCCAGAACAAGGATGTGATTCTCGTCAACAGGCAGCAGCGTGGACCATTGCACCTGCCCCTGTTGCTCGACCGTCCCCATGAAGTCCTCGACAATCCCGCCGTTACGTCCGGCCAGACGCAGTTTGGTCGGCAGCGGCACAACGGCACCGCCGGCCAGTGGGACCGGATCAGCGACCGAACCGGCTTCCAGAGGAAACTCCTGACCGGCTTTGCCGGCCGAGTTAACGATCCAGACACGTGCCTCTTCACCACCTCGCACAACGGCAATTGTGTTGCCCGGCAATACGCAGGCACGCAGCGGGTCTGCGGTCCCCGGAGGAATTTCCACGGAACCCGCGGGTCGCTGCAGAAAACCTCCCCCTTCTAAAGCCGACGCACCAACCTGATACAGCTCGCCGGATCGAGTCAGACACAAAGCGTTGTCGGTTCCCACCGGCATGATCGCCAGCAGGCCTCCACCGAGTACCGTTCGCCAGGCACCTTCGAGCGACTCGCCGTCATATTGAATCATCACGGTCGCATTGCTGCCGAGTTGATGACGACCGACATACAGTGACGGTCCGATTTTCTGAATGGGTTGTGCGATGGCACCGATCTCGATGTTGTCGTCCTCGGGCAACGAGTCCTGTTCCAGATGGAATTTTCGTAGCTCACGCCCGGCCGTCCAGAACCGGCCACCGGGGCCGGGCAACATCTGTATGGGACCGGTGTAATCGGAATCCGACGGTGGTTGAGCAATAGCCGTCAACGGCTCCTTTTCGAGATCGTCGGAAACCGTGAAGACGTTGTACTGCTCACCTTCACAAGCGACGTACAACTCGTTTCCACGAAGGACTGGTGCGTCGCGCACGTGTCCGTCCAGTCGCATGGTGGCCAGTTCCGGCAGGTCGGCTTCGCAGTCGCGGGCATCAAAAACGCGCATCATCGCGCCGCCATCAACCAGATCGTTCTCAATCATCAGAACCAGCTCGCCCATCGCCATCATGGGAACGTCGACGCGTATCAGCGGTGCGTCAAGCCTGCCCGGCTTCTGCTTCGTGAACGACACGCGCTGACACTCGAACTGACGTGTTCCGATTGTGTAGGACACGGCTTCGTAACCACTCACGACAAGATGTTCCCGGTCGCGTGTCAGCACAGGTGGAGAATAGACAGGTTGTGAAAACGTCAGCCTGCCCGAGACGGAACCACCTTGCAGATCGACTTTGTAAAGATGGTTGCCGAGTGTTGGCAGATACACGATGCCGGAGTCCACGATCGGGAACCCGCTGACTGCTTCTTCGAGCGGCAGTCGCCAGATCAACTCGCCTGTCTGACGATTCACATGCACGAGTTCCTGATGCATCGTGTCGTAGACAAGCAGGCCATCCTGCGTGCTTTCGACTTCGATCGGAAAGAATGGCGTGTCGAGTCCGATGGCTCGGCGCCATGCCGGATCGCCGGTAACGGTATCCACTCCGTACAGGCAGCCTTGAGCGACACCAATGATGACGCGACCTTCCGACGTTTCGGCAGTGGAGACTCGACTGTGCTGTGTCAACGACAGCGGTGGTGGCACGGGAAGTGGACGGTCTTCGGCAGAGGCTTTCAGCTCGCTGTCGTCGCGCCGGACAAGTCCACGTTCGGTTTCGAGTGTTTCCTCAAGAAAGTCACTCAGTTTGCGATCAGATTCCATCTCCGGGTAGCGGTCCAGTAGACCCCGTCGCGCTTCGAGCGCGGGAATCGGACGCAATGCTGCCAGATGAGCTGCGATTTCCTTGTAGGCCTCCTGCGTGGCCTCGTGCTTTCGGATGGCGTCAATCGCGATTTCCCGGAGACGCTTGATTTCTGCGTAGGCCTCGACCGGTGGCTCTTCCGGGTCACTGAATTCGTTCAACCTGTCTTCCGAGTCCAGGGAGACCTGCAGCAGTTTGCGGTCAAAAAAACGCGCCGCGGTTTCCAGCGATCCCTTGGAGATTTTCTCTGAGTAGCTGGCCAGTGTGGGAAACTGTTCGTTGTACTTGGGAAAATCGCGGCAGTCGTCCCGGTACTGGTCGATTGCTTCGATGCCTTTCGGCCAGTCGGGAACAGAGCCGGTCACGGCGGCATCAATGCGAACCTGGGCACGCTTTAACACAGCGTCCTCGGTGTACTTGTCATTGCCGTGAATCAGAATGAAGTCGTCAAGTTGCTTGATTGCCTGGCTGTACCGCTGCTCTGCAATGGCTTCATCAACGGCCATCATTTCTTTGGTGACGACGTCACGTCCGATGATGAAGTAAAACGTGCCGGCCATGACGGCCAGGACAAGCGATCCGCCGCCAAGCCCCAACACCAGCGGCGACTTCAGCGATTCCTGCTCGCCTGGCCGCTTAGCGTGCTTCATGGCCATGCGCGCGGCCAGCGACGGCTTTTTCTCAACGTCATCGTCATCCGTCGCTTCGCCGCGCCCACGACCCCGTGAGGAATCTTCACGTCGACTTTCGCGACGCGACTCCGCGCGATTATCCGGTTCGTCGCTTTTTACGGATCCACCGCCACGTGACAGCATCGGTGCGCCGTCCTCCGGCGCATCATCTCCCGAGGCATCGTCGGCGAAGATATCGTCTTCGCTGTCGCCAAAGATGTCTTCATCATCGAGCCAGTCCGGGCCGCCGCCTTTTTTTGCCATACTGTCCGTTCCTCGCTTCGTCGACGTCTCGTGACCTCAAATTGCCAGGTTTTACCCGCTACTCCGGCCCCTTGGTAACTCCGATGCGGATCTTCTGCATGCCGACCTCCTGGGCAGCGTCGACCACCTTCACCAGCATTTCGTGAATTGCACTTTCGTGCGACGTGATCAGCACATCGGTCGTGCGTTTCGACCGCAGGATGTCGACCAGACGCGACGGATTTGGAATCGGCTCGTCATCGACACTGATGACGTTCCGTGAGTCAATATGAATGGTCGTCTGTTCCTGGTCTTCCGGTTCCTCTATTTTCGTCGACGTCGACGCGCCTTCTTGTTCCGGGTCGGGCGGCGGTACGGAGAGTGTCTTCTGAATGCTGAACGACGCAGTGATCATGAAAAAGATCAGCAGCAGGAACGTCACGTCGACCATCGGCGTCAGGTCCAGCTCTTCTTCATCGTCCGTCCGGCTGCCGAATCCCTCTTCGTCGTCGTCCTCTTCTTCGGTAAACAGCTCATCGGGCAGAGGAACATGAGCGGGAGCGGCCGCCTCCCCCCCGTCCTCAAGTGACTGCTCAAATGCCAGGACCGCAGCCAGATCGTCCTCTTCATCCGAGGGCGCTTCCGAAGCGTCGCCAGCGGTCGACTCACTCGAACCCACTCCATCCATCTGGTCGAGTGGCGGCGGTTCGTACTGGTCCGGTGACAACCGTTCGTTCGACTCGCCACCAACTTCGACTTCAGCCGTGCGAAAGTCCGCCTCGGATTGCGTCGGAGGACTGTCGGCGAGCATGTCCGGTCCAGGTGATTCGCTGAATTCAACGTCTTCGTCCGCGTTCTTATCGGGAGTGACGTCCGCGAACAGGTCCTCGTCGGGGACTTCGTCCCTGCCTTCGGCGGCAGGCGGCGGTACCGGTTTCTGGACCTTATCGGCGCGCGGCTCAGAGGCAGACTTTTCCGGCACCTTGATCTTGGTCCCGCACTTCTGGCAGAAGTGCTTCGTACCGGCCTTCTTCGAGGCGATCGTGTATGCCTGCCGACAACTCGGGCAGCGGAATTTGATCGGCATCCGAATTCCCCGTCGTTATGGAGCCTGGACGCCCACCGCGAACCTCATACCTTCAATCTCGCCAACGGCTCGCAGTACATCCTGAACGCGGCCTTCGGTCACATCCCGTTCCGCTTTGACAATGCACAGGTCACGGCCTTCATTGAGACCCTGCTGCACAAAGCGAGCAACGCGATCCATACTCACCACTTCTTCGCCATCCGCGCCGTCGCCCAGCAGAACACGCCCCAATCCACCTTCGTTGGCGAGGATGGTCACGAATGTGGCGTTGCTGGCTTCGGCACCAATGCCGTGCTTGGCTGGCGGAACGTTGATCTGCTTCTGCTGCTCCATGGTCGATGTCACCATGAAGAAAATCAGCAGCAGAAACGTCACGTCGATCATTGGCGTAATGTCGAGTTCCGCTTCCTCTGGCTTTTCGTTCTTCTTGAAGCCGGACATGCTTAACGTCTCCCGGCTTTCATCACAGCATTCTCAAGGTCTTCCAGAAAGACGCCCAGATACTGCTCGACCTGGTCCGACAGCTTGCCGATTCGCACTCGAATCCAAGAACCCATCAGAACCAGTGGTACGGCAATCATCAGGCCCATCGCGGTCGTAAACAGAGCGAAACTGATGTCGCCGGCAAGCTGTTCGGGCTTCATTCCGCCGCTGGCAGCCGCACCCGCGATCTTGCCGAAGGCCGCGATCATACCGGTCACTGTACCGAGCAGCCCGAGCATCGGAGCCGTCTTGACCACGGTGTTGATCCACGACATGCGATACTCAAGATCTGCCAGGATCTCCCGCATGAAGTGTTCTCCCATCTGCTTCCGAATCTTGTTGATGGGGCGCGTCCGATTGGCCAGACCAACAAGGATCAGTTGCGGGACGGCTTTGGACCAGTACCCAGGCGAATCGCACAGATCTGCGGCCTCATCATACTTCTGAGCAGTGAGTCCATCACGAATCCCATCGAGGAACTCTTCAGCAGCCGCATGGCTGGTGAATCGCTTCTGGGTAATTCGCCTTGCCAGCAGGATCACGGTGAACACACCGTAAAGAGCGACTGCTGCCATTGAGGCATAAATGCCGTTAGCCATCCAGCCGAGGATTTGTTCCATTTCCATGTTGCGGGCTCTTCAGGTCTACGTGGTTGCCGTCAGGAAGTCACCTGACCGGTCACATTCAGCGAATGTATGACTGGCTGGTCACGGTGAACTTGTAGCCCCCACCATCGGAGGTCACTTTGAAATAGGATCGTCGAATCTCAGAGGCCTTTTTATTGCGGTACCCGGTTTCCGACCCGATCAAGGCCTGTTCTGCTGGTTTCGGGTAGAAGTGCAGCAGCATTGCGGCCCCATCGACATTGACTCCCGCCTTGGCGAACAGCGCCTTGTCCGCCTTCTGCCGGCCGCCACCCTGGTGTGTCATGTGCAGGCGGTTGTCCGCGCCGCTGCTGACCTCACGGACGGTCGGTTTGTCGTTCGTCAGGTTGGAGAGATAAATGATCTTCTTCGTGGGTGGAGGAAAAAACGCCCCGACCTCGATTTTGAAGAAGTCGAGCTGCTTTGCGTAAACGTCCAGTGATCCATCGTCAAATTTGACGAACCAGCGTTGTTCGCTGGGCACACCGCCTCGGACGCCACCAATCCCCAAGGGCTTTTTACCTGTCCCTTTCGAGCTGCCTTTCTTGCCCGTGCTTGCAGAGGCGTCTCCAGTGATCACGACCTCGACCTGTTGACTGGCATTGTCAGACAGCTCAACGATCGTCTCCAGCATCTCTTCGATCTGACTCACATCGTCATTCGTTTCGGCAATCGACGGATCGGGAATCTCTTCGTCCGGGGATTCCAGATCCATCTGTTCGTCCGGCTCACCGTCTTCAAAGCCACCTTGCATTTCGACGATTTCAATCGGAACGGGCTCTGGTTCCGGTGGAAGTCGGTTGGTGAACCAGACCGCGACAAGAAGCACAGTCAATCCGATCAAGCCGGCCACAGCGCACAGCATGACCGCTGAGTGCTTGTCGTACCGAGTGACAGTCATCACCGGTGCGGCGCGAGGACGAGGTGTTTTGACGGGAGCCTGCGTCATCGTCTCAATGCTGGATTTGAGTGAGTGAACTAAGGCAGATTATTGGTGGGTGCCAGATGAGAGGAGCCTCAATAACCACCACGAAAACAGGCCACGATCTGTGGCAAAATGAATTGAACTGGCATCCTATGAGTCGTTTCCAAGACTGTCAACAAGCCGGAAATTCATGCCAAATCTGCTGCATGTCCGCCCTCGTGGAGTCAGCGACAAACAAGTGAACGGCCGGCAAGGACATCTGGGATTCGTCACAGGATGTCCAGACAAAACACTTGTAATTCCAACGCCAGGCGGCTGAGATGCGAGCCACCCGATCGTCGAATCCAGCCGGTAACGTGGTTGGCACTTTGCTATCCACAGCGATTTCCGGCATCAGTGGATTCATCCGCGAGAGCAAAGGAGGCTCGCATGACCAGCACCGGTATGGAGCAGTTGTCAGAACGGGATTCCCCACAGAAGGAGAATCGCGATCTGTGGGTTGGGGTGGACCTCGGTGGCACGAAAATATTGGCTAGCGTCTGTGACGCGAACTTCGAAATCATCGGCCGCAAGCGCAAGAGCACGAAGGGCCACGAGGGCTGTGAGTCCGGAATCGAGCGCGTGTGCTCATCGATTCACCGCGCCATCGAGGACGCCGACGTTTCTGCAGATCGAATCGCCGGTATTGGCTTTGGCACTCCGGGACCGTTGAATCTTGACGATGGAATTGTGCTTGAGACGCCGAATCTGGGCTGGCGCGATGTGCCCGTCCGCAAATTGCTGGAAGCCGAATTTGACTGCCCTGTCGCGCTGGTTAACGACGTCGACGCGGGCGTGTACGGTGAGTCACGTTTCGGAGTCGCAGCGGGAGCACGCCGCATTATTGGCCTGTTTCCTGGCACGGGCATCGGCGGGGGCGGCGTATTCGACGGAGAAATCCTGCGAGGCAGCACGTATTCCTGCTTCGAAATCGGTCACATGCAGGTCGATCCGAATGGCCCGTTATGCGGTTGCGGTCAGCGGGGCTGTCTTGAAGCCGTCGCCAGTCGGCTCGCAATTGCCGCGGAATCAGCACGAGCGGCGTTTCGTGGGCAGGCGCCGAATCTGATGGAGGCCGTCGGTACCAATCTGGCGGACATTCGCAGTGGGGCAATCGCAGCCGCCATCAAGGCGGGAGACAGTATTGTCGAGGAGATTGTCCGTACGGCCGCCAACCGACTTGGCACCGCCGCGGCCGGGCTGGTCAATCTGCTCAACCCCGATGTCATTCTGCTTGGGGGCGGCCTGGTCGAAGCGTTGCCCAAACTTTACGCCGATACCGTTTCCCAGTCAGTCGACCGCTCGGTCATGCCGTCGTATCTGGGCACATATCGCGTCGAAATAGCCAGCCTTGGTGACTTCGCGGCGGTCAAGGGTGCCGCTGCCTGGGCGGAGAAGTGTTTCACGCGACACGACGGAAATGCTGAAGTCGATTTTCCCCTCGTGCCAGTTGCATGAGTGCGATTTCGCAGGCAAAGCGCGCGTCGAAGTTCACTTGGAAGCGTCGAGCGCACGGCACACATTGTCGAGCTCTTGAATTCAGCTGAGTTCTGAGCCTGAGCTTCGCATTTGGCAATTGTCCGGACGTCGCAGCCCCTGAAATTCCCATTCTTACCCCGAGGCCTTCCCTGGGGTCGCCGGCAACACTGCTGTGCGCCCAACATCTTATGCCATCGGAATTTGCGATTGACGGCTTCTGCGAAAGCCTGCAGACTCCCGCCGCGCGACATCGACGCAACCTTTCAGACGCGTCGAACTGGCGGTCAAAAACACGGACGCCGCCTGTTGCCATACGCTGCTTCGTTCACCATTGGGTACCTGGGCGAAGTAACGGGAAGTTCTCGTTTTAACGTGGTGCCCAGGACACATTCAAGGAGCCATCGCATTATGGCAACGAAGTCCACTGCAAAGGGAGTTGCGAGTAAGGCCAAAACGTCACGCGGGAAAGCTGCCTCCAAGGGCACGGCCACGAAGAGCACGAAGGCAAAGACGAGCGCCGCGAAGAGCAAGGCCACGAAGTCGGCCACTGCTTCGAAGACCCGCAGCGCTTCGAAGGCGACAACCTCGAAGAGCACAAAGGCCAAGGCTGGCACAGCAAAGAGCACTGCTGCTAAGAACACAAAGGCCAAGGCCAGCACGGCCAAGAGCACCGCCGCTAAGAGCGCTAAGGCCAAAACCAGCACAGCCAAGAGTACCGCCACAAAGTCAAGGACTGCGAAGACGCGCAGCTCGGCAACAAAGGCGACGGCCTCAAAGGCTACTCCGATGAGCACCACGGCCAAACCCAGCGCTGCGA
>CAYSJO010000744.1:0-24807 GCA_964431285.1 uncultured Planctomycetaceae bacterium
CAAAACAGGACGTGTGTGCCACCTGGCCCACAACCGTACGGAACTGGTCTCAGGCAGGTCATGGCATCATGTCGGAGCCAGTCACGCACGACCGTGCCGAGAGGTCGTATGCCGGTGTTGTGCTTTCCCAATCGGGAACACGAAACGGGCTGGTCAAGCTGACCAGCCCGTTTCGTGAGATCGCTGTCACTGCCTCTTGCGAGACTCAGCCTCCGCAACCCGTGCAGGTCGGGAGGGAGCAGGATGAGCAACTGGGTGGAGGACAGCAGGTCTGGACGGGAACCTGACGGCACACCACGCGCGGCTTGCAGATCGTCTGCGTGTACGGAACCTGACGCGGCACACAGCGGCTCTGTGAGACAAACTTCGTCTCGCATACCTGACGGCACACCGTATATGGCACCTTGCGGGTCCGTGTTTCTGACACGTGACTGCAAACCGTGTACGGGACTTTCTGGCAGACTGTGTGCGGTTCGCAGGATTCGATCGTGTAGGGCACCTGACGGCAGCGGGATTCGCAGCGCCACGCACATACGGTGTACGGCACTCGACGCGTGCGACATTGCTGCACGGTGGAGCAGACCGTGTACGGGACCTTCTTTGTGCGGCATTCCTTCACCACGTGGCAAGTCGTGTATGGAACACGGCGAGTTCGATTGACCGGCACCATCTTGCAGACGGTGTATGGAATACGGCAGGTCTTCACCTGACGTTCCATGCGGGTACACATGATCGTCTTCTTTTTTGTCTTAGGAACCCAGACCTGACGGCAGTTGACCAAACCCGGCTGTGTAAAGCGTTCGGTGCGCGTGCAGCCCGGACGATAGACCGACTGACACTTGCCGCAGTCCCAGTCCCAACGGCCAGGGGAAGTGACACAGCGTCCGCAATTGCTCGGCGGGCACTGTTCCATGACTGTGCGCCATTCGCCACCGCAGACATCGACCTGCTTACATTCGACGACCGGCTTGCACACGGTGTAGCACTTCTCGCGATAGCGTGTTTCCGTGCAGGGACGGTAAGCCGTGTAACACTCTTCGCGGTAACACGTCTTGTAGACGGGCTTGCAGACCTCGTGGCAGTCCGTGCGGTAGCAGGTCTTGTAATCCGGCTTGCAGACCGTGTAGGTCTCGGTGCGATAGCAGGGCTTCGTGTACGGCACCTTCACCTGGTACCGCTCAGTGCGAAACGCGGTCTTCCTGACTGGCTTCATGATCGTGTGTGGCACGGTCTTGTAGCACACTCGGTAGACGGGCCGACTGATGTTGTAGCACTGCTCACGAAACTTCGTCTCGTAGACGTTGCGCGTACACCGGACGGGCACCTGCTCGCAAACGCGATCGTAGACCGTGCGGTACCGGGTCACCTGGCATTTGTCGTACACGACTTCCCGCACTGTCTTATAACAGGTGTTGCACGACGCGACGGCTGAGCAAAAGTCACCCGTCGACGAACACGCGGACGTCGGGCAGCAGGAATAGCTGTCCGCTCCGCAGTACGTTGCATGAGCGGTCTGGTCGAATCCCGCTGCCAGGAACAGGCAGGTCAGGACGGCAGGTTTCAAGGCCTGTCTCATCGGAGTAGCTCCTCGCGGTCCAGCACGTGATACGCGAAACGGTTGGGGACGCTGGCGGCGAACCCATTACGACTGCTGTCCCTTTACTCGTCCTCAGACTTTGACGACCTTCAGCGAGTGTCACATTCGGACATGTCTCTGCGAACGGCGGCAGCGCCCTGCCGAAGCACTCGCGAAAATCGTTACAGCAGGCCCTGAATCAGAGGCTCGTGCGTGTGAAGCCTTAACGGTTAGAACAGCCGTGCCGAGGATTCATGCTGGGCGATCCCGCTGCGGCGACTTTGAAGAAGGCGCCTGCTATCGTGGCCCGTATCGCATCATCCACGCTGACACGCGACCAAACACACACAACCAAAGGATCAGAGATGAAGTTCGCCATCTGCCAGGAGTTGTACGAGGGCTGGGAATGGGAACGTCAGTGCGAGTTAAGCGCAAGCCTTGGCTACACAGGACTCGAAGTGGCTCCGTTTGCTCTGGCCGAGCGGATTACAGATATCTCGAAAGATCAGCGTGCGACATTGCGCAAACAGGCTGAAGACCATGGCATGGAGATCATCGGCCTGCACTGGCTGCTGGCAAAGACGGAAGGTCTGCATCTGACAACTGCCGACTCGTCCGTTCGCACCGCGACCAGCAACTATCTGATTGAGCTGGGCAATGCGTGTGCTGACCTGGGTGGAACGCTGATGGTGTTTGGCTCGCCGTTCCAGCGCAATCGCGAAGACGGCATGTCGACCGAACAGGCGATGGCCAACGCGGCCGAAGTCTTCGGCGCGTGTCTGCCGGCATTTGCTGACCGTGGCGTCAGTATCTGCATGGAACCTCTGACGCCAAAGGAGACCGACTTCATCAACACGTGCGCTCAGGCAATCGAACTGATTGAGATGGTCGGTCAGCCGAACTTCACGTTGCATCAGGACGTCAAAGCCATGCTGGGCGCCGAGTCCCGTTCGGTTCCGGAACTGATTCATGAATTCAAAGGGCGTGTCGGCCACTTCCATGTCAACGACACGAATCTGCTTGGTCCCGGTATGGGCGACACTGACTACGTGCCAATTTTTCAGGCGCTGACCGAATCCGATTACGACGGATGGGTTTCGGTTGAAGTGTTTGATTACAGCCCGGGTGCCGAGCACATCGTGCGACAAAGCATGGACTACATGCAGCAGACGCTGCGTCAGGTCAGCCATGCATCGAAGTCGTAAGAGCGGCATCTCACAGTGCGTCATTCGATTACGCACTCGATCCGTTGAACGTCGTTGCCGTCACACCAGACGTGTCCTCACATCATCCTCGCGTGATCATCGGCATGAGCGAGTCGTATCGCGCGTCATCAAGGTCGCCATCGACCCGTATGCAACGCGGTCTTTCGCAGCATGATCGCGCCGCGCTTGAAGGCATCAACCTGCGACACCTGGAACATGTCATGCCAAAGACGATTGTTTCACGTCGAAACTGAAAAGATAAGACTTGCCAAACTTAGTTGAATCGATAACCATGACTCGCGATCGAGTGTAAGGCATTGATGAGTAAAGCCTTCGGTGTCTTGCATGCGGCTAGTCACGGTTGACCGGCCGACTTGGAGTTCGATCGGGGTTGGCTGACTGTCGTCCATAGCCCGGTTATCAGCGGCATCAGTTACTCTGAGTTACTCGTTTAGGAGGAGCGAAGGTGGCCAAGAAGAAGGCAGCCAGGAAGAAGGCCGTGAAGAAGAAGGCCGCGAAGAAGAGAGCAGCCCCCAAGAAGAAGGCGGCCAAGAAGAAGGCCAAGAAGAAGTCAGCCAAGAATAAGAAGGCAGCCCCCAAGAAGAAGAAGGCAGCCAAGAAAAAGAAGAAGGCAGCCAAGAAAAAGAAGAAGTGACCTTTGAGGTCGCTTTTGGGGGTCTGAAGACAACCACTCGAAACTTGATTCGAGACAAGCAACAACGAGAAAAGGCGGCCGAATTCGGCCGCCTTTTCTATTTGGTATGCTTCGCGTGCGTGGTCCAGATCGCTGGATGCAATCACCTTGAACGAGCGCCAGTTTCACGAGTACTTCGCCGGACACACTCGATTCCGCCCCGTCTGCTTGGCTTCATGCATCGCTTCGTCGGCACTCTTAACGAGCCATTCCGCCGAGAAGTCGCATGGGCTCCGACACAACGAGTTGCACGTCACACCATAGCTTGCTGTCACAGGCACGACCTGGCCCGCACTGCGCATCTGCAACACTTCGATGCTCTTGCGGATGCGTCCTGCCAGAACCGTCGCTCCGGCCTGGTCCGTCTCGCGCAGAATGATGGCAAACTCCTCGCCGCCGTAACGGCACGGCCAATCCGATGTGCGCGCGCTCGAATGAAGGACCTCACCCAGCGCCTGCAAAACCTGATCGCCGAACGGATGCCCGTGAGTATCGTTGAGCATTTTAAAACGGTCGGCGTCCAGCATAATCAACGCCAGTGGCCGGTCGTATCGCCGCGTGGCCTCTACTTCTTCGTGTAGTCGTTGATCGAAGTGGGTTCGATTCCAGAGCCCCGTCAGTCCATCGGTCATGGCACGTTGCGCCAGCATGTCCTGAAATCGCTTTGTTCGCAGGGCCGCGCGCACGCGGGCATTCAGTTCCGCTGGATCGAACGGCTTCTGAATGTAGTCGACGGCTCCCACGTCGAACCCTCGCACCTTCTGCGCAACGTCGCTGGCCGCCGTAATGAAGATGACGGGAATGTCCTGCGTCTCCGACTGGGACTTCAGACGCTGACAGATGTCGAAGCCACTGCTGTCCGGCATCACCACATCAAGCAGAATCAGGTCCGGTTGAGTGGAACATGCCTGCATGAATCCGTCATCACCGCTCATGGCATGCGTCAGTTCGATATCGAGGTTCTTCAGCCGCACCTTCAGAAGCTGATGAATCTCGGGCGAATCATCGATGGCAAGAATCTTCTGTCTCATCGCCGGATACTTTCTGCGCATTCCGGGGAGAACGGCGAACGTCTGAAACTCCTCGCGTTACTGATTGCAAGTTCCCAGTCTACAGTCCGCGACCACGCGGCGAGCAATCCTGGCTCGTGCAGGACCCGTGTGATGACTTCGACTCGCGCGAGGGAACACCGAAGCTCTTGCCAGCGGGGCACCGTGCCACTCGTTCTGACAGGGAACTTCTTAACGCTGGAAGCAAGGTTCGACCGCGCTGCAGCGCGACAGGTGTTATTTGGCTGCAGTCTCTTTGCCAGAGTGTCCCGGTGCGGCGACAAACTTCAATGTCTCGGCAGCGTCCTCGACATTCCAGATTCGGACTTCGCCATTGTAGGAGCCTGCGGCCACTCGCTTGCTGCCGGGATGAACAGCTACTGAGTAAACCCAGTCGGTGTGTCCGCCGAACGTCTTCAGAGCCTTGCCATCGCCAACCTGATGATTGCGCGCCGTCTTGTCGGAACTGCTGCTGAAGACCTGACCTTCGGGCGTCACGGTGATACGGAATACCTCGCCACCGAATCCTCCAATCGCCCGTACCTGTTTTGCGTCGCCCACGTTCCACGTGCGAATCTGCTTGTCGCTGCCAGCAGTCACAACCAGCTTGTTGTCCGGCGAAAAACCTACGCCGTAGACCGGCTGGCCATGTCCGTTAAACGTGACGAGCGAGTCGCCCGATGCCGCGTCAAAGACTTTGGACGTTTTGTCACGGCTCGCTGAAGCCAGCTTGGTCCCGTCCGGTGACCAAGCAACGTCCATCACCCAGTCCGCGTGATCTTCGATCAACAGTTGTTCTTCCTGACTCTCGAAATCGAACACGCGAATACTGCGGTCTGCTCCAGCCGTTGCCAGTCGCTTACCATCGGGGCTCAAAGCCACACCGAAGACCGAGTCATCAGTACGAATCAGGTCGCCGAGCAACTCACCATCGCTGACCTGAAACAGCTTGGCCTCGCCGATCTGAGCTGGTGTGCCCGACGCGACGACAAGCTTGCTGCCATCTTTCGTGAACTCAAGGTCATAGACACGTTCGGCCACATTGCTGATTCGCCGGACGATCGTCCCATCAGAAACCTTCCACAGCACGACTTCGTGATAACCGGACGTCGCAAGCGTGTTGCCATCGGGGCTGAAGGCGACCGCTGTAATCGGAATGGCGACCGGATACGACTCGGGTGCTGGGGGCTGCGGCAGTTTGGGCATGATCTGAATCAGCGGAGCACCCGGGCTGAACCCGGCATCCAGAATCGCGCCGGTATCGATCCACTTCTTGATCGATGCGATCTGCTCGGCTGTCAGAGGGTCTGCGTCCTTCGGCATCGACCCGTCTTCAATCAGCGCGACCAGCGTCGAGGCGTCGGCATCACCGACCTCGACCGCATCACCCGATTCGCCGCCCTTCACGATGCCGGCGAATGTCTCCATGTTGTAGCGCCCCTTCGCCGTCTTCGCGTTGTGGCACGCCAGGCAGCGCTGCGAAAAGATTGGAGCGACCGATTCCGCGAACGAAACCAGCGTTCCAATCTTGATCCGCAACTGTTCGGCCGCGCGCCGCTTTTCGACGTGCTCCTTGCTGATGGCGGCGAATTCGGTCGACGCTTTTTCGAGCTGCGGCTTGAAGTCCGCGACCTGTTTCTCTGCGGCAGTGATCGCAGCAGTCGACTTCTCGACGTCAGCTTTCGCTGTCTTAATCGCATCTTCGACAGCTTTCACCGCAGCCTGAGCGTCGGTGACTGCTTTAGTCGCTGCTTCAGCTTTTGTCTCAGCTTCTTTGGCGGCCTTCTCGTCTTCTTCTTTCTTTGACTCGTCGGCCTTCTTGCGAGCGGCCTGAGCAGCTTCGTCCGCCTTCTTCTTTGCTTCTTCCAGCGGTGGGACTTTGTCCTGTTCGGGCTTGAGCTTGCCCTCGGAATCTTTCACGGCTTTTTCAGCCCGGTTCTTTTCCGACTTTGCCTTGATTAGAGCCGTCTGCAATTCAGCGGCTTTGGTCCGGGCTTCCTTGAGCACTCCGGCGGCTTTTTCTTCCCGGCCTTTGGCTTCGTCCGCGGCTTTCGTCAGCGCGACAACCTGTGCCTCTTCTTCCGGAGTCGCTGCACTTAACGCAGCAGCGAATACACACACAGCAAGAACTGTCAGGCAATGGCGGGATCGCAACATGAGGACGGTCCTCTCTGGGTGGGATGCGGAGGCGAGGCGTTCGTAGTCACCGCATTTATGCGGTTCGAGTGTCAAAGTCGGACGGTGGGGAACTGGCATTCATCGCCAGAACGGGAATAGCATCCCGCACCGCTCATCAAACTGTCAAGCTGGGCGATTCAAAGAGACGTACCGCTGACCGAACGGAAGTCCTGTGCCGGATGATTGTTCTGATGACGATACCAACCGACCCCCGCGGTCGTGGGCCGTTCCATGCAATCGTCTGCAATGTAAGCCCTTGCTCTGCATCTGGTTGAGTTTTCTGCTGTATTCGTTCTGCCACGCACCCGTGCCTGGCGTGAACGAGCCACACTATCTGAGCAAGGCAAAATACTTCTGGAATCCCGACTGGTGCCCCGGCGACCTGTTTCTCGAGTCCTCAAACCCGCATCTGGTCTTCTATCAGACATTCGGACCGCTGACGCAGGTCCTGTCATTCGCGCACACGGCCATCGTCGGCCGGATGATTGCTTTACTCATTCTGGCAATCGGCTGGCAGATGCTGTGTCAGCAAATTACGCGTGATCGCTGGTCCGGCCTGGCAGCGGTCTGGATATTTCTGTTGCTGGCGTCAATCGGCAACCTGTCGGGCGAGTGGCTCGTTGGCGGTCTTGAATCCAAAGTGCTGTCGTACGGGTTCGTGCTCTGCGGACTGGCAGCTCTGGCAGGACGTCAGTGGATCGTCGCTGGAATCACGTGTGGTCTCGCGGTTGCGTTTCATCCACTGGTCGGGATGTGGAGCCTGGTCGCCATCGTGCTGACGTGTGCAGGCACAATACTCCGACCCGGTCGCGGGGGACTTCGCACTGAGTTAATCGAATCGAGTGTCAGAACAATCCCCAGCCCGCACTTTCTGATGGGCATGGTGTTGCTCGTGGCGACGGCATTGATGGGGATTATTCCGGCGCTGACAGTGACCGCTGGAGCAACGCGCGAGGAGACGTGGTATGCCAACTTCGTGCAGGTCTATTATCGCCTGGCCCGTCACCTTGATCCGATGACGTTCCGCTTCGGCGCGTTGGCCGGCTATGCGCTCCTGTCGCTGCTGCGCCTCACGCTGTGCCGATTCTCAACCGACCGTCGCGTTATCCTGCTGTCCCGCTACCTGGCCGCCGCCGGGTTTATTGCACTGGTCGGACTGGCGATTGGATGCGGGCCTCGTCCGACGGAGCGAACACCACTGTGGGAACTCCGGATTGCGCTACTCAAGTTTTATCCGTTCCGATTGTTTGACGTGATGCTGCCGCTGCTGACTTCGATCCTTGTCGCCGGTCAGTTCTCATCGCGGCGGCTTGCGTCCGTTTTCGTACCAGGCCGACTCCGTTGGAGCGTGTTGAGCATCGGCCTGCTGATCGCATTGTGGTTGAACGCAGGCCTCGGTTCGATCAACCACATGTCGCCGTTGCAACAGCGGGACTGGCTGGCGGCATGCCAATGGCTGCAGGCCAACGCTCCACGCGATGCATTGGTCTACACTCCCAAAGACGGCTGGGCATTCAAGTGGTTTGCCCAGCGGGCTGAGTATGTTGCCAGAAAGGACTGCCCACAGGACGCGGCCGGAATACGCGAATGGAATACGCGACTGAACGAGATGAGCCACTGGGGACAGGCGCCCGAAAACTACCGACCCGATGGCGGCTATTCCCGGGATTCCGCTCACGCACTCTCGAAGCAGACAGGAATCACTTACATCCTCTCGCGGCGATTCGGACCGTTTGATGTTCCCATCGTGTTCAACTCTCCGACCTATCGCATCTACCACATCGCGCCTGACTGAGAACGGACTCGGTATGCCCTTCCCGCAATTTGACCGCTATCAGGTTCGCATGGAGCCGCTGTCTACTCGCGCGAACAAGAATTCCATCGAGCAGGATCATGTCTCACCGGATGCGACACCACCCGAGTTACCAAATGCGTCCAGTCGGCTGCTCGAACAGGTGACGGACCGTATTCGTCAGGCGCGCGCAAACGAGCGACCTGTGGTAGCCGCATTCGGTGCCCACACAATCAAGAACGGACTGGGGCCCGTCCTGCTCAAACTGGTCGAGCGTGGCTGGCTGACCCATCTGGCGACAAATGGAGCCGGCATCATTCACGACTGGGAGTTCGCGTTCCAGGGGCAAAGCAGCGAAGACGTCCAGTCGATGGTCGATCAGGGACGCTTCGGAAACTGGGAAGAAACCGGGCTGTACATCAACCTTGCCCTGAACGTTGGCGCGTTCGAAGGCAAAGGGTACGGCGAATCGATTGGCTCGATGATTGAGAACGAGGGAGTGACGATTCCCGAGGACTCCCGCATTCAGGCAGCAATGCAGAACGGAAATCAGGAACCGGAAACTGCCGCGGCCGCGGCGGACTTGAAGCTTGTTCTGAATCAATGGAACCAGTCCGGGCGCGATCGAGTTCTCGAACCCGGATGGCTGGACATCCCGCATCCCTGGAAGCAATACAGCATTCAGGCCGGAGCGCATCGGCTGGGAGTCCCCTTCACCGGACATCCCATGATCGGACACGACATCATCTACAACCATCCCATGAATCACGGTGCCGCACTGGGTCGGGCCGCGCAGCGAGATTTCCTCACCTACGCCGAATCAATCAGTCGCATTGACGGCGGCGTGTATCTGTCAATTGGCTCGGCAGTGATGAGCCCGATGATCTTCGAGAAGTCGTTGTCGATCTCGCAGAACCTAGCGATCCAGCGAAGCGAACACATGGATGATCATTTCATCCTGGTCAGCGACCTGGCCGAATCCACATGGGACTGGAGCCAGGGTGAACCTCCCATCGACAATCCGGCCTATTACCTGCGGTACAACAAATCCTTCAGCCGCATGGGCGGCACGATGCGATATCTCCAGGCCGACAACCGCGACCTGCTACTCAGCCTGCTGCACATGCTGGGAAGTTCGTAGCGGCTGTCGTTCGTAGTAACCGCACTTGTGCGGTTCGATCGCGCGACGCAACTTCGAACGGGTCCCACTGGGTCACTGCCTGCTGGCGAACCGGACAAGTCCGGTTACTACGAACGCACATCTCAGTACGCCGCGCGGACCAGCAGGCTGCCGGGCAGTCGTCGGACCATGCGTTTCATTTCGAGTATCGTCAGTGTGGCCAGCACGCGCGACGCATCGATTCCGGCCTGCCGGATGATCTCGTCCAGATGCTGTGGATCATTTGTCACCAGATTGAGAATTGCTCGCTGTTGATCGCTCAGCACCAGTTCTCGCGGGCTGCGAACTTCCTCAGCCTGAGTCGTCTGGACCGGTTGAACCAATGGGCCCAGCTCTTCGAGCACGTCGTCGGCATGACGAATCAGCGTGACTCCGTCGCGTATCAGATCGTGACAACCTTCGCTGGCGAGACTGTCGATGCGGCCAGGAACGGCCATGACTTCTCGTCCCTGTTCCATGGCATGCCGTGACGTGTGCAATGCTCCGCTGCGCCGGTTGGCCTCAATGATGATGACTCCCAGAGACAGACCGCTGATGATGCGGTTGCGTTGTGGAAACAGTTCGGAACTCGGCGGCTGTTCCAGACGGTTCTCAGTCACCACCGCACCATGTTCGGCAATCTGTGCAGCCAGATCGGCGTGCTCCGGCGGATACACATTCAGAAGCCCAGTCGCCGACACGGCAATCGTACGTCCGCCCGCTGTGATCGCTCCGCGATGAGCGGCCGCGTCAATGCCTCGGGCCAGACCGCTCACGATTGTCAGGCCGGCCATCGCCAGACCACGGGCGAGCTTTTCGGCCTGTTGCTGTCCGTAAACCGTGCAGCGCCGCGAACCAACGATGCCGATCGACATCTCATCACGCTTCTGGACTTCGCCCCTGCAGAACAGGAGCAGTGGGGCGTCGTCGACCTCGGCAAGATTCTTTGGATATTGATCGGTCCCAAGTCGCAGGAGCTTAAAACCGCGCTCGCAGCACAATCGCCATTGCTCCTCTGCATCTGACGACCGGCGCCTGGATTGAATCTGCATGGCCAGCTTCGGGCCGATACCGGAAACCTGCTCAAGTTCACCAATGCTCGCCGACAGGATCCTGGCTGGCGTTTCGAAATAGTCGAGCAAATCGCGCTGATGGCGAGGTCCGATACCCGGAACCAGTTGCAGTCGGAGCTGATCCAGCAGTTGTTTATCTGGCGGCTGAATCTCTGCCGAAAACAACTCGGACACAAGGAAACTCCCGGAACTCGCTGTTCAGATTCAACGTCACACCTGTGGACCCTGTTCGACTGGCGTCCGAGGGATTTCCCTCGAACCTGTCAAGACGCATGTCGGGTCATTGAGGTAAAACCGTATTGACCGTTTTTGTACCTTGAAATAAGCTCGCGCCAGCGTACCGTGGCTATAGCGCTCATGGAAGCAGTCTCCGATAGGGAAGTCTCTCTTACATAATTCCCAACGCAAATAGTCGGCAGTCAGGTTGGGCCATCGCTTACCAATCGACGGGGAAGCCCCGGGCTTCGGTCCGGCACGCATCATCGCCGACGGTCAGCGAGACAATCGCAGGACGTGACGTCTCATGAGACTCCGACGGTCCGGTCGATCCTGGGTCGTTCACACCCCTGCGAAACTCAACCTGTTTCTTGAGGTACTGGGGAAGCGGGCTGACGGGTTCCACGAGCTGGAAACAGTCATGGTGACCGTCGGTCTGTACGCCACACTGGTCCTGCCTGAGGAGTCCACACCGGAGATTTCAATGCGTTGTCACGACGCCGGATATGCCCCGCGAACGGAGTCCAATTTGGGCAATTCGGAGCAGGTGCCGGACGGGCGAGACAATCTGGCAGTGCGGGCGGCGGAATTGCTGAGAGCAGAAACGGGTGCAGACCGAGGCATCCGCATTGATCTGTTGAAGCGAATTCCGGCCGCGGCGGGGCTGGCGGGAGGTTCCAGCGACGCTGCCGCAATGCTGTTTGCTCTGAATCGAATCTGGCACACGGGCCTGAGTCGCGACGAGCTGCAGAGACTGGCATCACGAATCGGAAGCGACGTCGGCTTTTTTCTCTCACCCTGCCCCACCGCAATCTGCCAGGGTCGCGGCGAAGTAATTCGTCCGTTGTCTGCCCCCCTGCGTCTGCATTTCGTGATTGCGAAACCCGAAAGTGGTCTGTCGACGGCCGAGGTGTACCGATATTGTCGGCCGGAACAGACACAACGCGGGTCCAATTCGCTGATCGAATCTCTGCAGCGCGGTGATTTGAAGAGTGCAGGGAGCAGAATGTTTAATTCGCTTCAGTCTCCAGCTGAAGAATTGAATGCGGACATTCAACGTTTGAAAGCGACCTTTAACCGACTTCCTTTTGTCGGACACATGATGAGCGGTAGCGGAACGGCTTACTTCGGTGTCTGCCGACATCGGCGTGAAGCAAGGCTGGTCGCAGCACGGCTGAGGGCATCAGGCCACAGCCGTGTGTTTGTGGTGGAAACACCACCTTGATGGAGAGCTGTTACTGACGCGGCGTGTTTCAGGAGGGACAACCGTGGATATCACCGATGTACGCATCAAACTGATGGACGATCCCAACGATCGTCTGCAGGGATTCTGCTCGATTACCTTCGACGGGCGCTTTGTCATCCGCGACCTGAAGATCATTCAGGGAACGAAGGGTTCATTTGTCGCCATGCCCAGCCGGAAGCTGACCGACCGCTGCGGCATCTGCGGCACGAAGAATCACCTGCGTGCCCGCTTCTGTAACGACTGTGGCGCGGAACTCGAGGAAGAGCGGGCGATCAAGGACGACGACGGCCGGGCCAAGCTGTATGCCGACATCGCGCACCCGATCAACTCCGGCTGCCGGGATATGATCCAGTCGAAGGTGCTGGAATCGTTCGAACGCGAAAAAATTCATGCCGGTAAGCCTGGCTACGTCTGCAGCTACGACGATTACGGCGAGGACCGCATTGCCAAAGCCACACGCCGCGATGTCGAACCAGGTCCGTCACGACGGATCGATGCACCCGACGGCGAGCAGCGCCGCATTGATTCCGGCCCGTCCGAGTCTTCACGTCCGCATCTGGGCTCGGAACAACCGAAGACCTCGACTCACAGCGAAAGCGACACGTTCGGCGCCGGAGTAGATTGAGTGTCGATAAAGATAAGGCCGTACAGGACGGCCGCCTGGGCCGGGGCCTTCGTCCGCAGGTGGCGCTTCTGACGACGTTTCAGTGCAGCACAGTTCTGACATCAGGACCGTTGCCGCGACGATCGGCCCATGCCATCACCCTTGGTCCCGGCTGGGATTGTCCCCAAGGGAATCCGCGGCGTATCGAATGCCCCACAGCATGCCAGTCACGCAAACCACAAATGACAGGAGGTAGAGACTGTTGGTGTTTGAGTTTGGATCGTGCCAGCCATTTATATCCGCAAGCCACGGTATCTCGACAAGCTGGACACAGACCCGGCAGAACCCGACGTCGAATGATGTGTCGCCGGGTCACGTGCGGTCTCCGGCCTCAAAGTCCGGTCAACTGTTGCCAGCCGACGGACTCGATTCGATTCAATTCTGTATCGATGTCGTCCCCTTCAAAGAAGGAGAGCCATCCGCGGACCCGGACGGTTTTTCCGGGAGCACAGTCCGGAAATATCGGGTCTGAATGCAGACAGGGACAACGCTCATTGAACCACGCTCGATGGAGGGGTTCCCACCCCGTGATGACCCAGCGGTTGCCGTCTTCCGACCGACAGATGGAGTACGGCTCGCGCTTGATCTTGTTGTCGTTCGTCTGAGCGTTGAATCCGGCCGCGGATTTCAGCATCACGCAGTTCTGCACGCGCAGTCCGGTCAGCAGTTCCTTTGTCCCGTTCGTCAGTGTGAGTTCCATCCACACGTGGTCCTTCTTCGGCCGCACGTGCGATGTAAATCGAATTCCATTGGGCAGTGTCCGCTCGATGTCGAACGATCCGTTTTTCTGGCGCTTCCATTCCAGCTTCGCGAGCGTCTGGCCTGCCTTGTCGAAGATCGTCGGAATGTGCGTGTGTCCCAGATAGGTGAGTCCCAGATTCGACCAGATTGCCTCGGGCACATCGACGACGACGTAATCGTGTTTCGCCCAGGGTGTAAACACGCTGACTTTCGTCTCCCGCTGCGGTCGGATCATTCCTTCCAGAAACCCGATGCGTGGATGCCGCCCGCCCGGAAAGGGAACAACCAGCAGTTTGTCTCGCTTCTTTGGAAAACCTTCCGGACGAATGTCGAATGCTTCCAGGTGCTTTCGAATCGCAGCGGCTTCAAGCCCGGTCGCTGCATGCACCTCATCAACGTTGAAGCCATGTAGTCGCACCATGTTGTCGAGCCAGTAACGCAGTTCCGTCTCCGAACCAGGACGACGGAAATTCGACGGTTCGTCCTCCGCTGACACTGACAGGACGCTTAGCAGGGCAGCAAGCAGGCTGCAGATAACACGCGACATGCGGCACCTCGGAATCACTGGCGGAGGGAATCTATCCAGTTGGGCTCGGCTCGGACTGCTTCATTTAACAACCCGCTGCCCAGGGTATTCAGGACTCCGACGGAGTGTGAAGATCGTACCCGCAAAACGGGCAGTAGCGAATTCGGCGCCGTCGATGGTACTCGATCAGGAGTTTGCCAATCGATCGACCGCAGTCCGGGCAACGCAACATGCAGCACATCAGACCCATTGAGCCACAAAGAAGACCGAGGCCACACAGGAACAGTGTCGTATTCAGGACGGGATGATCGACAAAGTAGAGAGCATCAACAACAAGCACACCGGCTCCAGCCACAAATCCGACACCGTACTTGCGACCACTTCGGATGAGCTGGTGATAATGGTCCATTGACGACGGACTCCATCGAACGGTGTGATCCGGTCGTGGCGTGGTGAGTTTCGGCGCCGTTGGCCGCTGGATACCCTCCGCCGTAAGCACCCTCGAATCTGTCCTGCTTTGGAGCTCGATCTTGTCCCGTTTGGTTCTGTGTCTGACCATCCTGCCGAGTCTTCCCGCTATTGTCACGGCCCAGTCGATTGTTGATGTCGAAAGCCCGCTCGAAACGATCGCGACCGAATTCGGTCTGGCGGACGGTCCCGCCTGGAATGGCTGGAGTCTTGACTTTCCCGATGTCAAAGGCGGGAAATTGTTTCGCTACAACCCGAAGACCGGCAAGACGCAGGTCCTGGCCGATGAAGCCGGGCGCATCAGCGCGTCATTCTTCAGCCAGGGCAAACTGTATCTGTCGAACAACGGCGAAGGGCGCATCACGCTGCAGGGGAAAGAGCCGCAACCGCTGACCGAAGCCGAAGGGAGTGGTCGCGATCTGGCTCGGCCAAACGATCTGGTCGTCGACAAAAACGGCGGCATCTACTGGACGCTGACACGGCAGGGACGCGTCATGTATCGGCAGCCGGACGGACCGGTCGTCACGGCCGTCGAGAAGATCGAAACACCCAACGGCATCACTCTTTCACCCGACGAAACGACACTGTTCGTCTCGGCCTACGTTCCCAAACAAATCTATTCCTACAACGTGGTTGAACCCGGCACGACGGGCGGCGGCCGGCTCTTCTCGACGATGGATGACGGCGAGGCAAAGGGCGCCGACGGCATGACGATCGACCGGGCTGGCAACGTCTACTGTGCCGGAGCGACCGACGTCTGGATCTGGAATCCGAGCGGTAGATTGCTCGCAAAGATCGTCTGCCCGACGCGCCCGATTAACTGCACGTTCGGTGATTCCGATCTGCGTTCGCTGTACATCACGGGATTCGGCGGTCTCTACCGCCAGCGCATGAAAGCGTATGGAGTCCCTGCGCGATTGCCACTGACCGATATCCGCAACGAAGAGCAGAAGACAACGCGGCCGTCGATCGCCGTTCCCGACAACGTCAGGCTGTTGCAGGACGTCGTTTATCGCGTTGCCGGAGAACGTCGATTGCTGTGCGATATCTGTCTACCCCGACTGGCCGAGGGCGAAACAGGGCCACGACCGGCTGTTGTCGTGGTCCACGGTGGTGGATGGCTCAACGGAGACCGATCCAAATTTCGCGCTCTGGCGCTGCAGCTGGCGGCTCGTGGTTATGTGACGGCAGCGATCGACTACCGACTTGGGCATGAAGCACGCTTCCCCGCCGGGATTCACGCCTGCAATGCCGCCATCCAGTTCCTGCGACTGAATGCGGACAGGTACATCATCGATCCGGATCGCATCGGAGCCATCGGCGGATCGGCCGGTGGTCACTTGGTCGGACTGATGGCGACGGGATCGCGAGACGTGCGACTTCAAAGTGATGACAGTTTTCTGGCGGGCTCGACGAAGTTGCAGGCGGCGATTGTGATGGCTGGTCCCATGCAGATGACGACTGGTTCGGTCGCGGAAAAATCCCGCAAAGGCACCGCGAACGCGAATGTCTGGCTGGGCAAAACGATCGACGAAGATCCTGAACTCTACGCGCTGGCCGCCGCTCACCTGCACATCTCGGACGCATCCCCGCCGATCCTGTTCATGACAGGCGAGCACGACAATCCGAAACGCAATCAGCCATCGCGCGACAAGCTGAAGGCAGCCGGCGTCTGGACGGACATCAAAGTCTACAAGGATGGAAAACACGGCTGCTGGAATCGACTGCCCTGGTTCAACACGATGCTCGACGACATGGACGAATTCTTCAAAGAACACTTAAAGAAGGACTCGTAAACCCATGACGCAGATTATGTCATTACGTCCGAACGTTTTGGCATCTACAAATTGCCGCAGATGATCTTCTTTGCACGATTTTTCGACCTGCTGATTTATGAAGGCGCTGCCGGCGGCTGGTCTCCCGTCCATCTGCATTGACGATTGAATTCACATGAAGATTGCCTGCCTCGACTGTGACCGATAATCTGAATTCGAACATAGAACTCGGAGAGGTGGCATGAATGCTCACCAGATGATTGAACTTCTCAATCGAAATCCGTTTGAACCGATTGAGATCCATCTCACAAACGGAACGGTGATCAGGATCGACCATCCCTATCAGACTGCGACGGCTCCCCAAAGTTCGCACTGCATCATTCACGGCGAAAGTGAATCAGAGCCGGTTCGTTACGTGGCCTATCGGAACATGGCAGAGGTCAAGGTTCAATTACCCGCCTGACCTCATAGAAAGAAGCGCCTCGTGCGAATCGCGTACCTCGACTGTGCGACCGGCGTTGCCGGCGACATGACGCTTGCGGCGCTGATCGATTCGGGTGTCGATGCGGATGTCATTCGATCCGGAATCGCATCGCTTGGTCTCGACGGAGTCGAGCTGAAAACGGAGTCCGTTGTCAAAGGCGGCTTCCGCGCCACGTACGTGAAGGTTGAGCACCCGGAACAGCACGCTCATCGGCATTTGTCCGACATTGAAGCGATTCTGGTACGTGCCGACCGCGTGACCGATTCGCAGAAGGCGATTGCCCGGGAAATCTTCATGGCGGTGGCCGGAGCCGAAGCGAAGGTTCACGGCTCGACGATCGAGAAGGTCCACTTTCACGAAGTCGGAGCAATCGACTCCATCGTGGACATTGTCGGTGCAGCGATCGGGTTCGACCTGCTGGGTATCGATCAGATCATCTGCAGCCACATTCCCACCGGACACGGAAAGGTCCGGATCGACCACGGCGTGTGTGCGATTCCGACTCCGGGAACGGCGGAGCTCCTGCGTGGGATCCCGCTGGCCGATGTCCCCGTTGAGGCCGAACTGACCACGCCCACTGGTGCGGCCATCGTCAAAGCGCTCGTTGATCGATTCTCTCCGTCGCTGCCGGCGATGAGCATCGAGAACATCGGTTACGGCGCTGGCACGAAAGATTTCCCGCAACGGGCCAACCTGCTGCGCCTGTTTGTCGGGACGGCTCAGGCATCCCCCGATTTTGACCAGGTGTACTTGCTTGAGACGAACATCGACGATGCGTCGCCCGAGGTCATCGGATACACGAAACAGTTGCTGCTCGAAAACGGGGCATTGGACGTCTACACGACGTCGATACAGATGAAGAAGGATCGGCCCGGAGTCATCCTCAGCGTAATCTGCCGCCCGGACCAGAGGGACGCGATCGAGACAATCATCTTCCACGAAACCGGGACATTTGGTATCCGGCGCAGTCTGATCGAGCGATCCAAACGACTGCGTGAGTCAGTCACGATCGATTCCGACTGGGGTCCAATCGAAGGCAAGCTTGGCTGGCGCGAAGGTGAGCCGGCTGTGTTTACTCCCGAATTTGAATCGTGTGCAAAGATCGCACAGGAACAGGGACTGCCTCTTCGAGAGGTCTATCGCACGATCGAAGCCTGGTATCAGCAGGCTGAGCTTGAACAGGACGAAGGTGACGAGCCCGAGGGGCACGATCACGGCCATGATCATGATCACAGTCACGACCACAACCATGATCACGATCATGGCAATGACTAATGACGAAGTACCCAATGACGAAGCAATGACGGTTTCGTCGCTGGTCCTTCCAACACGTCATGGATGACTCAAGATGTCGGGCATTGAAGTCCTCGGAATACTCACTCTCTTTCTGATCGGACTGACCGTCGGCATGTCTCTCCGACATGCGAAATGTCGACGAAAACGCTGTAGCCCGATCGAACGCACCAAACGCGAATCGATTCCGAATCAGCACTGGTTTCAATCACACGGCTCGGCCCGACAGGAGCACTCTGTCATACAGGCTCAAGTTGCCGTCCTGGATCAGATCGCGGACGAAGCTGATCGCGACATCCTGCGGCTGGAAGAACTGCTGCAGGAGATCCGCGAGGTCCCCACTGCGCGGCTGGCTGGATTTGGTGAAGACAGCGAGCGTAGTTCTGATGAACGTTGCCTGCTCAACGACGAATCAGCTGAGTTCGTGAAAGTGTTGCATCGATCGGGGTTCAGCGCCGAAGAGATTGCCGGATCGATGCACGCTTCGCTCGATCTGATTCGCGAGATCCTGCACGAATCGGACGACGGCAGTTCTAAGGCTGCTTGAGCCCTCACCCTGCGTAACCGACTGTAAGAACGGGAATCACTGCCGGAGTTGGGTCTGGCATTTCCAAAACGACCAACTCGTGAAGAACCGAATGCGATACATCCTGACGGACTGCTGCCCCCTCTCCCCCACAGGGGAGAGGGGACTTTGTCTGGCCCGGCGAGCGTGTTTTCCGCTGGTCAAAGTGTTCCTTCTCCGCCTGTGGAGGGAGAAGGTAGCCGCAGGCCGGATGAGGGGGGGGCGAACATGATTCACGTCCAGCTACTCATCCCGACGCTCGACCAGTCCGGCGCCGAAAAGCAACTGACTCTGTTGGCCACTCATCTGCCGCGCAACGAATTCGCCGTGCGAGTCGTTTGCCTGACACGAGGCGGGCCTTACGAAGAACTACTGCGTGACGCCGACATTCCGGTGTCAGTGATCGGCAAGGGCAGCAAGTTTGATCCGTTTGCTATGTGTCGTCTGAGGCAACGCCTTCAGATAGTCGAGCCGGACATCCTGCACACCTGGCTGTTTGCCGCGAACACCTATGGCCGGATCACTGCTGGTCCACGACCGCAACCGAAGATCGTCGTTTCAGAACGCTGCGTCGATTCGTGGAAGGCCCGCTGGCAGCTTTGGTTCGATCGCAGGTTGATTTCACGCACGCATCGATTCATTGGGAATTCGCAGGCCGTTGTCGACTTCTACCGCGACGTCGGAGTCCCGGACGATCGGCTGTCTGTCATCCGCAATGGCGTCGAAATGCCGGGCGATGAGGCCCGTTCTCGTGAATCCGTCTGTGATGAACTGAATATCCCGCATTCCGCCAGACTGGTTGGGTTCGTCGGTCGTCTCGCTCCGCAGAAGCGGCTGAAGGATTTGATCTGGGCGTTTCACCTGTTGGTGTCCGTCCAGCCAGATGCTTACTTCGTCATCGTTGGTGATGGCCCGGAACGTGCTCAGCTCGAGAAATTCGCTGCGGACATTCCGACAAAGGGACAGGTCCGTTTCACCGGACATCGCGAGGATGCTGGCGACATCATGCGGCATTTTGACACGTTCTGGCTGGCGAGTGATTTCGAAGGACAGTCCAACAGCCTGATGGAAGCCATGGCCGCGGGTGTGCCGGTCGTCGCGAGCGACATTGCACCCAACCTGGAACTGGTCACTCACGAAGAAACCGGACTGATCGTCCCGGTTGGTGACAAAGCGACGTTTGCGATGGCCATCGATCAATTACTGAAAGAACCGGAGTTGGCCGTCAGTCTTGCTGCGAACGCCCAGCGACGGATGCGCGAAGAATTTTCGATTGACGCCATGGTGAACGCTCACGCGGAGCTATACCGCGAGTTGGCTGGGTCATCCCAGCCGGCCTGAACGGATACCGAGTCGCTCGCTGCGACGTCTCACATCCGGTAAACAGGTCCGCGAGCAACGGATTCGCCGCCACCACCTGCACAAGATGCTCCGGAGGACCGGATGCCGGAACTGGATGTCCAATCGATCCTCGGAGACTCGGGCCGTATTGCGCAGCGGCTCGACAGCTACGAGTCACGCCCCGAACAGATCGAGATGGCCAATGCCGTCCGCAAGGCCATCGACGAGGAATCTCACCTGATCGTCGAAGCGGGAACGGGCGTCGGTAAAAGTTTCGCCTATCTGGTCCCGACCATCCTGCACGCCACGCGCGATCAGGGGCAGGCGCAAGGGCAGTCAGACGACCATGGCCAATCGGATGCCGATAAACAGAAAAGAAAACGCGTAGTCGTTTCGACCAACACGATCAGTCTGCAGGAGCAGCTCTTTCACCGAGACATACCCTTCCTGAATTCGGTCCTTCCCATCGAGTTTTCATCGGTCCTGGTCAAAGGCCGGTCCAACTACATGAGCCTGAGGCGCATGCGGGGCGCCGTCGAACGGTCAAACACCCTGTACGCTCAGCCCGAAGAAATGCGGCATTTGCAGAACATTGTCGAATGGTCGGACGACACAACCGACGGCAGCCGCTCTGACCTGAGCTTTCGACCGCTGCCGTCCGTCTGGGACGAAGTACGCAGCGAACACGGCAACTGTCTGGGCAAACACTGCAACCACTTCAATGACTGCTTCTATTTCAAAGCCCGCCGTCGCGTCTGGAATGCCGACGTCCTGGTTGTCAATCACGCACTGTTCTTCTCCGACCTGGCCCTGCGGCGCGAGGGAGCCGCGCTGCTGCCGGATTACGACGTTGTGATCCTCGACGAAGCGCACACAGTCGAAGGCGTCGCGGGCGATCACCTCGGTATCTCGGCGAGCAGCGGACAGGTCGATTATCTGTTTAACCGGCTCTACAACGATCGCTCACAAAAAGGGCTGCTGGTTGCGCATAAACTGGGCAACTGCCAGCGAGCTGTCATGCGGCTGCGCATGCAGGCCGATGACTTCTTCGAATCAATGCGATACTGGCGACAGGAGAAAGCGCCCGCCAATGGCCGTGTCCGCAAGCCACTCGAAATCGACAATGCGTTCACACCGGAACTGCGCAAGCTGGGAATCGAAATCGCTCAGGCGGCTGAAGATATTCACCCTGAGGAAAAACGCATTGAACTGAAAGCGGCGGCCGAACGCTGCAATGTCCTGGCTGTGTCGATCGATGCGTGGCTGGCACACAACGGTGACGACTTCGTGTACTGGGTCGAGACCTCTTCCGGTCGGCGCGAAAACGTGAAACTCGCTTCCTGCCCCATCGAAGTGGGTCCAGTGCTCCGCGAAGAACTTTTCAACCAGATCAACACGGTCATCCTGACAAGTGCCACACTCGCGATCGGCCAGGAGAACTTTGAATTCTTCAAAGGCCGCATCGGCCTGACGAAAACCGATGAACTGAAGCTGGGCAGCCCGTTCGATTACCAGAGCCAGGCACGTTTGATTGTTCAGAATCGTATTCCGGACCCCAGTACGAGCCCGCGCGAGTTCGAAGATGCTGTTTCGGACTGCATCAAACGTTACGTCGCACAAACGGCAGGCCGGGCATTCGTGCTGTTCACCAGCTACCGCATGCTGAAGAACTGCGCTGCTCGTCTGAGCTCCTGGTTCGCCGAACAGAACATGTCGCTGTACTGCCAGGGCGACGGTTTGCCCCGCACTCAGATGCTGGTCAAGTTCCGCAAAGATCCCTCTGCAGTGCTGTTTGGAGCGGACAGCTTCTGGCAGGGCGTCGATGTGCCGGGCGATGCACTTCAGAACGTCATCATTACCCGCCTGCCTTTTAGTGTCCCGGACCAGCCATTACTGGAAGCTCGAGTTGAAGCCATCCGCGCGCGCGGCGGCAATCCCTTCATGGAATACCAGGTCCCCGAAGCGATCATCAAGTTAAAGCAGGGCTTCGGCCGTCTGATCCGCAGCCGCAAAGATACCGGTCAAGTCGCCATCCTCGACCCCCGAATCCGCACCAAGCCCTACGGCCGACTGTTCCTCCAAAGCCTGCCGGAGTGTGAGTTGATCGTGGATACAGCCGACAAGGCCTGGTGAGGTGTGTGCATCGCGGACGAGCGCCGGTGTTCCCGCGGAAGGGTCCGCTGCTGACTCTGTGAATATTCTGCATGAGAGACAGTTCTTTGATGTCGTGAAAATATGTGTACATATAATTATCGCAACAGAACTGATGTTTTATTCACTTTATGGGATCGCACCATGACCATCGACTACGTCAGCACGCCCACCACGAAGATGACCTGGAAACGGAATGGAAAGACTGAATCCCGCGAGCTTCTCTGGGGAGATCGGGTCGAGGTCCTGAGTACGTCAGGTAGTAAAGCAAAGGTCAAAGCGCGGGCCCGGACGGGAGAAATCGCGAAGAGTGCCCTCGGTGGAGAGCCATTGCTGGAGGTGTACTTTATCGATGTCGGGCAGGGGGACGGTGTCCTGATCGTGATACCGGATCGGCGACATGTGCTGATCGACGGTGGCTACATTCGCAATCGTCAGCCAACCGGAAAGAACGCGGCCGACTTCGTCGACTGAAAGTTCGTCAGGGAATACGGCGGATCGAAGATCAAGCTCGACGCCGTGATTGCCTCCCACTGCGACGCCGATCACTACGGTGGCCTGTGGGACCTGTTGAACGAGGATGAGGAAGCGCAGGAAGAACTCGATGCCAATGAGGTCGACATCCCCGTGCTGTATCACGCCGGAGTGTCCTGGTGGAGGAAGCCGGGAAAAAGTCGCAGTCTTGGCCCGATTGAGAAGATCGATGGTGTCGACTATCTCACGAAGATGCTCGGTGATCTGGACGATGTTAAGAAGCAACTGAAGCCGTCGAGCACTCAATTCCGGCTGCAGGGGGAATGGGCGAAGTTCATGCAGGCGGCCGTCGATCACGGCTGTGATATTCGTCAACTCAGCCACGAAGATGGATTTGTTCCCGGTTTTGAACCGGCCGCCGGTCCTGACAACGTCAATCTGAAAGACCTGGCTCCCATTCAGCAGACCAAGAGTGGCAAATCGGTCGTGCGTGCCTACTCAAGGTCCACCAGTCAGAACTCCAACGGGCACAGTCTTTTATTACAATTGCGCTACGGCCGGTCACGGATCCTGCTGACCGGTGACCTTAACAAACGCAGCATGCAGGCCATCCTTGAGGACCTTCCAGATCGTTCGGACCTGCAATGTGATGTGGCGAAAGGCTGCCATCACGGCAGCGATGACATCGCCTACTCATTCCTGCAGGCGATGGGAGCTGCCGCAACAATCATCTCGTCAGGGGACAACGAAGGACACGCCCACCCACGCCCGACCGTGGTCGCGGCAAGTGCCCAGACCGGACACATCGACAAAGACGAAATGAAAACTCCGCTGATCTACTCCACGGAGATTTCGCGCAGCGTGGCAATCGTAAAGCTGTTGAAGGTTCGGGACGAGAAGTACAAGCACGCCGGTGAGGACATCAGTATCGAACTTGATCCCGGCGACAGGGCGAGACTCGACTATGAGGTCGTCATGTCCGGGGATCTGAATCCAAGGAAGAAAACTCGCAGATTCAATCGAGGCTGGCGCGTCGTTGACGCTGTGACGTACGGTCTGGTCAACGTCCGCACCAACGGCACCGATATCCTCTGCGCGACTCTGAACGAGAAGAAGGACAAGTGGGAGGTCGAAGAGTTTCAGAGCCGGTTCTGAACCGGAACTGATTTTGAACAGGAGGACGCAGAGGCAGCAGAGCCGTAAATCCTCTGCGCTCTCTGTGTACTCCTGTTCACGAAAACAAGAGCCGTCCCTCCTGCCAGAAGAGTCGTCTGGTCCGACGTGGGTCTCCCAAGGTCAACCGATCCGGTTACCGTCGATTGCAACGTCTTCACCCCCGACAACGGAACCTTGCCTGGCTCCGCTGACGCGCGACTGGACCAGCATACTGCCCGGGTTCTTTCCACGGAACACGACTCCGGAATCCATTTTCGACGTTTCTCGCTGGTCGATCACCGAACAACTGGAAATAAGTGCGTCCCGACAATCTTCAATGAGCACTCCGATAGGCGTGCCGTCGAGGACCTGGCAACCCGTCATGTTAACTCGGCGGCAGCGGATCAGTTCGACTAGGGCTTCGCGTTCCAGTGGGACAGTTTCGACCGTGTGCGCTCCGGCCTGGGCGTCCTGGATCAGGACACCGTTCAGGTTGCAGTTCTCGGAATTGACGAAGCGAATGCCGGTCGCCAGTTCGCGATTTTTGTAATCAGGGTTGTGGCCGAACGTGTTCGGTCCGAGGACGACGTTGCGTGAGTTCTCGACCAGCACGTTGCGGTTGTGGGCGCTGTAAATGTAATTGCCCGAGATGACCGCCCCTCTTACGCCGGTGAAGTGGATGTTGTTGTTCTGGCTTCCGATCAGATTGCCGGAGATTGTCCACATACCGGCGTGTTGTCCGTCGTCGCCCTCACGTGTGCCGATGAAGCGGATGTTGGAGCCGTTGGGGCTGTGCGTTGCCTGAATCGTGTTGCTGGCAATCGTGCCTTCACGGACTGTGCCGCTGCGGACGTCGAAGTAGATCTCGGAGGTCGCATAAACTTAAACATCAAAGAACTGACTCCGGTGGGCGCGGTAGTTGTTGTATTCGATATCGTTGCCAGTGATCTGCAGGTTGCGGATCTCACTGTTATCAATCCGG
>CAYSJO010000745.1:0-2135 GCA_964431285.1 uncultured Planctomycetaceae bacterium
GCCGTGTGGTTTGCCATCGGGGGCGACGATGCGATTCCCACACTAAAGGCAATCATTGACAAAGTGACGGACAGCCAGGGGTCGCCACCAACACTTCAGGACACGAAACCGTTCCAGTTCGTATTGAACATGAATCACTTCGTTCGCATGCGAAACCCCCAACGGGAAAACCCCGACGGCGAGAACCCCGGACGTCGAGGACGATTCGGGGAAATAGCGATCGAATCATTCAGCGAAGCGGGCAGTGACGTTTTGCGTGTCGATGCAAAGGCCATTGAAAACGGCTTTCGTATTCGCATGCAGGTGGAAAACGGTTTTCTGCGTTTACTCGGTTCGATGATCGCTGGGCGCGTCGATCGATCTCAGGATCTGTAGTTCGTGCCTCTTGAGATCCTCTACCAGGACGACGACTGCGTAGCGATCAACAAACCGCCCGGTCTGTTGGTGCATCGCAGCAAGATCGACGTGCATGCCCGCGAAAATGCTGTGTCTCTGCTCAGCAGACAGATCGGCCAGCGAGTTTACACAGTGCATCGGCTGGATTGTCCAACGTCCGGAGTGTTGATCTTCGGCCTGAGTTCCGAAGCAGCTCACGAGTTGACGATTCAGTTCGGACAGCGCGCAACCAGCAAACACTACCTGGCCGTCGTTCGCGGTTGGACGGACGATGCGGGTGTCATCGAAAAGCCGCTGAAAGAGCATCCCGACCGCATCACGCATCCGGACGCCGACCGCCACAAACTGCCACAGGATGCAGTCACAGAGTTCGAGACACTCGACCGATGCGAGATTCCGCACTCTATGGGAAGGTACCCCACGAGTCGCTACTCAATGGTGCGGCTGCATCCGTTAACGGGTCGACGACATCAGCTGCGCAGGCACTGCAAGCACATGTCTCATCCGATTGTCGGTGATCGGCGACATGGTGATCACCGACACAACACGTTGCTGCGCGAGACGTTTCACATCGAGCGGCTCATGCTGGCGGCAATCCGGCTGCAGATCGCTCATCCAGTGACGGGACAATCGCTGAATATCTCCTCAACCATGGGAGCCGGTTTTGATGCCGCCATTGCTGCGCTTGGATTAAGTCTCGCGCCGAGCCTCAAAGACGAGAAGAAATAGAACAAGCCCGACTCAATGAGTCGGGCTTGTTCGTGATTCGAATCTTTGGCTGTCGCTTAACTGTGCATGAGCTGGTGATCGAATGAGATTTCGTACTTCTTCATCTTCTTGTAGAGCGTCGTGCGGTTGATTCCCAATGCCGCTGATGTCTTCTGGCGGTTCCAGCCGTTTGTCTCCAGTGCGTTGAGAATGATCTGCCGCTCAGGTGCAACCAGTGCGTTTCTCAGGGAACGTGGACTGCCCGCCAGTTCCACCGTGTTACGGTTGGGATCTTCGCGACGCAGTGATTCCGGAAGATCGTCGGCGCTAATCACTTCGCCGTGAGAGAGTACAACTGCTCGCTCAACAACATTGACCAGCTCTCGAACATTGCCCGGCCAGTTGTATCGTTGCATGAGCTGAATGGCGGAGTCTTCAAATCGTCGCACGTTCTTGCCGTTCCGTTCATTCATCTGCTCGAGGTAGTGATCGACCAGCAGCGGAATGTCTCCCAGACGCTCACGCAATGGTGGCTGTGTCAGAGAGATGACGTTGACGCGGTAAAACAAGTCCTGGCGAAACTGCCCTTTGCGGACGAGGTCTTCGAGGTCTTCGTTGGTGGCCAGAATCAGTCTCGTGTCAACTTTGTGAGTCGTCGTGCCGCCGACCAGTTCGAACTCGCGATCCTGGAGCACACGGAGAAGCTTTACCTGGAGGCTCGCCGAGGCGGTCGCGATTTCGTCGAGGAAGATTGTTCCACCGTCGGCCTGCAGGAACTTTCCGACTTTGTCGTGAACTGCTCCCGTGAAAGCACCAGCCACGTGGCCAAACAATTCGCTTTCCAGCAGCGTGTCTGGCAGCGCTCCGCAAGCGACTTCGACGAACGGTTGATCCGCTCGTGAACTGAGTTGATGGATCGCACGTGCGGTGATCGTCTTGCCTGTACCGCTTTCACCCAGAACGCGCACGGTGGCTCGCGTATCGGCGACGCTTTCCACCAGATCGAACATCTTCTGCATCTTGTAGTCACG
>CAYSJO010000746.1:0-10456 GCA_964431285.1 uncultured Planctomycetaceae bacterium
CATGCGCGTTGCCCACACGGCCGGGTAAAGACCGCCGATCACTCCCAGCAGTGTGGCAAAGCTTAGACTGAACAGCAGCAACGCCGGACTGGCATACAGAGAGACGCGATCAGGGTAGTTCCAGTTGATGACGAGTGTTCCCGCCCAGCCACACAGACTGCCTCCGATTCCGCCAGCGCAACCCAGTATCGCGCTTTCAAACGTGATCAGCCGCATCACGTCTGAGCGTGACCAGCCGTTCGCTTTGAGTATTCCGAATTCGATGATCCGTTCTGAAACACTCATCAGCATCGTGTTGATAACGCTCAGAATGGCGATCGTCAGACCGATGCTCGTGATCACCGCGAGGAAGATGTCGAGGTCCTCGCTGAACTCGTCGAATCGATCGGCCCAGTCTGCCGCACTGCGAATTTCGAGTGGACCGCCCTTAAGGCTCTCGCTGCCCGCTTCCGACTCCGTCACGTCATGATCTGCGTCCGTCACCGGTTCCTCTTCGGCCAGTTCCGGATGGGTCAATGATTTGATGCGACGATCCGTCTTCCGCACCCAGTCAATTATCGGATTGCCCGTTGGCCCGGATATCGCGCGTGCGGTCGTTTGTTCCGAAGCGGCCTGGCCGAAGATCGATGACGGCTGCCACGTGGACAGGTCACGATCGTGAAACAGTTCCTGCATCCATTCCACCAGCTCGTCGTTTGCAATCTCACCGGTCGGCTCGACGTAAAACGAACAGACAATCGACGGGTCAAACAGCGACATGCGTCGCACGAGACTCTGATCGGCAATGATCGCGACATCCAGTAACAACGATCCGCAGTGGTACAGACCGACGATTTCAAACGTGACTCCGTTCACCACAAAGCTGTCACCCACGTCGACTTCGAATTCCTCGGCAATCTGTCGACTGATGACTGTTTGTGCCTTGTCAGCGTCAGAGTCATCCAGATAGCGGCCCTTGTAGATCGCATCTTTGTAAACGCTGTACTTGAGCCGGTAATGAGCCGGGATGTCGGCACCGAACAGGAACCGCGGCGGTGAGACGATGTCCTTGTCGTTGACACGGTTCACTCGCGTCCAGATCTCGGTACTGACTGCGTTGATGCCAGGCAGTTCCTCGATCTCTTTGGCCCACGCCTTCGGGATGCGAGAAAACAACGGGATGGGAGCCCCTTTCTGCATGACCAGCAACCCGGGGAATCGGCCAAATGTCTCCCCAACCATCGCGTCGATGCCCTCTGCCACAGAGAACAGACCAACCATCCCCGCGATCGCGACTGTCAATCCCAACAGAGACAGCAGGGAACGCGCCGGGCGACTGAGCAGGTTCCGGAATGCGAATCGAAGCATGTGTGTCCAAAGTACGTTTGGCGCGGGTTCCCGACGCGTTCCCTCTCCACCTTGGGGAGAGGGTGCCCGAAGGGCGGGAGAGGCTGACCTTAACTTCGCGCCTCATCCGGCCTGCGGCTACCTGCTCCCACACAGAGTGAGGAGGGGCATATTCCCGGTATCAAACAGGGAGACCTGTCTTGCCTAAGCATACTCCTCGCGATCCTGTCTGACAGCGTCGCGCAATTCTTCAGGCGCATCTGGTGCCACGGCCACGACTCGACTCCAGTTCGGAATCGCTTCACCGCCAGACGGGTCGGTGAGAAATGACTCGCCGGCGGCTCCAAGCTGGCGTGCGAAACCGTCGACGGCCTGCTCCTCGGAGTGACGGTCAAATTCAAGGCCGTTGACGACCGCGTCCGCATGGTACTGCCGCACGGCATCCTGCGCGGTCCGCAGGTACGCCGCTCGCAGAGTGACGAATTGTTCCGCCTGAAACACAGTTCCGCGGCTTGCCAGCGTGCGAAAGATCGACGTGCAGATGTCAGTCGACATCTTCATCAGGCCCTTGCCTGGATCGTCCAGCGACAGGTTCTGGTGTTTGTGCTCATAGAACCGACACAGGTCGACCTGGCAGACACGTTTCTGCGACGTGTTGCGAAAGACTTCAGCCAGCGTACCAACTTCCAGGCCCCAGTCACTGGGAATGCGATTGGATCGAGCCAGCCACGATGTGACGGCAAATTCACCCGACAACGGGTAGCGAAAGCTGTCGAGGTAACTCAGAAATCGATCGGGACCGAGCACGGTGATCAGCGACTTCAGCAACGGAGCGACCAGCAGACGAACGACGCGACCATGCATGCGGTCAGTCACACGCGCGTAGAATGCCTTGCAGAAATCGAAGTCGAGACTCGGATGCGCCATCGGTAGACACAATCGGGTCAGCAGCAGCCGGTCATAATCGACAATGTCGCAATCATGCAGGACAAACGCCTTGAGATTCGGATCGGCCAGCAGGTAGCCGAACGCTGTCCAGACTGATCGTCCCTTACCGGGTGTCGACAGGCCGAAGCCATCGTCGATCAGGCGCTTGTACATCCCCGAGACGCGCGGACCGTCCGTCCACAGCACCTGAGCACGCGGACCGAGTTTCTCAAGCTTCGACACGGTTTCACGATAGTCGTCCGGTTCCGGCGCGAGGCCCATGGTCACGACGATCGAATCGATGTAATCCGCATCGACCAGCTGGTCGACGATTTCGTCAAACGGTTCGGCTCGCATGTCGGAGGCAGTGACGGGTAACACCAGGCCGATCGCCCGTTTGCGCGTGGCCTTCCGCAGCGTTTCTTCCAGGACATCAAGTCCTGCGTGTGACAGGTCGTGCAGCGTTGTAATCGTGCCGTTTTGTGTGAAGTCTGGCATCGGTATCCCTCTGTTCGTCGACTGATCAGCGTCTATCGGGGAGAGGTCAGTTCCAGCCACATGATCTGGCATGGTTGCAGAACAATGCGGTCCCGATCCAGGGTGTTCCCCTCGATGAGATCACGCCCACCAGGGAGTGTCGCGACGCCGTCTCCTGAAAGCTCTCTGGAATTGTCCGCGAAGTTCGCCGCCACCAGAATCCTCTGCTGCCCGTCCCGACTGGTGCGTTCGAATGCCACAATCGACGGGTCACCCGTTTGGATCACCCTTTGAGGACCGTCGGGATGAAACGCAGGCTGCTGCTTTCTCAATGAGAGCAGCCTGCAATATCCCTCAAAGATCGCCGACTGTTCAGGATCACTGGTCAGCAGTTCGCAGAGATCCTGCAGTGCGTACTTCTTTCGGTTGATGCGCCGGGCGTGCCCACTGTCTTCCGCTCCCTGTGTGTCATTCGGCGTACCGACCAGCGAGTGGAAATATGTGGCCGGAACCCCCTGCAACGCCAGCATGAATGCCTGAGATGCCAACACACGTCGGATGTGATGCGGATCATTCGGACCAGGCGTGCGCATCGCATCGCACCACGTAATATTCAGTTCGTACGGCCGCTGATCACCCGATGGCATCTGCCGCATACTGACCCTGCCGCCCCGCTCACGCGTCGCTTCCACGATGCGTTCAAAACGCTCACCTTCGACCAGACCTTCCAGCGGACGCACTCCAATTCCATCGTGTGATGCCGTGAAGTTGAACCATGTTGTTCCGTCTGGCGGAGCATCCAGACCACTCAGCCATGACTGCAATGGCGTCGCGTCACCGTGCAGATACGCATCGAACAGCAGCGGAGGCAGGCTGAAGTTGTAGACCATGTGAGCTTCGTCACCATCGCCGAAATAGCTCACGTTTTCCACATGTGGAACGTTCGTTTCGGTCAATAGAATGGCGTGCGGAGCGACCGCGTCCAGAACGTCTCGAAACAGCTTCGTGACAGCGTGTGTCTGTTCCAGGTGCAGGCATGTCGTGCCAATCTCCTTCCACAGAAACGCGATGGCGTCCAATCGGATAACACGCGCGCCGTTTGCCACATACATCAGCAGAATGTCGAGCATTTCCAGCAGCAGAGCGGGATCAGAGTAATTGAGGTCAATCTGATCGTCGCTGAATGTCGTCCAGATGTGACGCTCGCCATTGTTTGTCTGGAATGGTGTCAGCAACGGATGGCTGCGGGGTCGAGTGACCAGAGAAAGATTCAGAGACGGGTCAACGTCATGAAACCAGTTGCTGTAGGTAGCGTCACCACGCAGATAGCCTTGAAACCAGTCACTGTGTTGCGAAACGTGATTCAGCACGAGGTCGTACATCAAATCTGTACGTTGCGCGAGTTGCTGCAGTTCGGGCCAGTCTCCCAGTCGTTCGTCGATCTGGCGGAAATCGATGACTGAGAATCCGTCATCGGAAGAGTAGGGGCAGAACGGCAGGATGTGCACAATCGAGAATGCTTCGTCAAGCTGATATCGCGCAAGGAATCGTTCCAGCGTGGCAAGCGTGGGACGATCGACTTCGGCAACCTGGTCACCGTAAGTAATCAGCGCAATGTCACGTTCGGACCAGAGTGACTCGGGGGCAGCTGGGAACCGATCGGCGTATCGCTCTGCCAGTTTGACGACGCTCGGCAGAATCTCAGTGGATCGTTCGCCGTAGATGGTCTGCAGGCGATTTTCGATCCGAGACGCCGACTCAACAGGCAGCATGGTTCCCTCGTTCCGTTCGGGTTGAGCGTTGCCCGGCGCAGGGCAAGTTGGAGGATACGTAACCCGCCCGGCAAAAAAAACTGGCCCGCACACGTCAGGAACGGGGCCGCGATTGACCTCAACGCGAAAAGCAGGATCATCCCGCACTGTCGATCACACCACGGAGTCGTCACGACCATGAAGCTGGCCATCCTGCACTACCACCTGAATCGAAGCGGCGTCACGCAGGTCGTGGTGAATCAACTGCGAGCATTGCAGACTGTCGCCGGCCAACTCCAACTTAGTGATGTGCTGGTCCTGCACGGCGGCCGGGCGGACGGCTGGCCAGATACGCAATGGCCCGATGCGTTCCGTGTTCGAGTCGAATCGGTCGATGGTCTGGACTACGAGGACAGTGACGAACTGCGCGACATCACGCTGACAGACAGCATCATTCTCAAACTGGAGCAATTCGGCTTTGCTCCACATGAGACAATTCTGCACATCCACAATCACTCGTTGGGTAAGAACGTTTCTGTGCCAGGCACGGTACGAAATCTCGCGGAACGCGAATTCCGCATCCTGCTGCAAATCCACGATTTCGCCGAGGATCTGCGGCCAGCCAATTACGCGAAGTTTCCCCGGGCACTGGATGCGTCGGACTCGGCGGCCGTCGGACGTTACGTCTATCCAATCGCTGAGCACATCCATTACGCACTGCTGAACAGCCGGGACCGCCGTATCATTCTGGATGCAGGAGCGGAAAACGATCGCGTCCATTGTCTCCCGAATCCGGTCACCGCAGCAGGTTCACTGCCGGCGCACGAGCAGTCGTTACGTCGATTCCAGCAGATTCACGGCCTGACCGAATCGCAGCGAGTTGTGCTGTATCCCGTCCGTGGAATCCGTCGCAAGAACATCGGCGAACTGCTGTTGTGGGCCGCCGCAACAGACGAGGACACAGTCTTCGCCCTGACACTGCCAGCAACCAGCGAAGCAGAGGTCCCAGCGTTCCAGCAGTTTCAGGAACTTGCGCAACGTCTGGAACTGCGCGTGCTGTTCGATGTCGGTCTGAATGAAGGAATCTCCTTCGAGGAGAATCTGGCCGCGGCCAGCTGCATCATCACGACCAGCGTGGCGGAAGGATTTGGTCTCGTGTTTCTGGAAGCGTGGCTACATCAACGCCCATTGATTGGACGCAACCTGCCCGAGATCACCGCCGACTTTGCCGATCGCAACGTGAAACTCGATCACCTCGGCGAGTCCGTACAGATACCGATCGACTGGATTGAAGCGGATCGGTTCGTCGCACAGGTGTTAACTTTGCAGTCCGAGGTCAGTGCCGGTTACGGGCAGGCAATGCCGGCCAGCACTGAATCGACAATTCGTGAACGAATTGCATCCGGACAGGTCGACTTTGCCGCACTGCCAACTGCTCGACAGGCCATCGGCTTCGAACGCGTCGCGACCGATGGCCACTCAGCCGAAATTCTGTTCGATCTGAATCCGTGGATGCGCGACTCAGTGGACCGGGACCCCGGCCATTGGCAGCCTCTGATTGCATCCAATGAGGCGGCCGTGCGAAGTGGTTTTTCGCTGGGTGCTTCGGCTCGCGACATCCAGCGTGTTTATCAGGCTCTGCTGGATACCCCAGCCGATCAGCCCGTTGCTGCGATGCCCAGTCCGGAAAACATCCTCAACGCGTTTCTCGACATCACTCGTCTTGCTCCCGTGCGGGTCGAACCATGAGTCCAGGTTGTGCAGATATCATTCGGCTGCACTGTCATCCCATGGCACCTCAGCCGACCGAAACCGCAGCCGTTCTGAATCCGATACCCGGGATCCGAGCCGTGCTGTTCGACATCTACGGCACGCTGCTCGTCAGCGGAGCGGGTGACATCACGTTGCAGACCGGCACATCCAGCGACGATGCCTTTCGCGCGGCCCTTGCCGCATGCGGTCTTTCGCCAGATGCGGTCACAGCATTGTCAGCAGATTTGCTGCAGGACACGATTGCCGAGCACCACGAAGCTGCTCGCAGTCGCGGCATCGAGTTTCCAGAAGTCGACATTGTCGCCGTCTGGCGTGACGTCCTCGCGAAGATTGCTGCCGACGCTGAGTTACCTGACGAAACGTGCGAAAGAGTCGACCTGGATCGGTTGGCTCTGGAATACGAAGTGCGGACCAACCCAGTCTGGCCAATGCCAGACACTTTGGACTGTCTGAACGAACTCCGCAGCCGGGGGCTGTCACTCGGAATCATCAGCAACGCTCAGGCCATGACACCTGAGCTGTTTCCTGCTCTTCTAGGGCAGAATCTGACTGAACTCGGCTTTGGACCTGCCCTGCAGTTTTTCTCGTACCGATATGGAGAATCCAAACCAGGACAGACACTGTTCGCAGCGGCCGCCGCCGCGCTCAGTCAGCACGGCATCAAGCCGCACGAGGCCGTCTTCGTCGGAAACGACATGCTGAAAGATGTGTGGGCTGCAGCTCAACTTGGATTCCAAACGATCCTGTTTGCTGGCGACGCGCGTAGCCTGCGATTGCGTCCAGACGACCCGCGGCTCCGGAACTGCCACCCGAATGCTGCTGTGACCGACCTCAGATCAGTTTGCAGTTGCCTTGACGCAGTGTAGCTCCCAGTCGATAGAAGCGTTTTATTCAGGCGGCGAGCCGTGAATCTTCACGGACTCGTCTGACTGGCCGAAAATGCCCTCTCTCCATTCGGGCATTTTCGCAAGAATCCCGCGACTGACCGCACGCCTGCGCCGGCAAACAAGCGTCAGCTCGTCTTACGACATTGAACTCGCACGAGTTGAATCAGCACCAGGTTGCCGTTTCATGGGACACAACATCGGCTTCGTTTCGACTCGCCTTGCCGGAACAGACGGCGTCTCGCTGGAAAGCGCCAAATGGGCGCAGGTCCTGTGGGATTACCAGCACCGCAGTTTCTGGTTTGCCGGCAAACTCGATCGCGATCCTGCGGTGAGCATGCTCGCACCCGAGGCATGGTTCGGTGACGGAGACATCGCCTACATCAACCGGCACGTTTACGGGACGCTGACGCGTTCCCCCGACGTCACTCGCCTGATCCATTCGCTGTCGGATCATCTGAAGTATCAGCTGTACGATTTTGTCCGTAAGTTCGGCATCGAAATCCTGGTCGTCCAGAACGCCTTGACAATCCCGATGAACATCCCATTGGGCGTGGCAGTCACGAACTTTGTTGCCGAGACGGGTTTCCCGACGATCGCCCACCACCATGACTTCTACTGGGAACGAGACCGGTTCGCAGTGAACGCTGTGGGAGATTTTCTTTCGATGGCTTTTCCACCAGACCTGCCATCGATTCAACACGTCACGATCAATTCGTTTGCCCAGGAAGAACTCAGTCACCGCTGCGGCGTGTCGTCCATCCTCGTTCCGAATGTGCTGGACTTCGAAGACGAGCCGCCCGAACCTGACGAATACGCTTTGTCGCTCCGTGGAGAAATCGGACTGACCGATAACGACATCATGTTCCTGCAGCCGACTCGCGTTGTTCCTCGCAAGGGCATCGAGCATTCGATCGCGCTTGTCGCCCAGTTAAAGGACCCGCGATGCAAGCTTGTGATTTCGCACGCCTCCGGTGACGAGGGTCACGAATACTGTGAAGCACTGATCGAAATGGCCGAGCACCAGAATGTAGACCTGCGATTCATCGATCAACGGATCGACGAGGAACGAGGAAGGCACGAGAACGGCCACCGCATCTACACGCTGGGAGACGCCTACGCCGCCGCAGACTTCATCACGTACCCCAGCATCTACGAAGGATTTGGCAACGCACTGCTGGAAGGGTTCTACTACCGTAAGCCGATTCTGGTGAATCGTTATTCGATCTTCATCGCAGACATCGAACCTCGCGAGTTCCAGGTGGTCACAATGGATGGCTATCTGACACGGGAGACAGTACGACACGTACAAAAAGTCATCGACGATGACGAGTACCGCGCTCAGATGGTGGAAAAGAACTATGAACTGAGCAAAGCGTTCTTCAGTTACTCAGTCCTGCGTCGCAAGCTACGCGCCCTTGTCACGAACTTCACAGGCATGGACGATCTGTAAGCACGGCTTGCCGCGTATCAATTTCTGCCGACGGATTCTCGGCGTCACACCAATTGCTTAGACTGAGAAGTGACAGCACTCGCCCCCGTAGCTCAGTCGGATAGCGCGACGGTTTCCTAAACCGTAGGTCACAGGTTCAAATCCTGTCGGGGGTGCTTTGCCAGATAAGGACTTACGTCAAGTCCGTGCGGGCTTGTTATGCCACTGTCCGAGAAGTTGTCTGAGCACTTCGGTAAAAAACGGGCCCCGGCCGGGAACCAGCCGGCTTGGGACCTCGAAGTGAACCTTTCGGTCTGCCATTCGTTTTGATCGGGGCGACGTGCCATGTTCAGTGATCGCAGGGAACAAATGACCCAAAGGTGTCGAGGTGAGTGTCGTCGATGCATTACACTTGGGTCAATTGAGGCAATAACATACTTGCATTAAGCACTTTGCGCCCGTAGCTCAGCAGGATAGAGCATCGGATTTCTAATCCGAGGGTCGGAGGTTCAAGTCCTCCCGGGCGTGCTTTTTCAATTCCGCGAACTCGGGCCGACCCGCCAGTTCGCTCACGGCTCTCAGAACTGCTGATTTAAGAGCCTCGATTTATCCGCCCTGTCTGCAACGAGTTGCGACATCGGTATTCGCCCCGGCCAAGTCTCGGTTTTCCGAGGGCGGTCCTGGAATACCAGGGTTGCTCTCGCTTCATCGAAAATCGGGGCTCGAACTCTCGCGCTCTCGGATTAACAACCCGTAGGGTCAAAAAACTCCGCCGAACTCGAAGTCGTACTCAGCACTGCAGCTGCGGCGGTGTGGGTTTCGACAATTCAGCTGCTTGACTTCACGCACTGCGCCTCGGAATCTCGTCGGTTTTCGTGCCCAGGACCGAGTTCCCCATGCAATTCCTGCTCCAGACTTGCCACATTCTGCTTGCGACCATCTGCGGCCTCGGCTACTGGCTGTGAAAGGACAGGCCATTGGCCCCAAGGCTCTGCTGATTGTCCAAGAGCTTTCCAGTCGGCGGAGTTTTTTGACACTACGGGGTGTTCTTTGCACGCTGCGAATCTCGAAGAGTCAGCAGCTTCGAGTCCTTGCTGTTCATCTCGAACATCGCAGCGAAGAGATTCGTGTGCAGTCCGTCCGGAAAATCATCGAGGCCGTCAAGGAGTCGGAAACTCCCTTGATCGCAATTGGCGACTTCAATTCAACGCCGTCGAGTTTTCCAAGCGCTGAATGCGATTCCGACGGGCAGAACGCGATGGATGTGCTGCTTGAATCGCAGCACTTCGCGGTCACCCCCGAGTCAGTGCCAATCGTCGCGGGTATGACGTATTCGTCGATGAAGCCGGACCGGGTTATTGACTGGATTCTCATTCCGAAGACGTGGAGTTTCAGCAATCATCGAGTCATCCTGTCTGATCTGTCTGATCACCGGCCAGTCGTGGCCGATCTGCTGATCAACGTTCAGTAGAGATGTCCTGCCAGACGAACTCGACTAACGCCGTCGTCAGGATCGCCGACGGGACGATGGATGTTCTTCATTGGAGGACGACCGTCGGAGTGGAAAAGCGAATCGTATATGGCATCGTGCCTTGAGATCTTTTCGCCCGAATTACCACGTGCGATATCGCTCTAACATTTCTCGCCGGTCAGAAGAGGGTGCGAGTCAGCGCTTAGCAGCCCGTTGAAGAACCCGGCCGTGTAACGGGGAATGATTATTCTACGTGTGTTCGTTTTCTGAATGGAGTATGACGATGTCGTTGCGGTGGCGAAACACTGAGAAGCAGCGGGAACTGTGGATCGAGACGGGGTCGGTGGCGAAGGCTCCGGGGCATGTGTTCTATGAGCGGCTCAACGGGCTGCTCGCGGACTCCGGCTTTGACCGC
>CAYSJO010000747.1:0-28372 GCA_964431285.1 uncultured Planctomycetaceae bacterium
ACGCGACCAGTCCGACCACTTACATCAAGCTGATGACCGACGGCATTCTGCTGGCCGAATCGCAGGGTGATCGTTTCTTCGACCGATACGACACGATCATCATCGACGAGGCGCATGAGCGGTCGCTCAACATCGATTTCCTGCTGGGTCGCATGAAGCAGTTGCTGCCTCGGCGCCGCGATCTGAAGCTGATCATCACATCCGCAACCATCGATGCGGCTCGCTTCGCCGAGCACTTTGGAACGGCGGACCGGCCCGCGCCGGTGATCGAAGTTGCCGGACGAACTTATCCCGTCGAATTGCGGTACCGGCCACCAGTTTCGGACGAAGATGGATCGCGCCCTGGCGAATCGGGAATGCAGAAGCGTCGTCGTGGCGAGACCGACATCCAGACGGCAATTCTGGACGCCGTTGATGAACTTGGCCGCATCGATCAGGGTGACATTCTGATCTTCCTTCCCACCGAACGCGACATACTGGAGACGGCGAGGTCGCTTCGTGGACGATTGCTCCGCGAGTCCAAACGTGGTCGACCCAGCGAAATCCTCCCGCTGTATGCGCGGCTCTCGAACAAAGACCAGAACCGTATCTTCCAGCCCGGCCCGCACCGTCGCATTGTGATCGCAACGAATGTCGCCGAATCGTCACTGACCGTCCCTCGCATCCGATCCGTGATCGACACCGGCACGGCTCGCATCAGTCGCTACTCAGCACGCTCACGCATGCAGCGACTGCCGATTGAGTCCATCTCGCGCGCGTCCGCCGATCAGCGAGCCGGTCGCTGCGGCCGTGTCGGCCCGGGCATCTGCATCCGTCTGTATTCTGAAGAGGACTACAACAGCCGCGACGAGTACACCGCTCCAGAGATCCAACGTACGAATCTCGCGTCAGTCATTCTACAAACCGCCGCCTTCAAGCTGGGCCCGCTGGAAGAGTTCCCGTTTCTGGAGCCGCCCCGGTGTGGAACGATTACCGACGGGTATCGAACGCTGTTCGAACTTGGTGCGCTGGACGAGAAGAACCAATTGACGGACATCGGTCGACAGCTCAGCCGGTTGCCGGTCGATCCTCGGGTTGGACGGATTGTTCTGGCGGGCCATGAAAACGATTGCCTGAGCGACGTCCTTGTCATCGCCGCTGCTCTGGAACTGCAGGATCCGCGCGAGCGCCCGATCGATCAGCAGCAGGCCGCTGACGAAGCTCACAAGAAGTTCCAGGATGAGAATTCGGACTTTCTCAGTTACCTCAAACTGTGGGACTTCTATCACGCGCAGCGCAGTGGACTGTCCCGCAGTAAACTCCGTAAGGCCTGTCAACAGAACTTCCTGTCCTACAACCGGATGCGCGAATGGGCCGACGTGTACCATCAGCTTGCGGAACTGGCTGCCGAAGCCGGGTTGAAAGCGAAGAACCGGCGTAACGAATCGGTACTGATACACCAATCACTGCTGACTGGCTTTCTGGCCAACATCGCATTGCAGGGCGAGGGTCACGAGTTTCTGGCGTCCGGTAATCAAAGAGTGTCGCTGTGGCCGGGATCTGGTCTGTTCGGCCAGAAACCGAAGTGGATCGTCGCCGCAGAACTGGTTGAAACGACTCGTCGCTACGTCCGCACGGTCGCTCGGATCAAGCCCGAGTGGATTGAACCGCTGGCCGGGCACCTCATCAAGCAGACTCATAGCGATCCGGAATGGGACGCGCGGTCTGGTTCCGCAATGGCCTTCGAAAAGGTGACGCTGTTTGGACTGCCAGTCGTCCCGCGCCGACGTGTGCGTTACGCGAAGATCAATCCCGAGCAGTCCCGGGAGATGATGATTCGACACGGATTGGTCGAAGGGGACCTGGAAAACGACCTGTCGTTCTTCACGCATAATCAGCGCCTGCTGGACGAGTTGGAGGGTCTCCAGACTCGCACACGGCGATCCGATCTGATCATTGACGAGGATGCCCGCTTCGACTTCTACGAAACACGTATCCCACATGACATCGCCAACATTCACGCGCTCAAACGCTGGCTGAAAGGGGCTGTCTGGCGCCGGAAAAAGCCGTTGCACATGACGAAGGACGACCTGCGGCAATCGGGCACGGAAGAAGTGACCGGAGTTGAGTTCCCCGATCAGATACAGGTCGCGCAAATGCGGCTTCCACTGGAGTATCACCTGGAACCCGGTTCACCCGAGGACGGCGTTTCGATCGCCGTCCCAAGGCAAGCGCTGAACCAGCTTGATCAGCGGCGGCTCGGCTGGCTGGTGCCTGGCCTGATCGAGGAGAAAGTCGTCGCACTGATCCGCTCATTGCCGAAGTCAGCGCGACGTCAGTTTGTGCCAGCAGCGGAGACGGCTCGCGAAATCGTCAGTCGTCTGAGCTTCGGTGCCGGCGGATTCGAAGAAACGGTCGCTCGTCACTTGAGCCAGATTGCGTCCGAGCGAATCAGCACGTCGGACTTTGACTTGGGTCGCCTGCCCGGCCACCTGCGAATGAACGTCCGGGTTGTGGACACGGAAGGTGAAACACTGGCCCTGGGTCGTGACATCTCCAGCCTGCGATCGGAGATGGGCCGCGAGCAGGCAAAGGGATTCGAAGACATCGACGACGGGAGGTGGACGCGGGACGGAATCACGGAGTGGGATTTCGGTGAGTTTCCGGCGCAGGTGACAATCTGCAGTGGCGGCGTCGAACTGAAGGGGTATCCCACGCTGCTTGACCGTGGTGAGTCTGTCTCGCTGCGGCTGTTTGATCTGCCAGCCAGGTCGGCGATCGAAACACGAGCGGGACTCCGGCGACTGGCAGCAATCGCATTGCGACGGCAGATCAAACGGCAACTCGACAATCTTCCGGATTTGGGACGGTGGACTCTGGATGCGGCCACACTGGGTTGTGCCAACGCGTTCCGTCCGGATGTTGGAGACCTGATCGCCGACCGCGCGTTCTTTCCCGCCAAAGGGCCGTATCCACGGACCGAGATTGCCTATCGCAATCAACTGAAGCGGGCAAAGGGGCTGATGGGGATCGCCGTTCAGGACGTGGTCGGTCTCGTCACTCCATTGATGGCGGCTCATCGGGATCTGCGACGTAGTCTGAAGAAAGCTCGCTCGCCACAGTGGACGGATGCCGTTCAGGACATCAGACAACAAATCGGCGACCTGACGTCGGTTGGGTTTCTGACGAAGACGTCCTGGGGCTGGTTGCTCCAATACCCGCGTTACTTCACTGCAGCCAGTGCCCGCCTGGATAAGCTGCCCAAGAGTGGAGCGTCCCGGGACCGGAGCAATCAGGACCTCATCCTCGCCTGTATGTCGCGGTGGAAGCAACGTGCCGCGTCCCACTCCGAACGCGAATTCTACGCTCCACAACTGGATCACTATCGCTGGCTGATCGAAGAATACCGTGTATCGCTGTTCGCCCAGCAACTTGGCACGGCCATGCCCGTTTCGGAAGAGCGACTGAAGGCTCAATGGGCAAAGGTCAGCGAATGACTCGGAATGTCACTCGCCGACAGCGAACCGGAACTCCGTCACGTCACTGCGCGTGTGCAATTTGACGCATGCTTCTTTGGGGAAGTACTGCTGATCGATCTGTGGACCGCTGGTCAGTCGCACTTTGTGAGCGATATTGCCGTTATTCAGATTCATGACCTGCATCCAGTATTCATGCGTCGTCGATATCGCTCCGTTGGGCTGTTTTTTCTGTTTCTGAAGTGTGTAGTAGCTCGCCATCAGCGGGACATCACTGAGCACTGGCGGTGTAACGGCCTGAGATGGCAGCTCGGCCTGCCAGTCGACACTGCCGTCGCGTGTGTTCACGGCGAACAGCTTCCCGCCAACACGTAGCCGTCCTGGATAATTGCCCGACATGTTCACTCGAATCATGACACCATTTGCTGCCGGAGCGTCAGGAATGCGGGCACACACGATGTACAGTCCTCGTGACTCGATGACGGTCAACCCCTGCAACTCTTTCACAAGGCCCAGTTGTGCCGAAGTGCGTGCCTGACCGCTTGCGACATCGAGCACGGAAAACCGACCATTCGGCTCCAGCACTGAAATCTGATCCGAACGGTAACTGTGGTAGTAGGTCCCGACGGCGAATGGCCTCGACCATTTCTCTTCGCCGGATTGCAGATCGACACACCGCATCACTGCCTGTTGCTGTCGAGCCCGCCAGGTCACGAGCAGGCGACCTCGCAGTACGACCCAGTCGTCGCCGTCCGTCAGCGGGCGGCGGATGAGTTCGCGGCCGTCCAATGCACTGAAGGTGATCGCTTCGTCCAGATCGGGAGGAATCACGGCGATAACGTCTTCGTCTCCCGTGATGTCGCAGTCGTACGGAATTCCGTCATGTTTCCACAGCACTTCGCCCGTATTCAATTCCAGGGCAAGCAGTTGCTGATCGTGCTGCAGGACTACGAAGCGTGGATTCGCCACGACGGCTCGCCACGCGGATGGACCTGTGTTGCCAAACACGACAGCTGCTCGTCGCCCCGCACGCTGAACTCGACGCGGCGCAAATCGCATGACCCAGGGCTGATTCTGTGGATCGTAGAGTTGTCGAGACCAGAGATACTGACCTTCGTCCTCCTGGAGTCGGTACGCAGCCACCTGCATTCCGGACCAGACCACCAGCACGGGCCCGATCAGGCGGGCCTGTGTGACGTTCGTCGAATAAGAATAGGACGTGGTTTTTTCATTCTTGACAGGTTGAAGCGTGTACCGAGTCCGGCCACTGGCATCCAGAACTGACCACTTACGCTGGCTGACATTGAGCTGCAGCCACAGAGGCTCGTCCAGACGTCCGTCATAACGTTCGACCGGGAACTGCACGCGCTGCAGATAAGGCTTCTTGGGGTCCCTTTTTTCCGTAGAGTTCTGCACGGTCCCGCCCGGCCACGGAGAGCCCGACACTCGTGTGATCATGCCGTCGCCATGCACATGCCGCTTAACATGAGCCGCACGCCGCGGGGCGATCGTGGAGAGGCCCTGCTCAAGCTGCTCAAGTGCTGCGTCCGCGGATCCTCGCGAGTTGGCGGCAATGGTTTGCCGAAGCAACAGTTCCCAAATCAACAGATTGTCACCGTTGGAATCGTCCTTGCGGAGCTGCTCGGCAAGACGCAACCGAGTCGTCTCGGCGGTCAAATGCTGGCCGAACCACGTGATCGAGTGGCGGGGGTTCGTCCGCACGAAGTCAGCCACCCGCTGATCGATGTCTTTGCGGACCTGAGCATCGACCGTGGCGTACCAGTCGCGGGACTTCGACTGAAACCAGCGGTCAATACGCACGGACCTGGACACCGATTCTTCGCGAATCAACGTCTTCTCGCCCGACAGGTTCTTTTGTGAAATCGGCAGGTCGACGATCTTCATCAGTGATCGCAGCGCGTCGCCAATGTCCCCTTGTCGCTCGAATCCCAAGGCGGTTTCGGCGTGCAGACTGACTTGCTGTTCCAGCGTACCATTTGACAGTTTCAGCTCATTGACCAGCCGCGACCGATCAGTCTGGTCGAAGGGCACACCATCGCGAACAGCCTGAGCCAGAAGTTGCTCGGCCCGATCTTTCTGGTCGGTGTCGACGGCCTGACGTAATGCAACCAGCGCGTCGGCGACACGGCCACCATTGAGCAATGATTCGGCCCAATCGGTGAGTCGCACGGCATCGTCTGGCTGACTGGCGAGCGCCGCGGCCAGTTCCTCGGACCGGGATTCTGTGGATGCGAATCGTCGCAATCCATCAAGCCCGAGCGACCAGACCGTTCCCTGCATGGCAACCAGATTTCCGGGGACGACTTGTTTGCGGGAATGCGATCGGGCGACCCACTGACCCGATTCAAGATCAATCACAACAACTTCACCCGATGTCAGTGGAACGCAATAGCGGTCTTCACAGAGGTATCCACTACCGGATGGCATTGCCGCATCAGGCCATACGATTTCGCCGGCTGGCCATGCCAGACTTCCGTCCTGCAAATGAAACGCCCGAACGCCTCCGCGTCCGACCACAATCGCCCGGCCAGCGTGAACGCCGGCAACGTACAACCCGTCGCGTCGCTGGACTGACCAGCGCACCGCGCCGTCTTTCTGGTCGAGACACGTCAGTTCATTCGAGTCTGGCGTCGCGACAAGGACACATTCGTCCGCAAGAACCAGGCTGACATCACACCAGTGGTCCAGCTCGGCGTTGCGTTGCGCATTGGCCGCGATCTGCAGCCACGGATTGAACCGCCATCGCGCCGGTGCCTTGCGGCGGCGTGTTCCCAGCCAGCTCCATTGCAGACGTCCTGTGCGCAGATCGATCGCCACAACACGATTCGACGGAGTGAGGCTGATGATTGTGCCGTCCACAAACGACGGGCTGCACGCATGCCGTTGTCCAGGTGCGGCAGGATACTGCTGCGTCCAGAAGACACGTCGAGGTGGCGGTGCATCCGATTGCAGCATCCACTCCCGCGTGGACTCGCCGGTGACCGGGTCGAGTTGACGCAGTCGGACTTCGTTCTCCACACGCACAACGACGAACAGCCGCGATCCAGCGACCAGCGGAACGCCGAGAAACTCGATAGGAGTCACCGCCGCATCCTCTTCCGCATCAGACGTCGAGTCGGCCCGTTTCTGCTCCCACAGCAGCCGGCCAGTCTGAACGTCGTAGGCAACCAGGGAGTTCTGTTTGCTGAGCGTCCGCGTCTCCAGCTGCAGCTGACCGTCGTCCGTGACTGTGAATCGCTGCACAAACGGTGGACTCCGAAAGTCGTCCGATTCGACGGCAAACACCCGCTCACCGTCACTGCTGAGCGTGCCGTACAGCGTGCTGTCCAGCAGTCGTTCCTGCACACCATCGACAATGTCACTACCAAGCTGCTCTTCCGGTTTCTTTGCAGTTGTCCCATTCCGTGCTTTAACAACCACCGGCGATTGCTCGGGCAATGTCCATGCTCCGCCCAGACGAGTTAACTCCCACAGGGCGTCCTGCTGTGGAGCCGTCCAGAGCGGAGTTCCGTCCTTGTCGATCGCTTGCAGGCCGGTCGCCGTTCGAAAGATGACTCGGTCTCCCACAACCAGGGGCTGCACGCTCGGAATTCGTCCGAGTCGCCTCAGCGACTTCTGATTGCTCACGAATTCGACAGCGGCCTGCAGTGGTTTTGACTCAGCGAGAGTGGCCAACGGTTCGGCATCGGGAGCCGGAATCAACGGTTCGGAAACGGAATTCCTCAGTGCGTTTCCGCGGTGCATGAGCCAGCCCGTCGGACCGCGTTCGGTATGCCCCGTGATTGCGGTCAGCCAAGCAAGTGACTCGGCCGGTTCATCAAACTTCAGAGCATCGCCACTTCCTGGTGACAGGTTGATCTGCGGATACCGCTGATGCAGATCCCGAATGACTCGCTCAGCCTGCTCCAGTTGCTGTAATCGAGCGTGGCAGAGTGCAGTCCGTAGCGAGAGCTGCGGCTCATACGACTCGGCATACCGAGATGCCACCGCAAGACGTTCGAACTGCAGCAAGGCGTCGAACGGTTGTCCTGCGTCGAGTGCCATTGTGGCCAGACGCCATGTGGCGCTGGCTCCTGCCCGTGTAAAAAAGAAGCTCTGCGAGACGGCTTCGACGGCTTGCAGGTCCGCCTGTTCGAGCGCCTCTTCCAGTCGTGTCTGAGCAACAGCGCCCGACAACTTCTCGACCTCCGCCAGTCCGGCGTCAGGCAGTGTCAGGATCAGCCGCTCGACTTCCGAACGCAATTCGCGAAAGTTGGGCTTGCCGCGTTCTGGTTGAAACCACTTTTCGTATGGCATCCCGGCCAGCTCGGCCAGACCGCGAGCCGCATCAAACCACTTTTCATTGGCGATGGCTTCGCGTGCTCGCCTGAGCTTCTGAAGATCAAATCGATCGGCGAGTCGAGGCCCGATATACGGTTCGGGCTCTTCCCACTCCTCTTCTTCATCCGGATCAGGTTCTTTCTGAATTTTCTGGACGGTCGCCGGACCAAGTTTGGCGACTTCGGCAAAGTCCTTTGGCGGTTTGGGTAGAGGGTTCTTCGCGAGCCACTCGTCCCATTTTTTACGACGCGCATCGCGCTTGCCCACATCATCAAGTCGATAGGCACCGGCGTTGAATCCGGAACTGTTACTTTTTTTCAGCGAATCGAACCACCGCTTCGCCTGAGTGAAACCGTACGCCTTCACGTCCTGGCCGGTCAGGTGAACGAGCCACGCCAGTGCGACGTCGCGGGCCTGAACTTCGACGCGTTTCTTGTTTGTCGTAAACGTGGCAATCACGGTCTTGTCGTCCAGGACGGGCACCAGCAGTGCCGCGTATTCCTTGCCGCCCAGACGCCCGATCGCGTCGATGGCCATGCCCTGGTAGGGTTTCGTTTTCAGCCCCCGAATTGCGACCGGCAACGCTTCTTTCAATTTGAATGTCAGGGCGTCATACAGCCGATCGATGTGAAACGAGCCATTGCTGGTCCGGGCCATGACCCATGATGTGACCAGTTTTTTTGCTCCCGTTCCCTTCTCTTTGTCGTCAACAAACTTGCGGAACGGGTTCTGACGCAGCCAGTTTCGAATCCATGAGACTTCCATCGGAGCCGTCCGGCCCAGCAATTCCTCATCCGAGGAGATGAACAGAAATGTGAGCGTCGTTCCGATAGGCGGCAGCGCGCGACGGCTTGGGTCGGGTGTGTTCTGGGTCTGCATGAACCGCCGCACTCGGAACTTGAGTGCATCGACAGTGGCATCCAGTCCCAGCTCACTCGCGAGCAGCAGACCAGGTTCGGCCTTGAGCATCTGCACGAACAGGTCCCGCTCGACTTTCGAACTGCCAGTCTTTTCCCGAAATCTCGACCAGCCAGGAATACCGTCGCCCTCGTCATTTGGATCGCTTTCGAATGTCTTGATCCGCTGCCGCAGGTCCGCTTCGAGAAGATCTCTCAGTGCACGACCGGCGCGGCGACGAACCTCGGGGTCACCTGTATCCAGTCGCTCACGCAGCAACTCGACAGCCACCAGACCGGTTTCGACAAGGCTCCGTTCTGCCTGCTCGCGCGTGGCGAAGACGTCGGACCCAAGCTCATCGAGCAGTTTGTTGATTCGCGCTGTGTCGGTGGTTTCGGCAGTCTGATCGACTGCATTGGCGGTTGTTGCCAGCAGGCAGACCGCACCGAAAAAAACAACAGGGCGTAGACAGTGAAACGACCGAAGTAATGCGGCATTCATACGAACAATTCCATGCTCGACCAGCGAGAAGAAGCGCACGGGACAGTGTACCCGGACTTTGTCGCGGATTCCCTCACAGACGGTGTTCGAGAAAAAACGCGCACGATCTGAGATGTGACATCCGAGATTCCAGCTTTGAAATCCGAAATGGGGAATCTGACCTGGCTGGACCGCAAGACGGGACTATTTGCGATCCGCGAGAAGCGGAGTTAACACCTTTGTCCAGACTCGATAACCATCCGGATTCAGATGCAGTCCGTCTTTTGCGAACAATTCAGCCCGCGGTCGGCCGTCGTCACCGATCATGGGGGTGTCGATGTCGGCGAACGACAGTTTCTGGTCCTGTTCACACATTTTGTGAATCGCCGCATTAGCTTCCCGCACTGTCTTGACGAGGCTCCAGCGTTTAATGCTGGGCTTGATGGCGATGAAGACGATCCGCGTCTCGGGCAGATCGTCGTGGATCGTCTTAACGAACTGGCGAAAGTCACTCGTCACGATTTCCGCGGATTTCCCCTTCGCGATGTCGTTATCGCCCGCGTACAGCACCACAACCCGCGGTTCATGTTTCAGGATCAGGCGATCAGCAAAGTGATTGGAATCAGCGATCTCGGACCCGCCGAAGCCCCGATTAATCGTTTTCAGTTTCGGAAATGAATCGTCGAGCTTCCACAGCCGGATGCTGGAGCTGCCGACAAACAGGATGGCTCCCTTCGGTGGCGAGTCTGCTTTGTCCTGCTGCTCGAACTTCTGAATAGCCGATTCCCATTTTCCGAAAGGGGATTTGTCTGCTGGATCGGCGGCCAGGACGACGGCACAATGGAAAGCGGCCATGACAACCAGGACGAGCTTCGACATGATTACCTCTTCGACTCAAGATGATGGTTGCTGGAACGCTGCCGAATCTGACGCAGCATCGCGAGTCAATGCAAGTCAGGCGCACGATTAGTGAGATGCTTCACCGCCAGGACTCATGATTGAATGTCATGCCTGTTGGAGCGGCCTGATCTCGAACCCATTTTCTTTTCCGAAAGGAAACCGATGAAGTCCAGAAACTTACCCATCCTGCTGCTCACAGCCGCGATCGGCTGTACCCAGGGCGGCGCACCGCCAGCTGAGGTCGATGTGTCGGTCCAGGGCACGCCGGGCATCGATTTGCCAGCCGCAACGGCAACTGTGGTTCGCTTCACCTGCCCGGGCATGACCTGAGGTGGCTGCCGTGCCAGCGTGAGAGCCACGCTGGAATCGCTACCGGGTGTAGCGAACATCGATTTCAATGCCGCTGAAACCACCGCGACTGTCTCTGTCGACCCTGCTGCATTCAAGGTCGAAGACGCGATGGCCGCACTTCTGCAAAGCGGCTTCCCGGCCGACTCCGCCGAAGACCTGTCAGAAGGCACTGCCACGCCAGAAGACACGGCTGTCGAGGTGACTGAGGAACCTGGGCTCAATCTGGACGCATTGGACGAGCCACCCGTCACAATCGATACGACGCCAGTCGAGCCAGCAGACGAGACCCCTGCTGGAACCTCCGAGGACGCTCCCGCCGATTCTGAGGACACGACCGAAGCCCCGGAGGAAACTTCGGACAAACCGTAGTTCCAGAATGACGGCACACAGCGGACAGGTCGGTGATGATCTCCGGCTACACCCCGCACGGGTTGCCTGCGTGTTGAACCGCAGAGGTGCAGACGGCCGCAGAGGTATGAGAATTCCTTCTGCGGTCCTTTACGCCTCTGCGGTTTTTTGTTGAATCGATTGCTGCGGTCGACGGCCGGTCGTTAAACATTGCGGCTCTGATCTCCCGCCACGAGGTGCCCGCGATGAGCCGTCCAGTCCGCCTGCTGCTGCAATCTCTGGTCGTATCTGGAGCCTGCCTGGCTCTACTCCTGCTCAGCTCGTCTCCCAGTGCAACGCCGGTTGTGAATGCCGACGTCTTGACTGCCGAAGACGGCAGGCAGTGGCATCGCGGCAACCTGCACACGCACTCGCTGTGGAGTGACGGCGACGATTACCTGGAGATGATCGCCGCGTGGTATCAGGACCACGACTACGACTTCCTGTGTTTCACCGACCACAACGTCCTGGCGACCAACCGCGACCGCTGGATTGACGTTGCGAAGAAAAAGACGGGCGAGACTGCTCTCAAGGAACTCAAAGAACGATTTCCCGGCGATTGGGTCGAGGAACGCAAGAACAACGACCGACACGAAGTGCGTCTGAAAACATTCGACGAGGTCAACGCAAGGCTTGCCGTGCCGGGGAAGTTCCTGCTGATTCAGGGTGAGGAAATCACGGACCGCTTCGGCAATCTCCCGGTCCACATGAACGCCACCAATGTGCAACAACTGATCCCGCCGCTGCACGGCGACAGTGTGGCAGAGACGATGCAGAACAACGTGAACGCCGTGATCGCTCAGCGCGAGCGTACTGGCCAGCCGATGTTCATCCATCTGAACCATCCGAACTTCGGTTACGGGGTGACGGCCGAAGACCTGATGCGTATCCGGGGCGAGCAGTTCTTTGAGGTGTACAACGGACATCCGGGTGTGCGGAATTCCGGAGACAACCAGCACGCTTCAACCGAGCGCATCTGGGACATCATCCTGACCAGACGCCTGGCCGAGTTTGATCTGCCGATCATGTACGGTCTGGCCACAGACGACGGTCACAATTATCACAAGATCCCCAGCCGCGCCAGCGAACCTGGCCGAGGATGGGTCATGGTCCTGAGTGACAAGCTGGCTCCAGCGTCTCTGATCGAGTCCATGGAGCGCGGCGACTTCTATGCCTCGTCCGGAGTCTCACTGGAGCGAGTTGAATCCACGGACAAGGAACTCAAGGTCGCCGTGAAAGCGGAAGATGGTGTCACGTACCGCATCGAATTCATCGGAACGCGCACCAGTTACGATGCAAAGTCGCAACCAGTCGTGACCGCCGCCGGCAAAGAAATTCGAGCCACCCGGCGATACAGCGATGACATCGGCAAAGTGCTGAAGACGGTCGAAGGGCCGACGGCCGAATATTCATTCGCCGGAGACGAGATCTACGTGCGAGCCCGCGTCGTATCGAGTCGCAAACATCCGAACCCATCTGAAGTCGACGAATTCGAGCGAGCCTGGGTCCAACCGGTGGTTCCTGCTGGAGTTCAGAAGAACTGAATCCGGTTCGACGCCCTGCCGACCGCCGTTCAACCCATCAAAGTCTGTGTTCTGGCAGGGGAGTCACCGCCGATGAAACGACAAGACTGCGCGACACCAATCACCGTCATAAGTCTCATCGCAACATTTGCGTCGACACCGATCACGGCATGCGCGGCGGAGTGGATGGACCCGACAGGAATCGATGGCAGCCTGGTGATTGCGGGCGGTGGAAAGCTGCCGGACGCGATCACGCAGCAGTTCATTGAGCTGGGTGGCGGCGAAAAAGCAAAGCTCGTCATCGTGCCGACGGCAGGGTCCGACGCGGACGATCCAGAGAAGCACGACTCGATCCTCAAGCCGTGGCGTGAATGGAAAGTGGAGTCCGTTACGCTGGTTCACACTCGCGATCGAGCCACGGCAGACTCTGATGAATTCCTCGAACCGCTGCGCATGGCGACCGCCGTCTGGTTTACGGGCGGATCGCAGACGCGCATTGCTGAAGCTTATGTGGGGACGAAGTTCGAAGAGGCACTGAATGCTGTGCTCCGAAATGGCGGGGTCGTCGGTGGCTCGTCTGCCGGAGCTGCTATCCAATCGCGACTGATGATTGCCAGCGGCAACCCCATCTCGGAACTGAAGCAGGGATTTGATCTGCTGCCGGGCGGAGTTATCGATCAGCATTTTCTGAAGCTCAAACGTCAACCGCGACTGATCAAAGCCCTGTCCGACAACCCAGGGTATTTCGGAATCGGGATCGATGAGGGCACGGCCGTTGTTGTTCAGGGCCGCTCCATCCAGGCGATGGGAGATTCGACGGCAACAGTCATGCTCGCTGCCGGTGCCGGACGTCCGCTGCGTGAGTTCGTTCTTGACTCAGGCGATCGAGCTGATCTGACGGCGCTCCGTCGAGCCGCCCGGGATCGCACAGCTCAGCAGCCGTTTCCCGCAACTGCACCGCATCCCGTCCGCATCGCGAGCGGTTCGCTGATGATTGTTGGCGGTGGCGGCATGACACCGCTGATGGTCCGAACATTTATCGATCTGGCCGGCGGACCGGATGCAAAGATCGCGATTCTGCCTGTCTCGTCGCCACAGGCGCAACGCTCTGGCGATGGTATGAAGCGGTTCCTGATGTCTCACGGAGCTCGAAACGTGACTGTTCTTCCGCAGGAGAAACGGGACGAAGTTGAGAGCGATCAATTCTTGGATGTCCTGACAAATGCAGGCGGCCTGTGGTTCGGCGGTGGTCGGCAGTGGCGATTCATGGATGCCTATGAAGGCACGCGAGCCGAGGCGTTACTGCACGCCGTCCTGAAGCGTGGTGGAGTTATTGGCGGCAGTTCCGCTGGCGCGTCGATTCAGTCGGAGTACATGGTCCGCGGCAACCCGCTCGGCAATACCGACATGATGGCCGCTGGATACGAACGTGGTCTCGGTTTTCTGCCCGGAGCGGCCGTCGATCAGCACTTCACGCAGCGACGGAGACATGCTGATCTGCATTCAGTCATCAATCGATTCCCTCAATTGCTGGGAATCGGGATCGACGAGACCACTGCGATCGTCGTTCGTGGACACATGGCCGAAGTGCTGGGCCGCCACGATGTGTACTTTATCGATCATCAGCCGAGCCTCTTCCACGATGGCAAGGCCCTCCATCCGACTCGTATTGGCGCCGGTGGCGTTTTTGATCTCCTGCTTCGCCGAACAGTCCGTCCGGCCATGCCACCGCTTCCCGAGAACAAGCCGCGCCGTCGCAGACAGGGAACGAACTGACTGCCTAACTGGCCCGGTCCACGTATGCGGCTTCCTTTGAGGTATCGACATGTTCCCGCGAACAATCTGCACGCTGATTCTACTGTCGACCGTGATTTTGCCCGTCCCCGCTCAGCAGCCTGTCGGGAAGTTCGATCGAGAAACAGTGTGGAAAGGATTCGCACAGTTCCACTTCAGGGTCGCGGATCGCGCCGCGTACATCGTGGTGCCCAACACCGCGGCCGGTGGAAATCCGTGGGTCTGGCGTGCTCGCTTCCCGGGTTACCACGCCGAGATGGATGTGAAACTGCTTGAACGCGGTTTTCACGTCGGGTTTGTGGACGTGGCCGGTATGTTCGGCAGCCCCAGGGCCGTGGCGATTGGCGACCGATTCTACGAGCACCTGACGAAAAAGCTGGGACTGGCCGAACGGCCTGCTCTGGAAGGCGTCAGCCGCGGCGGGCTGTTCGTCTACAACTGGGCGGTGAAGAACTCGGGCAGGGTCGCCTGCATTTATTGCGACACGCCCGTGCTCGACTTCACGAGCTGGCCAGGCGGCAAAGGTGATGGCGTTGGCTCTGCAGCCGCCTGGAAACAATGTCAGCAGGCGTATGGTTTCGACGAGGCGCAGTCATTGAAGTACGGGCTGAACCCCGTTGCTCGGGCGCGTCTCATTGCGAGGGCTGGGATTCCGCTGCTGCACATTGTTTCTGAGACCGATCGTGTCGTGCCTCCGTCTGAGAACACCTACCTGTTGCAGAAGCGGCTGGTCGAATTCGATCATGAACTACAGGTGATCTCCGTCGCCGAAGGGACAGAGAAATCGAACGGACATCATTTTGCGCATCCTGCCGTCGATCGCGTGGCAGAGTTCATGGCGCGACATGCTGCGGTCGCCCAGCGATGGGGCAGCGTCACTCAGATCGTTGCCCATCGGGGTTCCAGTCTGGACCGTCCTGAATGCACGTTGGCCAGTACGCTTCGCGCGATTGAAGTGGGAGCTACTGCGGTCGAAGTTGATGTGCGGACGACGAGCGACGGGCACCTCGTCATTCTGCACGACACAACGCTCGATCGGACAACGTCGGGTCAGGGAGCTGTCAACGATCACACGTTGGCCAAAGTCCGCCAGCTCGATGCGGGAAGCTGGTTCGATCCGAAATTCAGCGACGAACGTGTCCCGACCTTAATTGAGGTCCTGGGCCTTGGCCGTGGTCGTATTGATGTGCTGCTTGACCTGAAAGAGTCGGGCGAAGAGTACGACCAGAAAGTTGCTGCGGCTGTGAAATTAAAAGGCGATCCGTCCAGAACGATCGTCGGCGTTCGCAGCGTTGAACAGGCGACTCGGTTTCGGAAGATGCTGCCTGCCGCACGTCAGCTTGGATTGATGGCAAGGCCGGATGAAATTGAGGCGTATGCCGCCGCCGGCGTTGAGACAATCCGCCTCTGGCCCAGATGGCTGACTGACGAGTCGCTGATTGTTCGTGTCCGCAAGACGGGGGCGAAACTGCATCTCAACGGTCGAGCGGGCACGATGGAAAAGACCGGGCCGTTGTTCAGCCACAAGCCCGATTCACTGTCGAGCGACAACCCCGCGAAGTTGATCGAGACACTCAATTCGCTGAGCCGTCAGTAACAGCAGCGAACCTTATGTCTGCCACTACGTCTTGACAGTTTCTTCCACGGGCAGTTTGAGATTGCCGTGCTGGATCACTGCCCGCATCAGTTGCTGCCGAAACTCGTCATTGGCTAGTTCCGTGCCGCCAAACTGTTCGAGGTAGGGCGTTCGGTACTGGACGTCGTGCAGCAGGAATCCTCCGGACTTCAGCATCTCGAACAGGTGGATGAATGCGATCTTGCCTGCGTCGCGGACGCGGAAGAACTGGCTTTCGGTGGCGAAGTAACGACCCAGGCAAATGCCGTACAGACCGCCGACAAGTTGATTGTCCTGCCACGCTTCGACCGATCGCGCGACACCCATTTCGTGGAGTCGGCAGTACGTGCTGATGAAGTCCTCTGTGATCCAGGTCTCCTCGCGATCCGCGCAGGCCTGAATGACTTCTTCAAACTGCGTGTCGAGCTGGATTTCGAACTTCTGCTGCCGGACCAGCCGACGCAGGTTCTTTGGCACGTGAAATGCGTCAATCGGAACGATGCTCCGGTGCTCGCCAGCGGACCACGCCCTCCGCATCGGGCATCGGAAAGAACCCGTTGAGGTACCCCTTGATGACCGTCTCAGGACGGTACTCGAGGGTGTCGAGCGCAACCTGTTGACTGAGTTCGCCGCCGTCGTCGATTCGTGGAAGAACATGACGAACAGCTCGACGCAGGAAACGGGACAACATCAAAGAACTCTCCCAAGGAACGATACAAGACGGACACTCATGCGAGTGACAAATAAGACGGATCCGCGATTCACGCTAGCTCACTGGCGAGGCCGCGCTGTCAGGATCGTTCCGCAGTCCGGTTGCCGACCTTGAGTTATGGTCCGTCTGCCCGGGCTGTAACGACTGAACCACCTGGGCGGCTCGGCGCTCGTAATTCAGACTACGCACGGCGTCCGGCCGCTTCGTCGTAGAGTTCGCGGATTTCCCGGGCGTTGCGTTCGAAACTGTGCTGCTCGGCCAGTGATCGAGCGTTGATTCCCAGATCAACACGCATGGCATTGTCCAGCAGTTTCGTCATTCGATCTGCGAGCGGCGCGGGGTCGAGGGGATCGTCGACCACGTAGCCATGTTGTGCCTCAGTCAGCAGTTCTCCGGCCCCGTTGTACGACGTCGTGATGACTGGCAGTCCGCTGGCCAGCGCTTCCAGTACGACAAGGCTGCAGCAGTCATAACATGTCGGCTGGACGTAAACGTCGGCCGCTGAATAACACGGCGTGGGATCGTCAACCGGGCCCAGAAACGTCACGCAGGAGTCGATTCCTAATCGTTGCGCCTGGCGCTGGAACGTGGAAGTGCGGCGATTGCCGACTACCAGCAGATGAGCGTTTGCCTTCGCGTTAATTAGTAGCGACATCGACTTGAGCAGTGTCGGCAGCCCTTTGAGCTTCAAATTGTGCGCAACGATTAGAAACAGTGTCTGGTCACTCAGGCCGAGCTTTTGGCGCATTTGTTCTCGATGGTGATCCCGATGGGCCGGCGAGAAACGCTGCAGGTCGACACCGTTGTAAACAAGCCTCAGTCGGTCCTGCGGAACACCGTCCCGCTCTGCCAGATCGTGGCGCGTCATCTGTGAAAGAGCCAGCACCAGATGCTCACCACCGGCCTGTCTGTGAGAGAGTTTTTCAAACTCCGTATACCGTGGCAGATAACGTGCTGCGATTCGTTTTGCAGACCGCTGCCATGCCGGCAGCATCTTGAGACTCTGCTCAAACCAAGCGGCACGACAACCGCCGTGGGGCTGCAGAATGTCACAATACCAGCCAGCTCCCATGTCGTGGACGACGTCAAACTCAAGTTCACGCAGTCGGATTTCGACGGCTGCCGCCCAGGCAAGTCGCGAGCGATGGCGCGGGACGAGATGCTTGACAATGGGCTGCGACAGGTCGTCCGCAAACCCGGAGGTGACGACGTGCACGTCATCACCACGACTCAGCAGATAGTCGCAGAACTGGGACGTCCACTGTTCAACGCCACCGCGTCGCGGATCGTAGTGATCCAGAACCAGGCCAACTCGCATCCGTGCTCTTGTTCCTTCAGCGGCGTTGTGATCAGCGACGTGACTACTGTGCGCGGGCGGGACAGTAACGACGTTTCCAGAACGATGGCCAGATCAGATCGAGCATGCGCAACTCTTGACCCGGACAATAAAGAAAGCCCGGCCTTCGTGAGAAGGCCGGGCCAGATGTGCTCGCAAGCAAGCTTACGAGGAGGTGGTGTCGAAGACACCCGCCGGTGCCATCAACTGGTCACACCTCGTTGGTCACTAGAGTCGGATATCACTAGACCACCTCCTTTCTCTGTTGTTTCACGAGTCAGCCAGAGCGTGCAGCAGTGCCCGCTGCTTCTCGTGGCAGAAACACCCTTCGTGCCGCGTCAGCACGAACAACACCTTCATACTGACGATTTTGACCGATGTCGCAACCCCAGTTTCTGTCGTCTTCTCAGATTCTTCATCTGCACGCGACCAGCGGATTTACCACTGGCGAATACTATGAACCGCTGACCCGGTTCAAAGGCTTCGGGTTCACGAGATCGTGCGAGAATTCGTCAGGCCAGAATTCCCGTGACTGGCTTGTGGTCTTCAACCCCGGTCAGTCGGACATCGAGTCCCTGGAACTTCACACTCAACCGGCGGTGATCGATGCCCAGGCATTGCAGGATCGTCGCGTTCATGTCATGAATATGGACGGGGTCTTTAACGACGTTGTAGCAGAAGTCGTCTGTCTCGCCGTATACAACGCCTGGCTTAATGCCACCGCCCGCCATCCAGATGGTGAAGCACCGTGGATGGTGATCTCGTCCATAATTCTGTCGACTCAGTTTGCCCTGTGAGTAGATCGTGCGGCCGAATTCGCCACCCCACACCACCAGCGTATCCTTCAGCATGTCGCGCTGCTTCAGATCCTGAATCAACGCCCACGACGCCTGGTCGATGTCCTTTGTCTGCGAGACCAGATCGTTGGCCACATTTCCGTGCTGATCCCAGCCGCGATGGAAGATCTGCACGAATCGCACATCCCGCTCGATCATCCGTCGAGCCAGCAGCGTGGAATACGCATAGGTACCGGTTTTTGTGACTTCCGGGCCATACATCTCCAGCGTCGCTTTCGTTTCGCCGGTGATGTCCATCAGGTCGGGCACGGAAGTCTGCATGCGAAACGCCATTTCATACTGGTCGATCCGTGACTGCGTTTCCGGATCGCCGATCTGAGCAAAGGTCCTCTGATTGAGTCGTGCCAGCGAATCGAGCATCCGCCGCCGCAAGTCGGAATCGAGTCCGTCCGGATTCGAGAGAAACAGTACCGGGTCGCCCGAACGTCTGAGCGAAACACCCTGGTGCTTCGCCGGCAGAAACCCTGCACCCCACAGGCGATTGTACAGTGCCTGAGCACTCCGCTTCGCGCCCCAGGTGGGTGTCATGACCATAAACTCGGGCAGGTCGCGATTGAGCGATCCGAGTCCGTAACTCAACCACGCCCCAAGACTCGGCCGGCCCGGCAGTTGATGCCCAGTACAGATGTACGTGATCGCCGGGTCATGATTGATCGCTTCGGTGTGCATTGAGCGGACGATTGCCAGGTCGTCGACCATCTTCGCGGTATGGGGCAGCAGTTCACTGACCCATGTGCCATTGTCTCCATGCTGCGCGAACTTGAATTTTGACGGCGCAATGGGGAATCGCTTCTGTCCAGACGTCATGGTTGTCAGACGCTGTCCCTGCCGGATCGAATCGGGCAGGTCCTTGTCGTACATCTCGTCCATTTTCGGTTTGTAATCGAGCAGGTCCATCTGGCAGGGAGCACCGGCCATAAACAGATAGATCGCCCGCTTCGCTTTGGGAGCGAAGTGTGGCAGGCCCGGAATTCCACCCGATTCAGACGAGACCGATTCCGCAGCACCGACTCGATCCGGAAGCATTGACGCCAAAGCCGCAGTCCCCAGCCCAAGCGACGACTGGCCAAAGAAGTGACGTCGCGTGAGTGCCTGCAAATGCTGGTTGAACGGATGCATTCTTGATTCACGTTTCTTTCCCTCGGCTGACTTCAACCAAGGATTAATTCCATGAAGCTGGTGACGATCAGAACAATGAACCCCATCGCAACGACCATCACCGGCCACAGCAGCAGCCAGATGATCGGTTTGCGAATCGAATCGACGTTGTCCAGCGTGCCTCCGTAATTCCCGTCTTCCGGTTCAGCAGGACCTGCTTCGATGGCAGCATCGTTGTCTGTGTCCGGAAAGGCCCCGTCTTCCGCCTGCGAGTTCTCATCCTGTTCAAGAACTTCGGCAGCTCGGTCGACATCCTCTTCCGCGACCTGCAATTTCGCCCCTTCCAGAGCGTTACCCAGGTGCCACGCCATGCCAAGCGTTGTGGCATGGGCGACGAACGCCCGCACTCCTGCCGCTTCAAGCTGTACTCGGGCCAGATGTGCCTCTTCGACCGACCAGTACGAATGTAATGTTCGCAGTTCATGTGACATGGCCTACCCCTTCGAGAGAACCTCATCGAGATTCAGAATCAGGTTGGCAATGATCGTCCATGATGCCAGCTGGGTAACATCCAGTGACTCGTCCGGTGGCATGGTTCCGACCTGCGAAAGTCGCTTCGCGGCATCGGGTCGTTCTTTGAAGTTGACGAGCATGTCGTCGTAGGCCTTCACGATTTCGGTTGTTTCGACTTCGAGCGGAAATCGTGACGTGCAAAGTCGAAATATCATTTCGACTCGGGACTCTGTTGAATTGCCGCCCTCGCGCATCACGCGTTCTGCCAGGCCGCGGGCACACTCAAGGAATTGGGGATCGTTCAGCATCAGCAGCGCCTGCAAAGGCGTGTTTGTGCGTTCTCGACGCATGGTGCAGGCTTCACGCGATGGCGCGTCGATGATGATCATCTGCGGCGCCACGGCCGTACGTTTCAGGAATGTGTACAGCGTGCGGCGATGCACTTTGTCCGAACCGGCGTCGGCCTTGAAGCGGACCGTATTTGAACCGCTGTATCCGACTGCGAACCACAGCCCGTCCGGTTGTGGCGGTTTGACAGGCGGGCCACCCATTTTTGTATTCAGCAAACCACTGACGGCCAGCGCCTGATCCCGCAGCATCTCGGCATCAAGTCGAAATCGTGGACCTCGCGAGAACAGGCGATTCTCCGGGTCTCTGACTCTCAGCTCCCGAGTACTGGCCGCAGACTGGCGATACGTTGCCGACATCACGATGCGTTTCATCGTTTGTTTGACATCCCAGCCGTCGCTGCGGAACTGCACGGCCAGCCAATCGAGCAACTCAGGATGACTTGGCGGCTCCCCCTGTGATCCGAAGTCCTCGGCAGTCTTCACGAGACCGATTCCAAAGCACTGCTGCCACAGGCGATTCACTGTCACTCGAGCCGTCAGAGGATGGCTGTCGTCAACGAGCCACTGGGCGAACCCGAGTCGATTCAACGGAGCACCTTCGGTTAGCTGCGGCAGGATACCAGGGACAGCACGCGCGACTTGATCGAGCGGCTGGTCATACTCACCCCGGTCGAGGATGTGCGCCGGCTTCGGCTCTTTCTTCTCGCGGAAGATCATCGTCGTCACGGCCGTGTTCCGGACGTCGGTGATCTGTTTCTCCGCATCGGCAAGTGTCTTATGGAGTGGATCAAAGATCTCGCGCGAGGTGGAGAGCACGTTTTCGACGAAGTAATCGAGCACTTGCTTCGTCTGCTCCGGACTGCGTTTGTCTGCTTCAAGGAGAACAATCGACTTCACCTCCGCGGGCAGCAACGCGCCACCAGCTGCCTTCTGGTCACTCTGCCAGGCGATAATCGAATCGTACAACGGATTCTGATTTGCCCTGCTCACGATGCCGGCCTTGTCCCATGACACTGTCCCATCGAACTGAGTAAAGGCCCAGCCGTTCACAGCGGCTCCAACTTTCAGGCCAACATCTTTGGCAGGAACGTCCAGACGGACCCACTGTCCGGCCGCCGGAAGGTCGCCGAATCGTTTGCGGCTGACGCTGCCATCTTTTCCCCAGTCAATGTTGTTGCCGCCCCAGTATGCCCGGTGTTCCCAGGCACCGTCGTTCCATTGCAGCATGATTTCCTTTGGGGGGTTCTTCTCGTCGATCCACACGTAACAGAACAGGACATCACCCTGGGCGATTCGCAGTGGCTGCTTTGCCCCAGTAAAGAAGTGCTGACTCAGTCCTGCTGCCGTTCTTGTCGAAACAGTGCTGCCGCTAACCGGTTCTGGCGATTTCACGAACTGCCACGGCGTGTTGCCCTGAGCCTTCGCTCCCTGCGGCACCGCGTCGTCAATCCACACAAACTCCTTGGGTACAGGCGGCTTCGCTTCAGTTGGTGTTTGTGGTTCCGTGTACTTGAAATCGACAAGCTGCCTGGCGATCTCGTCTCGCGTCTGCGTGATCTTCAATTCCAGCTCAGCAATGCGCGTCTTCTTTTCTCGCGTCAGTACCTTCAACACCGGAGCGGGATCCTTCTTGTTGCCATCCAACGGTGCACCGTCGATCGAGTTGAAGAACGCGAACATCGAATAGAAGTCACGTTGTGTGAACGGGTCGTACTTATGGTTGTGACACCGCGAGCAGTCGAATGTCATTCCCATAAACACCGTGCCCGTCGTGACCACGCGATCGACGACGTTGCGCACGTAAACCTCTTCGGCGATCGATCCGCCCTCGCCAGTCGTCACGTGACATCGGTTGAAGCCCGTCGCTGTCAATTGCTCATCGGTAGGATTCTCCAGCAGGTCACCAGCAAGCTGCTCGATCGTGAACTGATCAAATGGCAGATTGCGGTTGAACGCATCAACCACCCAGTCGCGATAGGCCCAGATCTCACGATAGTTGTCCAGGTGCATGCCATGCGTGTCTCCATACCGGGCTGCGTCGAGCCAGTAGTGAGCCATGTGTTCGCCGAAGTGCTTCGACTTGAGCAGTCGATCGACGACCTTTTCAAACGCGTTCGGCGAATTGTCCGCCAGATAGGCATCGATTTCCTGCAGCGTCGGCGGCAGTCCCGTCAGATCAAACGTCACACGTCGAAGGAGTGTCTCCCGGTCACTGGCCGCATTCGGCTTGAGCCCTTCCTGGTCCAGCCGTGCCATCGCGAAGCGGTCGATAGGATTCCGACACCATTCCGGCTGCGACACCTGCGGCAGTTTCGGCTGCACCGGTCCGATGAATGCCCAGTGTTCTTTCCAGTCGGCCCCTTGAGAAACCCAGACGGTAATCAGTTCGATCTCTTCAGTGGTCAACGATTTCGTCGAATCGGCTGGCGGCATCCGGAGTTCGTCGTACGTGCTCGTGATGCGGCTGATGAGTTCGCTCTCGGCCGCCTTGCCTGGCGTGATGATGATTTTGTCGGACTCGCCCTTTCCGAAAGCACTGTCGCGGACATCAAGTCGGAACCCACCGGTCCGCTGCTTCTTGTCGGGTCCGTGACAGGCATAGCACTTGTCCGAGAGGATCGGACGGATGTCGCGGTTGAAATCGACGGGAATATCCGCGGCCGTAACAGATTCTACGGCGGTCATCAGAATGCAGATGGCAGAACAATGGCGGAGCATCGCAGCAGTCTCCTGTTCGAATCCGGATTGGCCCGGGAATGAGACAGCGTCAGACGAATGTTGTCGGTCATTGTATGCCAACTGCGGGGAAATGCGTTCTCCAGGCCAGTCAAGTGGGTGGACGAGCCTGTGGCCCAGCAAGGCCCTCGGCCCGGACCGAGAAAAACTTCAGGAATTCTTCTCAAGCCCGCATAGCCCACCTGCCGATCAAAGTTCCCGTAGACGACGTACCTTGCAGCCTGGACCGTCAATCCGAGGCTGTGTTCAGCAGCCAGAGTTCTCGGAAGGGCACATCATGCGACCACGTTTTCGCATCGTTCCGGATACTGATCAGGCTCCCTCGGTCGACCGAAACCGAGAATCCGCTTCGAGAAACGCCTCAGCTCCCGAGATGATCAGTGTCCCACTTGGCCAGATTCTGGAACCACTGACCGAGGCCATTCGCACAAATCGCACGTTTCTGCGAGACTTCTCAAACGACGAGATTCGTATGTCGGCCGACCTGTTCGACGCGTTGACCACGTTTCAACGGATGCAGGCCAGTGCCTGATCGTTTGAATATGCATCCCACGAGCGTCAGGTCCTACGGCTCGGATGGCAACTGGTCCAGTTCGCTTTGCCAGTCAGGTGGCTTAACCGCAGTCATGACGATTCGCTTGCCGTCACGTGACCAGTCGATGGCCTGAATCCTCATTTCGGGCTGCTGAGGCCACAGCTCGGCCTTACCGGGGTTTTTGAGACTCACCGCGAACAGGCTTGTGGTTCTCTGCTCCGGAACGCTCATCGGGAACAGGATTCGATCACCATCCGGATGCCAGGTGAAATCGGTCTGCATTTCCTTCGGGCTGGAGAACACCACCTCGAATCCCTTTGATGAGCCCATCACATCGGCGACGACAAGCTCGTACTTGCTCGTCGAGCGCGTCCTTCCTGGCTTTGAAACAGATGCGTCGACTGTCCCGCGACCATTCGAGGTTCCAGAAGGTGTAGTTGTAGAGAGAGGCATGTTCTCCCTCGAGAATCGATCGCTTCTCCTTCGTAGCAAGATCAAACACAGTGATGTTGCCGCCATTGCCGTACGCCAGCATGCGTCCGTCCGGGGACCACTGAACGCTCCAGCCCCTTTCATCGACCACTTCTCGATTGCTGCCGTCAACGTCCATGATTGTCATGCCGTCACTGGCCGTGAATGCGATCTTCTTTCCATCTGCCGAGAACGACGGCATCGCTCCCGTGCCCAGTTCCTTCAACTCGGTGCCGTCTGCATTGACGACAAACATCTTTGATTTACTGGGGGATCCACCCCAGCAGTCGAAGAGAATTCTCTTTCCGTCCGGCGACCATGAGGGGGAGCCGTGGCTTTGGTAACCGGAAATTGGCGCCGTGATTTTCTTCAGTTCCGTTCCGTCGGCATTCATGACCCACAGCAGACCGGGATCCGGACTGTTCGGGTCCCGGAGCCGCAACAGTTTTTCAGCGTGAACTGTGATCGACTTCCACACGACTTTGCCATGCGCCCCACCCTTCGCCTGGGTAATCAGACGGACGCCCTTTGGCTCGATGTCATCGCTCGTTGCCGGATTGACCACAAGGATTCGAAACGGCGCATTGTCGCCTTCAGAATACAGGTAGTAAATCTGGTCACCGCGGCGAGCGATGCGAAATGTGCCACCAGGCGATTCGCCCGGGCCCATCACCAGTTGATTGCGCCGAGTTTCTCCATCCACAGTCAAACTGGCGGCCGCCTGAATGAGCTGTTGTTCAACCTCGGTTGCTGACAGCGTATGCCGTCGATTCAGGACTGCCTCGCTTCTCGTTTCGCCGGCCATGACAAGTTGAAGCATCACTGCGGACTGAGACGCGGTGGTTACCTGTGACTCGAATTCCTCGAATGCCACGGAAACATCAAAGTCACCTCGCACAGCAATTCCCGGAGCGATAATCGTCGACATGAATGCTCCGCCGCCCGGTCGAATGAGCTGCAGTCCTTCCGGGCGGTTAAACATTGTACCGCCGTCTGAATTGCGAACGAGCGCGATGCGACTCGAGTCAAATCCACTTTCAGCGAAGTCGTAGTGAAACACTGCCGTCAGTTCGGTCAGCCGTTCGTCCAGGAACGCCGTATCAGGGCCAGCCAGTTCCTGTTCAGCAACCGGAGGCAGTTCACGTGGCCAGTCGCCTCGCCACTTCATGAATCGGACACGGGCTTCCGTCTGGTCGGCGTAGTGGAACAGTCCGAACGTCCGCTGGTTCGTGATCTCAAGTTCTCGCTCGTAGACCAGTTGGCCATTCAGAAACAGCCCGACCACATCGCCCTTCAGTGTAACGCGAGCGTCGTTCCACGCATTTGGTACCAGTGGGAGGACATTCGGACCTCGGCGATTCTCCGGTTCGTCAGCTGCGTTGTCGGCACGCAGTCCCGTGCGATCGAACGCGCCATCCGTCATCCAGTGAACGCGGACGCCCTGCGGGTCGAGGAGCAATGCGAGCCGATCCAGAACAGGGTGAACGAGTGAGACTCCATCTCGATAGTAGAATTCATATTCAATCGCACCGTCTTCCAGCATCGGTCGGTGATATCGCAACAGCCGTTCGATATGAAAACTTGTCGACGCCGGCTGGTACTTACCGACAATTCCACCGCCACCGGCGATATCGCCCCTCTGTCGCCAGTGCCTGTTCTTTGCACCGATCGATGTACCGTAATACGGGAGCCACCCGGCCAGGTCATTTCTGGCCGTCATGACAAGCTCTTCCGGAATAACGGGGTCGCCCGTGATCTTAAGGTTGGTCACTCCGCCATGATGTCTTTTCCGGCTTTGAATCCTGACCCACGGGTCGACTGGCTGCGTCAGAGTCTCTTTATGGATCTCACGACCGTTCACGAACGCGCAGTAGACACCGTCCTCAACGGCGCCGCGAAAGTGAAGATTCACTCGGATTCTCGAAAGCTTGGGAGTGAGTTCGACACGGCCGCGTGTTGATCGAAACCCACCAAACGTGTACGCGGCCTGGTTGGGCATCGTCAGCACCCACGTGCCACCAATGGACAAAGTAGCGTCCCGCCAACCGAACGCATCAAGATCGCCTTCCACCTGGTAGTTACCCTGCAGCGGGATGTGGTAATAAAGAAAGTCCATCTCGTGGCCGGAGAAGTTCACCACGCGTGCGTTCGACGGCTGCCAGTGCGGACGGGCAAATCCCTGTCCTCGCGTCCGCGCCGTCGTTCGACTGACCGGCTGCCATTCCCGGAGGCGTGGAGCCGTCCAGTGTCGTTCCATGGTTCGGCCACTCGATTCGTCATCCGGTACGTCAAAGTATCGAGCCTGGCCAACCATGGCTCTGATACACGTCTCCCAGGCAGGCACACCGGATTGCCTGCCCGGGCGCAGCTGACGGTCGTAGACAAGCACAGCCAGTTCGCGAGTTGCTGGTTCATGCATGGCCCCGTGCATTGCCAGAGTTTCCGGCCAGCGAGATTCAAAGTCAGTGCTGACGTCCGTCTCGACAAGTGCAAACAACTGATCGAGATTATTATTGGCTGAAGTAAAGTCACCCTGGGCGATGCCGACCAGGACCAGCAACGCATGTCGCGCCTGAATCTGCTGCCCATTCTGCAGCGAAGCCTCTTCGGCCCGCTTCTTCACCTCTTCCAGCCTGCCAAGCTCCTTTGCGACGTGGATCAGGTCAATGGCGGGTGAGACAAGGTTACCGCCGATCTGAATTCGCGACAGTCCGTCTGCAGCAGCCACTTCAAGACGATGTCTGTCAATGGAATCAACTTCCTGGACAGGCATTGCTGGATGCGTTGGTGTAAAGTCCAGCGCGACTCGGATCGTGTCGTGGTCGACACCGGGCAGTACCCAATTCGCCAGATACTCGTATCGTGCGTCTTCGGCCATCTGCATCGCTCGTCGATGCACAGTGAGTGCCGCATCACCGACGTGTTCGTCGTTGAATATTCGACCGAGAGTCTGACGATGGGCCTCGTTGCGCTGTGGTCCGGCCAGGGCCAGCAGATTGTCACGATGTTCGAGAGCAAGTTGTTCCGGCCAGTAACCACGCAGCACAACGTCGCGGACGCGCGCACTGGATTTCGCGCGGTCGTGGTGGAAGCCGAACGTACGTCGTAAACCAGGTTCAAGTGGCCTGGAGTAAACGACGGTGTCATTGAGTTTCAGCGTGACCGTATCATTGGCCAGTGAGACCACCACCGTATTCCACTCTCCCGGCTTGAGCGGTAATGATCGAGGGCCGAGACGGTTAGCCGGCTCGATCACGGCGTGGTCTTCCGCCAAACCTGTCCATTCATGGTTCCCGCAGTCAGCCAGTGAATTCGCACGCCATCACGTTTCAGTAGAAACGCCAGCCGTCCCAGTGAGGGGTGCACTTCAAAATTACCTGGTTCATGGAGGAATTCGTAGCTGAGTGAATCTCCGTTCTGCAAAGGGCGGAAGTAGTGCAATCGGCCTGGTTGAGCAGTGAAAACTGCTGGCTTGCCTGCGATTGCTGTAGAGGATGCCATCCGCTGCAAACCAGTCGTACTGGCCGCCAGGTGCTGTCAACGCGAATTCACTCTGTTCGGGATTGACAACGACGTAGGAAACACGAACTCTCGGCTCCGGCTCCTGTGTTGCGATTTGCACACCTGCTGGAGAAGGGACAGGCGTGTAGGTCACGACCGGTCTCTCGATCCGACTGCCTGTCGGCCGATTCGCCAAAGATGAAAACGCGAGTGCTGCTGGCGGCGGCAGTCGGAAGTGCTCGCTGTGCCAGCCACTCAGATCGTCACCACTAAACAGTGCTACTTCATGTTGAATGACGGTCTCGCCTTTAATAGTCAAACTGCGAAAGACGGACGCATCCCACAGGCTGTTTGTCAGACCGATCCAAGGAGTGATCGTACCACTTCGTTCAGCTTTCCAGAAATGTGTGGGTGAAGTTCGGCTCGGGGAGTTTTGCAAGGTTGTGGTATAAAGCGAGTTCCAGCGTTTCTGGTGTGCGGAATCCGTAGGATTTTCTCATGGTCACTTTCGCCTTGTTGT
>CAYSJO010000748.1:0-1810 GCA_964431285.1 uncultured Planctomycetaceae bacterium
CCCCACAGCCTCACGCTTGAACTCTTCGCTGTGACGACGCTTACGCTTCGACATCGCTGCTCCTCATGAGGTCCAGAATAGAACCTCGATTGAGCGCACACGATTCATGGGGAAGTCCAGGTGAACTGCTCGTGTCCACACAGTCATTTGCATCAAATCAGGCTCAAAGTCGCGCTGACAAAGAAAACTCCGAGTTTGAAGCGATCAAACGGAACATTCACGGCAAGCTGGTCGAGAAGCTCGACCTGTCCCGACTGGGTGACCTCGAAGGCGAGACACTGCGCCGTGAAATTCGGCTCGTGATCGAACAACTGTGTGATACCGAAAACGCCCTGCTCAACCGATCGCAACGGGAACGGCTGATCGAGGAAATCCTTGACGAAACATTCGGTTTCGGTCCGCTCGAAATGCTGCTTAAAGAACCGGGCATCGCGGACATCATGATCAACGGCCCAAAGCACGTCTTCGTGGAAAAGGACGGCCGGATTCATCGACACAAAGTCACATTTCGTAATAACGGTCACCTGATGCAGATTCTCGACCGCATCGTGTCCAAGGTTGGTCGCCGTGTGGACGAAACCTCGCCGATGGTCGACGCCCGACTTCCGGATGGCTCCCGTTTGAACGCCATTATTTCGCCACTCGCCATCGACGGAGCGTCACTCACGATTCGACGATTTGGCTCCAATCCACTGACACTCGAAGATTTGCTGCGCTTCGGTGCCTTCACACCGGAAATGGTCATGCTGCTGGAAGGCATTATTAAAGCGCGACTGAACTGTCTGATCAGCGGTGGTACTGGTTCCGGTAAGACAACACTGCTCAACACACTGTCGAGCTTTATTCCCAACGATCAGCGCGTCATCACGATTGAAGACGCTGCGGAACTGCAGCTTCAACAGGAACACGTACTCCGACTGGAAACACGTCCGCCGAATATTGAAGGCAAAGGAAGGGTCACGGCCACCGATCTGGTGAAGAACGCTCTGCGTATGCGTCCAGACCGAATCATCATCGGCGAATGTCGTGGTCCGGAAGCCCTCGACATGCTGCAGGCGATGAACACGGGTCACGAAGGCTCGCTCACAACCATTCATGCCAACTCACCGCGCGACGCCACATCCAGACTGGAAACCATGATCAGTATGGGCGGTGTTGACCTGCCGATGCGTGCCCTGCGAACTCAGTTCGCCGCCGCCGTTGACATGATCATTCAGGTCAATCGTCTGCAGGGTGGTCCGCGGAAGGTCACTCACATTACGGAAGTGCTGGGCATGGAAGGCGAGACGGTGATCATGCAGGACGTCTTCCGATTCACTCAGGAAGGGATCGACGAAACTGGCCGTGCTTACGGCAGTTTTGAGGCAACCGGTGTTCGTCCAGGATTTATGGACCGGCTGGAAGCTGCTGGCGTGCGACTGCCCGCCAACCTGTTTTCTCCACGCACACTTGGCGGGTAACGGCCGAATGTAGAAACCGCACTCGTGCGACTCACTCACGAGCACTCCGGACAAGTCTGGTTACTTCAGACGCAGGACCAATCGTCATGGGCGAATTTCTGATTCGCATCGCCATCTTCGCAGTAGTCTCCGTGCTCGCTGCTGCGCTGATCTTCCTGTTGAGAGACGAAACCGACACACAAACGGAAGATCGTCTCGAGATTCTCACCGGTCGCAAGGCACAGGCAGAGGCCGAATTCATGATGGCGTATGGGGAACAGAATCTGGGCGTACCGATCGAAAACGCGTTGAAGGGAATGCTTCGTCGGATGCCCAATATGGACCTGAAGTTCTTCGTCACGGCCGTGACA
>CAYSJO010000749.1:0-14552 GCA_964431285.1 uncultured Planctomycetaceae bacterium
CGCCGTTGTTTTCGAGTTTGTCACAGGCCCACAGGACACCTCGGGTGAACATGCCCAGCCAGACGTCGTTGTTCATCGTTTCGTTGTGGTGACCGAGAGACGTACCGAACACACGGGCTTTGCCAAAGTTGTTGGTCCACGCGACCGTGTGAATCTGCTTCGTGTCCTGACCGTATGCCATGGCCAGCGGCACACAGTTGGGCCAGTGCTTTTCAATGATGTACAGCTCGCCCGCTGGCGTCTTCCATTCGAGCGGAACGCCCGTCATGACGGGATGCTCGGCATGGACGTTCTTGACCAGCACAGCTCGGTGCTTCTCGTGCCGCCGGCTGGTAACGCCAATCAGCTCACGCCACGCGTCCGCTCCGTTGGGTGCCGCCCGATAGCTGTGCAGAGAGCAGTGGATGAATACGGCGGGCACGCCTTCATGATGCGCCTGAGCGATCGACTTCACGAAATCGTCGTCGGCCACTCCGCCGAAGCACTCGTTGTGGACAATGACGTCATACTTACCCGCCCAGCCCGGTTCGCTGTACACCGAAACCTTGTGATCGCGACCAGTCCCACCTTCGTGAACGACATCGAACGTGATGCTCAACCGCTGGGCCAGACCTTCGGAAATGATCTGCTTCTGATTGTTGTAGTCGTGACAGCAGCCACCGGTAATCAACAGTCCCTTCAGCTTCGGCTTTTCATCGGCCGTGACGGTCAGTGTCGTAGTCAGGCAAACAGCGAGGCACAGTGCGAGTCGTTGCATCGGGGTGCTCCAGAAGCGGCAATGAGTTGTCCGTTGCCGGCCAATCTAACTGCCGCAGTCGTAGCGACCAACCTTCGGCCCACGCCCACACCAAGTTGCTCTCAACGATCCAGATGGAACAGTCGCTTCAGGGCGTCCAGCAGCCCGTGTGGAGTTCCGTCTTTCGCTTCGTTGCGCAGAGCTTCCAGCGGGGGATGCAGAAGCTTGTTGATGATCTGCTGCAGGCTCTTCTCAATCGTGGCCAGGTCCGGTTCGTCTAGGTGGCCAAGCTTCTTGTGCAGCTTTGCCATTTCTCCCGTGCTGATGTCGTGCCACTGCTCACGAAGTCGCTTGATGATCGGGCCGGTCGCGCGATGGTACACCTCGTGCATAAATCCATCGGTCTCGTCGTCGATGATCTTCAATGCCCGATCGATCTCGCGCGACCGCGACTTGCGATTGCGTTCACACGTCGATTCCAGAGCGTCGATGTCGTACAGAAAGACGTTGTCATCGACGTCACCCGTTCCCGGAGCAAAATCGCGCGGGGCGCCCAGATCGAGAATGAACAGCGGTCGGTTCTCTGATGCGCGACGCGCCGCTGACAGTCGCGGCACGTCGACAATGGGCTCGGACGCACCGGTCGTACTGACGATGACATCCGCGTGGCCAAGCAGGCTGTCCAACTGGTCGTACGGTTCGGTCCGCGCTCCTTCGAATGCCGCGGCCAGTGTTGCGGCGCGATCAGGGCTGCGGTTGCAGACGATGATGTCCCGCACACCCTCCGTCTGCAGGTACGTCAGTGTTTCCTGGGCCATCTCGCCGGCGCCGACAATCAGCACGGTCTTGTCGTCGAAACGATCGAAGATGCTGCGGCCAAACTCACCAACCGCTACGCTGGCGATCGAGACGCGGCCCTCAGCGAGTTTCGTTTCCGTCCGGACGCGGCTGGAGACGCGGATGGCTCCCTGGAACATCGCGTGTGTCAGAGGGCCGCAGGCTTCGTTGTCCTGTGCGAGCTGATACGCGTCTTTGACCTGGCTGACGATCTGGGGCTCACCCAGCACCATGCTGTCGACACTGGAAGCGACGGAAAACAAGTGTCGCACGGCGTCTGGGCCGCTGCGTTCGAGAAAGTCCTCAATGAACTCATTGATCGGCACGCCGTGAAAATCGGCGAAGAACTCGGCCAGTTCTCGGTGGGACGGTGCATCGTCGGGAGCTTCCTGAGCCGTATAGACTTCAACCCGGTTGCAGGTCGAAAGAACAACAGCTTCGGCTCGTGGAAACCGCGACCGCAGTTCGCCGTAGGCGCGTTCCAGCCGCTCGGCCGGGAACGCAAGTCGTTCCCGGACGCTCAGGTCTGCTGTCTGATGGTTGCAGTAGACGACCTGGAGAATCACGAGGCGGAGCCGGAAGAGACAGGACGGAGAACGTGACTGGTCGTTGGACAGGCACAAGTCCGTGCGGGATCGGCAGTTCTGGAGACCACCGGGAAGGTGGCTATTCTAAACCAGAAGCCTGGCGATTCGGAAACAAGCTGCACATTACCGGTAATTCGCACAGCGATTCGTTGCGTCTGTTGACGCGGATCGGAATCATGTCGTCCACATTTGATCGCATGACCAGTCAATCGTTCCAGCGCCCGGGGCTGGAATGAGTTGTGAAGGCTGAAAACTCAATGGCGCGTGCCATCTGCTACCTGATGGGGTTGCTGGCCGGACTGCAGATTACACCCGATACGGCAACTGCGGACACGCTGAATCTGAAGGTCACGACGTATTAGTCGCGGCTCCGATCGCAGGCGCCGATTCCTCTGGAACTCAATCTCAACTGGGATGGGTACCAGATCATTGAGGGTCGGCTGGAGATGTCCTTTCACGACCGGGACCAGCTAAGCAGTGCGTCGTAGTCGGTGAGCACGGTGGCTCGCTATCGCAGCCCGGAACTGGCTCTGGCCACGGGTGACCGTCGCTTTCGTGTTCTGCTTCCACCTCAGCGCGTCACGAATTCGATGGGATTGCTGGGAATTCAGGCTCGATTCGTGCTCAACGGTGATATCGAGCGTTCCATTGACCTGGGACGGCACGAACTCGTGATGCCGCAAACTTGGCAGCGGCGACTGCGTGTGGGCGTGATCCTGCCCGAATCCCAAATGGCGATCGCCGAGGAGCAGCTGTCGTTCGCGCAGGCTTTGCGAGTCGAGCAATTCCGCACAGAGGATGCCATCACGCGGGACAGACGGCCGGCACCGCTGATCACGCAATCGGTCCGAGTCGAATCTCGCGAGTTACCGCGAACTGCGGCCGAGTTGTGTGTTTTTGACCTGATTGTCCTGACGCGCGACGGACTGGCGGAGGTCAGGCCATCCAGCCTGGATGCAATGACCGCCTGGCTGCGGGCCGGCGGAAGTCTGCTGATCGACATGAGTGGATTGCTGGAAGCTTCCCATATCGAATTCCTCAACGAGCTGTTGCCCGACGTCGACTACGAATTGTCGGTGATCGGAAAATCGGATGGCCGGGCCGAACTGCAGACACCACGTCCGGGAGACCAGCTTCCTCAAACACGCTACCCGTATGGTCTGGGCCGAGTCGTGATTTGCACGTAGTCGCTGCAAACGGGGATCGACTTCAATGATCGGCGATGGTGATCGCTGGTGGCGTATCTGTGGAAGATCAATCGGAACCAGACCATACGTTCCCACTGGGTGGAAAGGCCGTTGAAACCCGATCCTCAGATGTATCCGTCTGATTCGCGATCAGCATTTCAGCCGGCTCGATTCACTGGTGAGAGTCAATTGACACAATTGCTGCTGCCAGATCGCGTGCAGAGCATTCCTCCCTGGCATGTCATCAGCCTGCTGGCAGTTTTTCTGTTGCTGATCGCGCCGGGGGACTATGTGATTCTGGGTCTGCTGCGCCGTCGCACGCTGACGTGGATTCTGTTTCCCGTCGTGTCTCTGGCTGTGACGATCTACACGGTTCGTCTCGCCCAGAACACAGTTGGGTCAACTGACCACAGCACGTCGCTTACCATCGTCGACTTCGTTGATGACACGACGATCGCGCGATCGACACGAATTGAAATGCTGTTCACGGCTGCCGAACGAGACACCGTAGTCGACGCCCGCGACGAACTCTTCACGCCTTTGGTCGAAACCGATTCGGAACACGGCACCCGTCAATCAGGCTATCGCGGCGAACGCTGGCGACAGAACCGATCCTCCGATTCTGAAGCGTTTCAGCTGGGTGTCAAACACGAGCCTCCGTTGTACGAGGGGCAGTTGCCGCGCGCCTATCGCGTGGTTCGGCAGATGCGTAAGTGGACACCACAGCTTTGCCGCCGGACCTGGATCGGTCCACCACCAGATCCCGTGCCCGACTTTGACTGGAGTCTGATCTAGCTCGAATCGCAGAGTGGCACGGAGTCTCCGCAGGAACTCGTGAACCGGCTGGCCGAACAGATCCCGGGCGTGATCGTCGCTATTCTGGCGAGCGACGCACCGCCAGGCGACGTGGACGACACAGCACGAATTCAGGTCACATCTCAAACGGCTGTTGGGAATTCGTCAGTTTCAAGTCTGGCCGCATTCGTGGCCAGGCATTCTGCCGACTGGCCATTGCAGGGCTGGTCGTCCGTTGTCACTCGCATGTCGCCCAACGGTGATGCCGGGCTGGAAGACCTGCGGCTTATGGACTGGTCGAATCCGACCGAGTGCCTTGTCATCGTCACGTTTCAGGATAGCGATCGCAGCTATGCACTGCGGCGGATGTACAACGTCGGCATCAGGGGGCTGTCTCCCAACATATTGCTGCAGGAAAGCAACTGAATGTCATTCGTCCGAATCAGCAACCTGCGGGTGAACTATGGCGAGGTTGAGGCCGTACGCGGAATCTCCTTCGATATTCCCAAGGGTGAGGTGTTCGGATTCATTGGCCCGAACGGTGCCGGCAAGTCATCTACCATCAAAGTACTGGCCACACTGAAGGAAGCTGAGTCTGGCAGCGCGTTCATTGACGGGCTTGCGATCGAAGAAAACGTCGCCAAGATCCGTCGCCGCATCGGTTACATGCCCGACTTCTTCGGCGTCTACGAAGACCTGAAAGTCGACGACTACCTGGCCTTCTTCGTCGCGGCGTATCAACTTCCACTGGAGCAGCGCCAAGGCACGATCCGCGACGTACTTGAACTGACCGACCTGACAAGTAAGCGGACTGCGCCGGTAGATAGCCTGTCTCGCGGCATGAAGCAGCGGCTGGCCCTGGGCCGCGTCCTACTGCACGATCCGGATGTTCTGTTGCTCGATGAGCCGGCCAGTGGACTCGACCCGCGTGCCCGCATCGAAATGCGCGAGCTGCTGAAAGCTCTCCGCGACATGGGTAAGACCATCCTGATCTCCAGCCATATTCTTCACGAGCTGGCTCAGTTGTGTACTCGGATCGGGATCATCGAAGCCGGGCGAATGGTCGCGGAAGGGTCGCTTGACGAGATCTATCAGAAGCTGAATCTGCTGCAGGTTGTACACGTGCAGGTCGTCAATCTCTCCGACGAACTGGTGTCACGGATCAGCGCGATTGATGGCGTCGACGACGTCCAAGTGCAGTCCGACCGACTGTCTCTGCAGATGCATCCGGAGCAGGTCGTGCCTGAGGTGTTGCTGGAACAAATTATGGAACTGGGAGCCCGAGTCCGCATGTTTCAGCCGGAAGCCCCGGAATCAATTGCGGTTCAAAGGGGGCGATATGTCGCGACGCATCACGCTGCTGGTTGTTGTTTGTCTTGCAGTCTTTGTCAGCCGTCGATCGGATGCTGCATCTCCTGCGGAAGCGGACATGACGGCTCGGGTTGACGCGTTGCTGTCGCGTGCCTGGGCAGAGAATGACATCCAACCCGCACCCCACACCACGGACGCAGAATTCCTGCGTCGCGCGTGGCTTGACCTGTGCGGCATCATCCCGCCGATCAACGACAACGACGGGATCAGCGGCATTCACAGCTTTCTTCAGCACGACGGCGCCGATAAGCGAGCCCGACTGATCGAAGCTTTGCTGAAGAAGCCGACGCACGCCACGCATTTCGCCAATGTCTGGAAGAACGCAATGCTGCCGCCGGATGTCAACGTGCGGCGGTTCGGTGGCGACAATGGATTTCAAACGTGGTTGCGAGGTCAGTTTGCCGACAACGTCGCGTATGACCGCATGGTGTCGGAACTGCTGCTTGCGAATGGCAATGCCAATCAAACCGGGCCGGCACTGTTCTACACGGCCCTGCAGCTCAAGCCTGAGGACCTCGCTGCCAGCACATCGCGGATTCTGCTCGGCACGCAAATTCAGTGTGCCCAGTGCCACGATCACCCGTTCGACCACTGGAAGCGCAAGGACTTCTGGGGATACGCAGCATTCTTTGCACGACTGCAGCGGGCGACGGGTAATCAGCCGGTCACTTTTCAGGTCACGGATACGCAAACCGGTGAAGTGAAGATTCCCGACTCCGATGAGGTGGTCCAGCCCGCGTTTCTTGGTGGAGAACCAAGTCCGGACAAATCCGACGCGAACCGCCGTGCCCGACTCGCTCAGTGGCTTACGTCCAGGAAAAACCCGTGGTTTGCACAGGCGACTGTCAATCGCATCTGGGCGATGATGTTCGGGCGAGGAATCGTTGACCCTGTCGACGACATGGGTGCCCACAATTTACCTAGCCACCCGGAACTGCTGGAGGAGCTTTCCGAGTACTTCATTGCCACCGGCTTCGATGTCAACGGACTGATCCGGACGCTGGGTGCGACACAGGCCTGGCAGTTGTCGAGTCGTGCGACACGGGGAGTTGATTCCGACCCGGGCAGATGTGGATCAATTCCTGCCGCCAGACCGAGTCCGCATGCTGCCGGTCATTCTTGTAGCGGCCGATCAGAAACCACCCACGCAAAATGAGACTCGCGCCTGGATTCGGCACCTTAAGTGGTCTCAGGAGTTCTTTCACAAACGACTGTCCGAACGCGACACTTTCGAATTTGCGAAGACCGTTCCGGACGTCGTGCGATTGAAGCGGCCACTGTCATATTACAAATCACTGGGTAAAGCTCAGCCTGCATTGCATTGGACTGCCGAACTTCTCGATCACTACTCAGTCAGTCGATTTCAGTGTCCGTACACATTCTGCTGCCTAGTGATGAACGCTCGCGAACGCTGGCCGATCGGCGGCGGCAGGACCATCAATGGCGGCATTAATCGCGGTGGCGGCCTGCTGGTCATGTCATCATTTTCCATTAACCGTCTGCCGAATACTCAATCGACGCTGCGGCATGAGCTCGCACATACGTGTGGTCTGCCGCATGTCGACGCCTACGGCTACGACATCACAACGTCGCACTCCGTGATGGCCTACAACCGAAACCACCGAACGAACGGATTTCGGGACGCCTCAACGCCACCCGAGTTCATTCCAGAGGATGTCAGAGTCCTGTCTCTGGCGCAGCGCGTCTTTCCCAAACTGAAGTTCTCAGCCGAACGCGACCTGCCCGCTCGATATAAACTGTTTCCTTAAGTGACCACTTTGGGGCCGATGTTACTACCCGGCCATCCCGCCTATGGCCCGGTGCTGACGACACCGTCGGGAGAAGACAACGGTTCTAAAGTCACGAATGTGAATCGGCGTGAGATCCTGCCGAGTACTGGACCCGGAATCACGTTTCGGCAGCAGTGGATGTGGGCGTCCAGTAAGCAGCCTGACGGCCGGGTCGTCCTGAATCTGACGTTTCCTGCGGAGGTCTCACTCAACAGGTTGATCGTTCATTCAGAACACAGTGGCAAGTACAACCGGGCGCACGGCATCCGGATTGAGACACGTAATGGCAACGATACCCGAGTCGTCACAGAGCTGCCCATCCTGACGGCTGATGCATCCGTTGAGTTCACAGCCGCCACAGCGCAAGACTGGCGCCTGACATTCAAGGCCGGACCAACCAACAAAGTCTGTCTGCGCGGCCTGCAGTATTTTTCCAACGAATAGGCACTGTTTCCACCAGCTGTGCCTTATGAATGGCGACAGCAGATTGGCGTCGATCTTCCCGCGTTTCCCCCGAAACCACGCTGAGCTGCGTCACTCTGCTCTAGAGGACTTCTTTCATGAGTCGACTTGCATTGCTCGTATTCCGAGCGTTCGACAAGTGGTGTGGAAGAAGATGCTGGAGTCTGTTGAATTGCATCGGGAGATGAGCGAACGGGAAACGGGCTATTCGGCGTCATCCGCATCATCGTCGGTCGTCTCACGTGGGCCGATCCACTCGACCGTGTCAGTCACGCGAATCGTTCCACCTTCAATAACCATTGTTGTGATGCCACCGTGTCCTCGCATCGCGTTGTATCCACCAGAACCGAGGTTCTCCTCCATTCGGGAACATGGTGCACATGGGCCACTTCCCTCGAACACCACTTCTCCGATTCGGAATCGCTGGTCCTTCAACGCCACAAGGTTGATTCCTGACACGACGAGGTTGCGGCGTGTGATCTCCGGTGGGATTGACTCGCGTTCGAGCAGCGTACCGACCGCATCCAGATGTTCCTGTTGAATAATCGTAACCTGGCGTTTCGATCGACCGCTGCGTGCGTGGTAATCGGCAATCAGTCCTGTTCCAACGTCTACAGCGGCTTCGCTCACACTTGCGATCGAACTTCGCCGTTCCGAACTCAGGCCGATCCACCTCAGTGTTCCTGTTCTCGGAAAACACTGTCTCAATTCACTCGCTGTTGTCATCTGATACCTCCGATTTGCAATTTGATCGATACGTGGCAATGTCGCAAGAATCGGGTGGGACTGCAGCTGTGACTTTCTAGATTCGTGGCATGACCGATTACGAACGAATTGCCCGTGTCATTGAGTTCCTCGATCAGAGGTTCACGCAACAGCCTGACCTCGCGACACTCGCGCGTGAAGCGAAGTTGAGTCCGTTTCATTTTCAGCGACTGTTTTCCCGCTGGGCGGGGATTACTCCCAAGAGCTTTTTGCAGTGTTTGACGCATGCGCATGCTCGCGATCTTCTGCGGAATGGTGAGAGCGTACTGGATGCGGCTCTGGAGGTTGGCCTGTCGGGACCCGGGCGACTGCACGATCTATATGTGACGCTGGAGGCCGCGTCTCCCGGTGAGCTGAAATCAGGCGGCGCGGGATGGACGATCCAGGCAGGCTTTGCGGAGAGTCCGTTCGGACACTGCCTTGTGGGTGAGGGACCGCGAGGCATCTGCCATTTGACGTTCGTCGAATCCCGCAGCCGCACAATGGCCGCCTCCGCCATACACGAAGACTGGCCACTTGCCCGTATCGAATGGAATGACGACCACGCCGCGAACGTTGTTGCCCCCGTGTTTGACCCGCATTCGATGGGTCGACCAACTGAGTTTCGCGCGATTGTCCGTGGTAGCGATTTTCAGCTTCGCGTCTGGCGTGCGCTGCTGAAAGTCCCGCGTGGAGCAATCGTCAGGTACAGCGATCTGGCCGAGTCGGTAGGAAACTGCGCTGCCGCCCGATCCGTCGGTTCGGCCGTGGCTGCAAATACACTGGCCTGTCTCATTCCATGCTATCGCGTCATCCGACAGACCGGGGTGATTGCCGACTACCGCTGGGGAACCACACGCAAGAAAGCTCTTCTTGCCTGGGAAACAGCCAGGCGCGAGCGTAGCGAAGGTGGCTGAGTGTGGATGCAGAAGGCGTCTACTAAAAGCATTTTCAGAATTGGTCTTCAGTATAAACCCATCTCCAGCGGCCCAGCGGGGAGAGGGTTTGTGAGCCACCTTTCCGGAATTGCCACGTGTTACTGACTCTTCTCTGCTGTGCGGAGTGCGGCGTCGGGCGAAACTCCCAGGTGCAGCAGCGTTCGGTTGAGGATCTCTCTGGCTGACGGCGCGGCGATGAGTCCGCCGTAGTGCGTCCTGCCCGACTGTGGTTCATCGACGACCACCAGAACCAGCACGCGCGGATCATGAGCAGGTGCGCCGCACACGAACGACGCCGTATGCAGCGTGTCCGAATAGCCGCCGCCGTTCGGATCCATCTTTTGCGCGGTCCCTGTCTTGCCGAAGACTCGATAGGCATCCAGTCGGGCCTTTGTTCCGGTACCGCGTTTGACGACTTCCGTCATTGGCACCTCGACAATCCACTTCGCGACGTCCGCCTGCACTGTGGGAGTCACAATTGTGGTGGGGACGGATCGGTTCGGTCTCTCAGTCGAATCGATCAGAGCAGATTTCGCATCGTGTCGCTGACCCTGCACACGACTTAGGATTCGAGGAGTAATCAGACGCCCGCCGTTCGCCAGGGCCGCATGCGCCGTAATCAACTGTAACGGTGTCACTGCCAGTTCCTGCCCCATCGGGATGGACCCTGTTGAATAAAGGTTCCACTCATCCAGTGGACGCAGCAGACCAGACAATTCACCCGGCAGATCGCCCCCCGTTCGGTTGCCAAAGCCGAACGCGGTCATTGCCCGGTAAAGTTCCGCATTTCGCAGGCGTTCACCTATCTTCGCCATGCCGATGTTGCTCGACTTGACTAGGATATCGGTCACGTTCAGCTCCCCGTAACTGCCATGATCATGCAGTTCACGGCGGCCCATCAGGTACAGGCCTTTCTCGCAGTAAAATACTTCGTCGCGATCAATCAAGCCCTGCTCCAAAGCCCACGCGACGATGAACGGTTTCAATGTGGACCCCGGTTCGTACACGATGCTGATGGCCTGGTTCTTCCATGCATCGGCCTGGACATCGGAGGGATTATCCGGCGAATACGTGGGCCGCGACGCCATGGCCAGGATATCACCAACACGCGGATCCACGACGATCACGGAAGCGGACCGCGGTTTCCATTTCTCGACAATCGTGTCGAGTTCTTTCTCAGCAAACATCTGCACCGTGAGGTCGATGGTGAGGCTGACTTCGGCGAAGCGTTGTGGTTCGCTTTCCGGATCAAAGCTGACCTCGACAATCCGCCCCATCGCGTCTCGGACCAGTCGCCGGCGGCCGGGTTGTCCGACGATGAGATGATTCAGGCTCTGCTCTACGCCGCCGCGGCCGTGGCCATCAATGTCGCGGAGGCCCAGCACGTGCGCTGCCAGCTGCCCCTGAGGATAACGTCGCAGAAACTCGTCCCGGAATCCGTGTGACCCGGCCGGCCATTCCAGGTCTTCGGCAGCTGCGAGTTCATCGCGCGACAGGCGTCGCTTGAGCCAGACGAACCGACGTTTTCGTTCTCGCGCGTTCTCGATCGTTTCAACCAGCAGCTTCTCGTCGAGGTTCAGTGCCGCAGACAGCCCGGTGAAGAACTCCGCGTCAACGTCCAGACGCGTCGGGTCAACGAACAGGCTTGGCATGACGATTGTCGACGCGAGAAGTTTTCCATGGCGGTCCACAATGTCTGCCGGACGCGCGGGAACCTCGACTTCGATTTCCCGTTGCCGCGTTGCCGAAGCGGACAGTTCCTTTTTCTGGAACTGCTGAATGTGGACGAGTCGCGTTGCGACGATCAGCCACAGGAACAGCATCAGCCCGGCCAGCAGCTTTGTTCGCCAGGCGAGGGGTTGATGGAGCATGGAATAATCGGACCGTCACTAGTCTCGGGAGCCGGAAACTCAGTGCCTGTTTTCGATGCGCGGATCGGCCAGCGGCCGACTCCAGAACAATGGGGGCAACCGTCGTTCTCCCCGCGCTCGTTCCGGGCGTGGAGAACTGGGCGTGGCCAGACCATCGCTGCCGCTGGCATCTACGGATTCAGACAGTCGCTCGATGGCGGCCAGTCGCTGCGAGCGGAGCCGTAAGCGGGCGTGTTCTTCCTGCAGAACGTCCATGCGGTAGTGCTGCCGGCTGATCTCACGACGCAGGTCGAGATTCTGCTTCTCGATCGCGATCCCAATCAGCGACATCACAACGACGAGGAAGACTGCACTGCCAAAGCGGAAGAACATGCAACGGGTTCCGGAGATCAGGCGGGACTGCTCCCAACCTGTCGTTCATCGGAACGTGGAGTTGCGTGCAATTAGTGGGACCCGACTGGCGTCGGCAGGAAGTTGCAGGACCATGCCAATCTGCAGCTTGTCCGGAGTTTGCAGTTCCTCGCGATTCATGTGGTAAATCTGCTTCCACCGTGACGTGCGTCCGAGATGCTTCGCAGCGATCGTCGTCAGGGTGTCCTGTCCACCGATGCGATACATCGGGTAGCCCTGTGCGTTGAAGAAAATGCCGCCCGAATCCGAACGATCCGTACCAGCCGACGAAGCCGTCGTACCAACACGATTCGCGTTTTCGATCGACGCAACCAACGCCGCAGTGTCAGCCGACGACGACGCTGAGGTGTTCGCTCCGAAAACGGTCGGATCGGGAATTGAAATGACCGCACCAACCCGCATGCGATCCGGATTGGGAATCTGCCCGCGGTTGAAATCGGCCAGTTTCTGCCAGTAGCGACCGCTGCCGTAGGCTTTTTTCGAGATCGTCCAGAACGAATCGCCTTGCTGCACTGTGTACTGCTCCGCCGCGATTCCAGAAGGGAGACCGGTTGAGCCAATGTTCGACCGCTCTCCCGTCAGCGGACTGTTGTTGTACGTACCGACCAGACCCGGCTGATCAATAATGCCTGGAAGCTCATTCGACTCTGGCACGATGGGCGACTCGAATCCATCACCCGAAGCCGCAATCGCTGGGGACGGGCCGGACGGTTCGATGACCGGAAGTGCTGCCGGTTCGGTTGAGGGCGGATAACCGGGATCAGGCAACGCGCCAATCGGGGCGACCGGCTCGTCTCGATATCCGGGTGTCACATCGCCCAGTGCGGGACCCGATTCACCCGCGAAACTCGGACCTGGGATTTCGTTGCCAGTCGTTCCGACAATGTTGTCCGAACCAACTGATGTCGAGGGGTCTGGAAGAACTGACACGTCCGGCCCGGGCAATAAACCAGAACCGTAAGCCGGATCATTTGTTGTTAGTGCCGGATTGGGACCGCCCGGGTCGGGCATGGGCAATCCCGTCAGCGGATCGGTCGGCGTTTCGGCCGCGAACGGATCACCGGACGTGCTGCCTGGAAGATCGTGATCCAAACCAGGTGGCGCGCTGGCGATTTCGTACGTCGGTTCGATTGGTGCGGGCAGTCCTGATGGTGTGTCAAGCGGAGACGGCAGGTCACCAGTCCCCGGAAACTCTGACGATGCTACTGGCTGCGAATCCAACAAACCGGACGGCCGTTCCGTTCCAGTGTCGGGGCTTGGGATTTCACCGGGTATCCACTCGCCAGGTGGGTTGCCTAGGTCGGGAGTAGGCGTCGATGGTCCGAAAAGGTCTTCGTCCGGGTCAACACTCACAACCGTTCTGTCGGGAGACGTGTCTGGCCAGGGGATGTCGGGAATGCTCGTCGGCGTCGGTTCCCCACCAAAGTTGCCCTCGCCTGGCTCGATCGGGCCATCGTGTGTGAGGGCGGGTCCGCCTGGTCCGGGCGATGCTGGTGGAAGGAATTCGTCGGCGTCACCGTCGGGTGGCGGCGGTATTTCACTTGCTGGTCCGGGCGTTCCAGCGGGAGGTCCTTCCGCCAGCTTTTCGTCAGCATCATCGCCGAAGAAGCTCTTGGCAACCACGATCCCGAACACTGCGACGAGCACTCCAATGGCGGCGAAGCCGACGAGCACCTCGCGCGTCAGCTTACGTTTCTTGCCCTCGAACCCCCAGTCGTCGGTGGAATCATCCGACGTTGGTTCAACCGTGCCGTCGATTTCGCCGCCATCCTCGGCAGCATCGACGTGCGAGTGTTCCGGTGCATTACCAGCTCCGGCGTAAATCTCTGCCGACTGGCCATCAAATTGTTCGTTGCTCATAGCTTCACCGCGGTGCGAAGTCTGGCGCTCCTGGAGCGCGGGTTATTCCGAATCTCTGCCGGTGTCGGCGAGATCGGTTTCCTGGTGAAGACCTGCCAGCGGTCTGCACCCCGAAACGAATTCTTCACAAGCCTGTCTTCAAGTGAGTGAAACGTGATCACCACCAGCCGACCTCCAGGAGTCAGGCACTCCCACAACCCGCTGTCCAGGGCCTGTTCCAGATGTCGCAGCTCGTCGTTAACGGCAATTCGCAACGCCTGAAACACACGCGTGGACGGCTCTTTTCGGGACTGCCGCCGCACATGAGCCGGAATGGATTCATCAACAGCCGCAGTCAGGCCACCAGTAGTTCGGATCGGTCGCGTGTGCCGCCGCTCGACGATGTGCCGGGCAATCGACTCACTGAACCGCTCCTCACCGTACGTCTGCAGGATGTCTGTCAAAGAAGACTGATCAATACGCGCCAGCAGGTCCGCCGCGGACTCGCCGGAACGCACATCAAATCTCATATCGAGGGGAGCATCGGTCGAGTATCCGAAACCGCGGTCTCGATCGGCGAGTTGATCAGACGACAACCCCAGATCGAGCAGTATGCGGTCAACGGATTCAATCCCGAGCCCATCAAGTTCACTTCGAATGTCGAGGTAACTGGCCTGCCGCAAATGAATGTTGGGACCGCTGATTTTTTCAGCGGCGAACCCAAGCATCATGGGATCACGGTCGAGGCCAACGAGTGTGCCTTCCGTACCGATCTGTTCGACGATCCTTTGACTGTGCCCGGCGGCCCCCAGTGTTCCATCCACGATTGTCAGTCCAGACGAGAGGTCCAGCTGTTGCAGAACCTCGCGCAGCAGGACAGAAACATGGACCGAACCGGCCACGGGAAACCTGCGAGTGTGAATCGGGAGTGAAAATCAGGCGGGCAGTTCTGAGAAACGCACCGACAATTGACGTCGCGTCTTC
>CAYSJO010000750.1:0-3779 GCA_964431285.1 uncultured Planctomycetaceae bacterium
CGATAGTCCTCCGGACAAGAAGACGAACAGAACGGACTTGGCGTGGCCTGAAGCCGATTCCGGATTCGCCTGCGATCGCATGCTCTGGACGGTGGCGAGGTCCAATCCCAACGCACCGATCGCACCAGTCCGGAGAATGGCTCGTCGATTGAGACGTCGATCTGGACGCAGTTCGTCGTGCATGGCAGAGGGGTTCAGGATTCATCGCTCAGGAACGTTGCGAGATGGCCTGGCAAGTCGGGTGAGTTCAATCCCGCTTTGCCGAACCCGGGAGCGGCCCCCTGTACAACGGCTCGTTCTTGGTACTCAGGATAATTTGAGACCAGCATAACCGGTACATCGCCAAGTGAGTCGTCACGGCAAACCTGCTGAATCAGGGCCATTCCGTCGCCTCTGTCCTGATCGAACACTCGGTTGACCAGCACCAGCTGGAATGACCCACTGCGCAGCTTGTCGAGCGCCTGATCCGCCCCGTGAGCCTGTTCGATCGAGACGTCGAAGTGCTGGTCCAGAAACCGACTGATCGACCCGTGATCCATGCCGCACTGTCCCACGCTCAATACGCGATGTGTCATTGCGTCCTTTCAAAGAAAAGCCCCAGCTGTCGGCGACAACCGGGGCATTCTGTCGATTCGGAAGCTGGATTGAAGCCAGTTTGGATGGCATGCGTCAGAGCAGTTCAGAGATCGCTTCGCCCTCGTTCAGAATCGGGATCGGCCGGCCCGCTCGATTCAGATGAGCAATCGAGGTGTCGATGCCCAACTGGTGATAGACGGTGTGCAGAACATGAGCCGGCTTGACCGCTCGTTGAATTGGTCGCGTACCTTTCGCGTCGGTCGCTCCGACGATCTGTCCAGGTCGAATCCCGCCGCCCGCCAGCAGCACGGACATCGAATTCCCCCAGTGATCGCGTCCGGCGCCACCATTGACCTTCGGTGTGCGGCCGAATTCGCCCATCACCATCACAATGACATCGTCCAGCAATCCACGCTGTTCAAGGTCTTCGATCAGTGACGGAACTGCGTTGTCCATGCGTGGAGCGTGTCCATTCTTCACGGCCTTCTCGATACCGCTGTGATTGTCCCAACCACCCGAATGTACGGTGACGAACGACACGCCAGCCTCGACAAGGCGTCGTGCGAGCAGCGCTCCCTGCCCGACCGAGTTGCGACCGTAGCGGTCACGGAGTCGCGGGTCTTCGCTGTTGATGTCGAACGCCTTGCGGGCTCCTTCGCTGGTCATCAACTCGAAGGCGTCCTGGTTGAACGAGTCCATGCCGTCCATCAGTCCCGAAGAATCGATGTCCTTTTGAACGCGGTCGATGCGGCTCAACAGAGTCTTGCGGTCGTCGATGCGACCCGCGTCGATACCAGTTGGAATCGCGAGATTCTGGACTTTGAATCGGGAGGAATTCGGGTCGGATCCCGTGTCGAACGGATTGGTGGCCACACCCAGAAATGCACCGCTTTGATAACCGGGGCGGATGCCGACTGTCATCGCGTATGGGATTGCCACGGAAGCGGGCACTCCTGGCTGGTTGGAGCCATTGTGCTTTGCCGTGATCGCCCCAATGCCCGGAAACTGTGGCTCGCGGTTGGCCGCGTTGCTGCCGTGGTAGCCGGTCCACATCCAGTGAGCAGCCGCAAAGTGATCGCCGTTGTTGTGGTACACCGAACGCACAACGCTCATTCGGTCCATCACAGCGGCATGGTTCGGAAACTGGTCACTCAAATGCACACCGGGCACACTGGTGGTAACCGCGTCGAACGGGCCTTTGTATTCGGCTGGCGCATCTGGTTTTGGGTCGTAAGTGTCCATATGTGTCGGACCGCCATCCAGCCAGAAACAGATCACGGACTTGCCGGATGATTTGGCCTGCGCGGCAATCGCTCGCGAGTACATGGCATCGGTCATCGAGAGGCCGCCAAGGCTGAGCGTCCCTACGCGAAGAGCGTCCCGTCGCGTAACCCCTGCGCAATTGCGACTGTGACCACCGAGAGTGAAATCGAACATGCTTCTATCCTTTGCGAGATCACTGAGACTTCGTTGGGTATCGACACCAACGGGCTTCAGCAGCAGCCATCGATCGTAAATCTCAGCAGCGCATGACACAACGTCGAATCTATGGGCGCTTATGGGATCAATCGCATGGATTGAGCGGATGAGCTGCGTTTCATGCCATCTATCGTGTGGACGGCATACGTGCGACGCGGTGGAAGTGCAGTTCGACGACACGTTCGACAACTCGACGGACACCCTCGACCAGGCAGGCCGGTTCGTTGTCCTGTTCGCCTTTGCGTTTGACTTCTTCCAGCGGCGTGCCGGGGAACACCGTGAACGTATCCTGATTGATGATCTGATTTCCCGCGTCCAGTTCCGGCACGATGAAGTGGATGGTGGCTCCATAGGTCAGCATGTGGTGGCTGTACGCGTCTTCGTAGGGCCTGGGTCCCGGGAAGGACGGCAGGATGCCGTGATGCAAATTGACGATTCGGCCGCCAGCAAATCGCCAGCATGTGCTGGCCGGGATCATGCGCATGTAGCGGGCCAGCAGGATGTAGTCGACGTCGTACTCGTCAAACAGCGCGACCATACGATCGTTGTCGGGATTGCCTTTCTCGTCGCCGATCATGTGCCAGTCGACATCGAACTGCTCCGCCACACCTCGGCAGTTGGGTCGGTTTCCCAGCATCACTGTCGCTTCCGCATTCAATCGCTTGTCCCGAATTGCCCGCAGCACGGCGAGTGCCGGTTCGGGCCGGTAGGTCGTGCAGATCGCGATCCGTGCCGGTCGCTGGTGTTCGTCCCGCGACCAGGTCCGAATCTCCAATCCCTTCTCGCGACCGATCTCGTTCATCATCTCGCGGAGCTTCCCGACTGACGATTCCGACTCCGGCCATTCGATCCGCAGCAGCATCGCAAAGACGCGCGCGTCGTCGCGGTCGTACATCTGAATCTCGTGGATGTTCGCTCCCCGCGACGTCACGAAATGCACGATCGGATCAGCCAGCCCGCGGTTGTCGGGACCGACAGCGGTCAGGGTTACCTGCATGGAATCAAGCTCCGCGTTGTCTCAGGAATCTCTCTGCCGGAAATCTAGCCCGCGGCAGAATACCTGTCAGGCAGGAATTGCTGACCGTTTGGATCGATTCTGCGGATTATGGGGAAAGGAATGAAATGCACACGGCTCATACACCGGAACGAAACCCATGAGCGGCGACATTGAAAACTACATTCGCGAAAAGCTTGCGGGGGGCGATTTTCAGACTCGCGAAGCCTTCTTTGAAGTGGCGGTCAGACTTTACCGCGAGTTGGAAATCCGCAGAGCAGCCCACCGAAAACTGCGGAAGCACGTCAAGAACGTCGCTGCTATCAAAGCTCAGCTGGGATCAGAGTTCTCGGATTCGTGCTAATGCGGCTACTGACTCCAATCGAGAACGACTTTGCCGGATTCGCCACTGAGCATCGCCTGGAAGCCCTGTTCGAATTCGGTGTAGTGGAAGCGGTGCGTGATGATCGGCGTGATGTCCAGACCACCCTGCAGCATGACGGTCATTTTGTACCAGGTCTCGTACATCTCTCGGCCGTAGATGCCCTTAATCGTCAGCATGTTGAAGACGACGGTGTTCCAGTCGATCGCCATCTCGGACTCGGGAATACCCAGCATCGCGATTTTTCCACCGTGGCACATGTTGTCGAGCATGTCGCGGAAGGCTGATGGATTGCCGGACATTTCCAGGCCCACGTCAAAGCCCTCTTTCATGTCGAGCAGTTGCTGC
>CAYSJO010000751.1:0-3011 GCA_964431285.1 uncultured Planctomycetaceae bacterium
CTACAATCACACACGACTACACAGTGCGATTGGATATGTGGCCCCCGCCGACAAACTCAACGGTATCGAGAAACAGATCTTTGCCGAGCGGGACCGCAAACTGGAAGAAGCCCGCCAGCGACGTCAGGACCCAAGGGCAGTAGCCTGACACTCAACTCGATCCCACAATGATCTCAAACTCAACTCGCTAACGCCAGCCTGCTCAAATTCCAGTTCCCGCTGAACCAGCACAAATCCTTCATTGAACCTGCGGCAGGTCAGTCATCGTAGTCAACTTCGATGTGGTCGCGCTTGACGCGAACTTCGACCCGGTATCGGCCATAGTCAAACTTCTGATAACGACCGTCGGCAACGCAGATGTGTCGGAGTGGTTTGTGCTGGCACGAGCAGACGCAGCACTTCTGTCGACAGTGTGCCGGACGACCACAGGCCGCGGGACCGCAAGCCGCAGCCTGGGTACAGCACTTTGTCACTTTCGGGACACAGATGCTCACAAAGACAAGTTTCGGTTTCTGTGGCCCGCATACGCACGGATCTGGTTTCCAGCAGGGGTCTCGCACTTCGATCAGCTTGTGCTCTGCACACGGAGCAATGTGGTCAGGATCACGAACCTTGACGCACTTGTAGAGTTCGATCGGTTTCGATTGTTTGACGTCCTTATCATCTTTGGGGGCCTCGACAAGGCCCTTCGGAGAGGGCGCTGCGTCTTTCTGAATCGGCAGTGCTGAAATCGGAATTGTCAGTAGTTGAACGCGGGACTCTTCTGCCGCCGCCGTTCCGGTGACGGCCACAACTGCCATCAGACATAGGGTAGTGACTGTTCTCATCATGACTTTGCCTCCCTGGAAATGCCCACCAGACAGCGGGCAGTGACGAAGATGCCGACTCGGTGGGATGTTGGGCGAACGATGTGCAACTTGCTCCCGGCTGGTCGTCCCGTAATCGGTGCCTGATTCTCAAGCGTGATTGACGGCTTTTAGTACCGGCCGGGGCCCATTGACCAGTGTTCATGCGATTCGGTGCGCGAAACAAAACATCCTGGACCGAAAAACTTCAAAACGTTGTGATCGAGACCATTGGCGAAAGGCGGGCGGCGGCGAGGATCAACGTCTGGCGTGAAGCCCTAATGCCGAAATCGGGTTTGATTCGCTCGACCGGTGAACCGTTAAGCTCAGTTCGCTACTCGCCGGTGACCTCAACCATGATCACCGGGAGGACCAGTTTGCCAGACTAGGGCGTTGCCTCGCCCTTGTATTGCAGTCCTGGCAATTCGAAGTTCGTCGGCGCCGTAAAAGTACCGGCAATGTGGTACTTCCCCGCTGGCAGCTTCCAGATCTTCGTCGTTGTATTGAGCTGCAAATCCCTGGCACCGTCCGCAGACCGAATACTCAGCGGAATCGTGACTGTTGAGTCGGCGCCGTGCTTCACAACCTTCCACTTCGGCGAGAATAACACGTCGATCCGGTGCATTGTCGGTTTAACGAGTGAGCCTCGGGCGTCGGTGACGCGTGGCTCAAAGTGAAACGGATCGCCTGACTGAATTGCCAGCAGCCGACCAGTAGGGGGATTGTCATTTCGAAGCTCAAGCTTCAGATCGATCTGTTGATTCGCTTCGATCGTTGCGGCTGCAACAACGAGTCTTCCCACAAGCCCATGGTCAACATTACTCCAGGCGTCGTTCGCCATTTTGATCTCGATCTCAACGGCATTGCTGACGACGCGAACGGGTCTGGCCACGGTCGCATCGACGGGATCTGGAGAACATGCAACGCGGATTGTGTGTCGGCCGGGAACCAGCTTCAGTGGCGCAACCGTGACGTCATCCTGAGCGGGTTCGATTCGCGCGAAATGCCAGCCGTCAGCTCGAAGTGGAATCCCCTTCAGTCCCTCACCAGGCGTTTTAAAGGGACTGCTGACGTCAATGGACCCCGTCCACTTGTACCAGCGGCCGTCGACTGCGATTTCATAGAGTTCCTGTGAGGCGGAAGTGCCAGTGTTTCCGGTCCGTAGTTGTGGACGTCCATTGTGAATGTCGGCATGGTTCCGACGTTCCACTCTCTGATGTCCGACCCCAGTTGTAACCCCACGCCGCGTTTAAGTGTCCTGCTCCAGATCGCTTTGATGTCTGGGATCTGTCGGGGGAACAACTCTTGCCGACCGTCAGCGTGCAGTTTCACATGAAGCCCGTTCCATGCACCGGCAGTTCGTTTGTATTTACCATCAATCAGCGTCAGTAATGCGTGCGCGGCCGCGAACTGCTTCGCGTTGTCGAGGACTTCGTACAACGCGGGGATGGCTTCCTTCCCGTGCTTGAGAATTGCCTGAGCGGTATCAGACTTCTCACGCACATGCAGTCCAAAGAAGCCACCATCCCAGACGATGTGCTCGTTCCGCAGCTTTTCGACGAGGGCACGCACCCGAGCTACCTTATCATCCGCTTTGTCTTCGCGTGCGTTGCCGGCAGCAGTTGTCGGTCCGGCCGCTACAAATCCGTTTCGCGTCGTGTGCGGAGGTGAGAGCCGCTTCGACCGGGCCGGACTTTCTTCGCCCTGCTGAAATAATTCTTCAGTTGACGTCTCGGGCGTGCTCTCATTAATGGCATTCGTTCTCTCACTCTCAGCGGCCTGAATGATACACGCGGCAACCGTCACACTGAGGATCACAATTGCCAGTCCACCGGTCAGAGATCGAGTGAGTGCTCGAGGGGATTTAGTAGAAGCACCTAGATTCCGACGGACTCGCGACAGTGTGTTTCCACCGTCGGCGGCAACGGCCGGTTAAGGTGCGGAACGCAGTTCTTCGAATGACGTCAGAAGGGATGCATACTCCACCGGAGAAGTCCACATGCACCAGGCCCCAGTAGACCGCGCACCGGATGCTGCGGAACACGGTCTGCCAGGACGTCTCGAACACATCAGCGGTTTCCTTCCACGACATCCGTTTCGCCCGGGCGGCCAGGAACCAGCTCCAGGACTTTGTCCGCGGACTCTTGCCGTCCTGACTCCACGGAA
>CAYSJO010000752.1:0-7315 GCA_964431285.1 uncultured Planctomycetaceae bacterium
TCACGAACCACAATGTCCTCGTCGGCGTCGCTCAGTACCTGCAGCACTCCGTTGCCGAACTGCACAGCGGCCGTTAGAAGAGTTCGATCTTCCAGTTTTTCAAGCACAACTGGAATAGACCTCGGCCGTTCCATGGACACACGCGATGACCGCGACCCGCGAGGCATGAGGAGTCGGTTCCGGAATGCCTTCAGCCACGAGTATTCAGTCACAATCGGCTCCTTCGATCGGGCTGACCTGCACAGATTATTGATCCGGGTAACCGGACCAGAGCAGCGTGTCGTCACTGACGCTGCAACAGGATGGATCCTGTCATTCGGACAGAACGGTCCATCCCCTACTCGTATTTCGACCCGTGCATCGTGTGTGTTCATTGCATCTGGCAGGCGCGGGTCATTCCGGACGACTGTTACAGGCGTGCCTGTTGCAGCACTTACGACTGTGTCAGTCGCTGAAACTGGCACACGCGCTGAAGCCGGCACGAGCGTTTCGACAGGATCAACCGCTTCTGTGGTCATGACTACGATAGCCCATACGTTTGCCACATCCGGCGCATCCCACATAACCGGTACAATCCCACAGTTGCTGAGTCGTTTTGTGGCGGACTCTCTTTGAACTGGAAGCCCCTGCCCACTGCGTGAAGCGGGTTGAAATCCAGACACGATTGCCGGACAGTCCCGAAGTCAGAGGCTGAATCGAACCCACTCTCCAGCCGGGAGATGTCGTCATGAGTAAGACCGCCATTTGGTCCGCTTTGATTGCACTGGCTTCCGTCACGGTTACGGATGCCGCACCCGCTCAGTTCCTAGTGGACGAGAATCATATGACGCACGGGCCGATTCTCGGCCGGATCAGCGCCCACGGCGTGGGCGTGTGGTGCCGCACACGAAACACGGCTGAATTCACCGTCCGTTACGGAACCTCGCCCGACAAACTGGACCTGGAGACGAAACCGGTCCGGACACGTCTGGCGTCTGACAACACCGGCTGGGTCCACATCACCGGCCTGAAGGCGGACACAAAGTACTGGTACAAACTGATGCTCGGTGGCCGTGAGACAGGTCGCGATGGGTCGTTCCGCACATGGCCCGACTCAAAGGAACTGGTCGACGAAAAACTGAATCCGGATGGTCTGTTCAATTTCAGCTTCGAGTTTGCCTGCGGAAACAACCAGAACGCGACCCACAGTTCCGGGCCATCGTTGCCTGGGTTCGCTTCGATGTTGAGGAAGGGCGTTCCCGATGAGGTGCGTTTTGCAATTCTCAACGGCGACTGGATGTATGAGACGCGACGGGATTTCACTCCCGAACAGTGGCGGCATCAGGTCGGTCACAAGGGCGAACTACCGAAGAACCTCATTGCTGCGCCGACAACGACCGGTGTCTGGGAGAACTACAAAACATTCCTCGACCAGGCTCCGAACCTCACGAAATGGCACTCCACCGTGCCGTCTTTCTTCACCTACGACGATCACGAATGCCTGAACGATATCTGGGGAGCTGGTTCACCCGGCCTGCGTGACCGCCGCGCCGTTTTTCGCGACATCGGCGTCAGCGCCTGGTACGACTACCTCGGTTGGAGCAACCCGACGACGTTCAAACAACCCGCCACTCTCAGCCGCAGCAGCGTGAAGAAGGGCGGCAACGTCATCGTGGACGAGACCGTCGATTTCTCAAAACTCGACCTGGCACAGGCCAGTAACCTGCACATTCATTGGGGAACGGACACGGCTGGTGTCAACGACAATGCTCTGGACGATGTGGGCGGAGATCCCAACGCCGGTGTCTACCGCATCGAGAAAGTCCTGGGTCCGCACAAGTTGCAGGTCTGGCCCGAATTCGATGCGGATGGCGACGTCTCCTACTCCATCGGCCGACGATCTTACTTCAAGATGACCGTCGCGAACTGTGACTTCTTCGTATGTGACACACGCGGCCAGCGGCAGATGCACGACAAGTCCGATCCGTACAAGAAGGGGCTGTCGATGCTGGGACCGATTCAGCGAGACTGGCTGATTGACGGCATGCGGAAAAGTAAAGCGGATTTCCTGTTCGTCGTCAGCTCGGTCAACTTTATGGTCCCTCACGTGGGTGGCGGAGCCGTGCGAGCCAACAACAAAGACGACGCATGGACGGTCTTCTTCGACGAGCGCGAAAAGCTGATCAACTTCTGGGACACGCTCGAAAAGCCTGTGTTCATCCTGACTGGCGATCTGCACAACAGTTTTGTGATCGACATCACGGACAACGTCTGGGAATTCGCGTCCGGTCCCCACAACTCGAACAACCACTGGAACAGCGACGAAGGCGACCGACTGGCGAATGGCCCATTCAAGTACGGGCCGCGTGAAGTCAACGTCCGCTGGTCGACCTGGTACCGCAACGACATCCCGCGTAATCAACTGCAGCATCCGACATACTGTGTCGTACAGGTCAACAACGTGTTCAACAATCCCCTGACGGTCCACGGGACACGCTGGATGACGTTCCCGATTCCCCAGGTGATCTTCCAGTACTACGACGGCCGTACGGGCCGATTGCAGTACGCCGAATCGATTCTCGCCAACCAGGCCGACAAGAGAGTTGCCGGCGATCAGAAGGACCTGGAGGGTCTCGGATTTCCGATTCGACGCGCCGTGCTACGATTGGAACAACCACGGCCGCTTCTGAAGAAACGTGACCCGTAGCCGATCAGCGGAGCCGAGAGTGAATTCGACGCATATCCAGACACCGACATCGCGCATGCGCGCCGGGCTTGGCATAGCAGACATCACGCCACCAGTCGGCATTTATCACAGGTTCTGGGGCGCTGCGTCGCATGACCAGGCAACAGGAATTCATCGCCCGCTCCGAGCAAGTGTCCTCGTTTTTGAGCCCATGGCAGTTGAGGATTCGGGGGCGTCTGAGCGTCATGTTTTGATCGCGCTGGATCATTGCCTGTTTCGTCCGCCCGAGATGACGGAGTTTCGCGAGAAGACGTGCGCGAGGCTGCAGACGACTTCAGAACACCTGACGGTTGTGTTCTCTCACACGCACTCGGCTGCCTATGTGGCCCGTAATCGCGAGCATCTGCCAGGTGGAGATTTGATCGGTCCTTATTTCGATGAGCTGCCCGAGAAGATTGCCCAGGCCTTTGACTTTGCCGTTGCAAACCTGACTTCAGCGACACTGACTTACGGAACGACCGCTTGTCGCATGGGGCACCAGCGCGATGCCTGGGATGAGGCGGCGGACCGATATGTCTGCGGCTTCAATCCGGACGTTGATCTGGATCTTCCAGTTAATGCCGTACGAATAACGGACGATCGAGGCGCCATCTGCGGAACGATCGTCAGTTACCCATGCCATCCCACAACACTCGCGTGGGACAATTCGCTGATCAGTCCCGACTACGTGGGAGCTTTGCGTGAAACCGTCGAAGCGGCGACGGACGCACCATGCGTGTTCCTGCAGGCACCGTGTGGCGACATCGGGCCGCGATTCGGATTCGTTGGCGACACCGACGTTGCGGACCGCAACGGCCGCCAGGTCGCTTACGCTGCCTTGCAGGCCATCGAGTCCATGCCGCCGGCCGGTCATGACTATCACTACATCGGTCCGGTCATTTCGGGGGCAACGCTGGGTGAGTGGGAATACCGCTCGCACCCCTCTGAGCGAGCGTCAGCCGCAGAACGTTTCGAGACGGTCGACTGGAAAATTCCCCTACAGTATCGGCCCGAGTTGCCGACTGTTCCCCAGGCGGAAGAGCGGATGGCATCACTCGACGCGCAGGAAGCAGAAGCGAGAGATCGGGGCGACAGTGCCGAGGCGGCGCGCCTGCGGGCTCTCGCTGAACGTCAGCGCCGACAACTCGAAGTGCTGAATTCGGTTCCCGCTGGCGAAATGCCATATCCAATCAAACTGTGGCGACTGGGAGATGCCATCTGGATTGCCGTCGACGGCGAGCCATACTCAGCGCTGCAATCAGAACTGAACCGCCGCTTCCCTAGTGTGCCATTAATCATCATGCCATTGTCAGACGGAGCAATGGCTGGTTATCTGCCGACTTCAGACGCCTGCCAGAAGCCCATCTACCAGTCAGAAATCGCCATTCTTGCGGCGGGATGTCTCGAACACGTCATCGACACGATCGCTGACCAGATTGAATCGCTGAGTGCGACCCCGTAAACGAATGAAGCCCGAACTTTCCAAAGAAAGTCCGGGCTTCGTGAATCCTGGAGTTCGCATTCGCTCAGAAGCTGAACGAGATCGAGAACGATTTTCCGTTGTGGCGGAACACGGGAATCTGGACCGGGCGGCCATGCAGGTGTTGGCTGTGTCGGCCGCCTCGTGTCGAAGTCCGTGGAATTTCAAGTCGAGGCACCGGTGGAGCGTCCGGTCCGAAGTTACGTCGTTCGTCTGACCGACCGTCCTGTCGACCGTGTGTTCCATGTCGGTGCCGTCCGTCCAGTCCGGCATCGATCAGCAGCTTGTCGAGATCGTTCAGCATGCATTCCATTTCTTTACCGATTTCGTCGATCCGCTCGCACAGTCGTTTTAGGTTGAAAGCGTCTACTCGCGAGCTTGACGACGAGCAGCTTCCGAATCGTCTGAAACCGGAAGGGGGGCACTGCGAGACCCATTTCTTCAGAGACTCTTCGCCCTTTCGCACCTCGGTGAACTGGTCATCCAGTTTCTCGATGTGAATCTGAATCTGCCGGAGATTTCCACCGCGACGGGTCAGGTCCTTCACACAATCGGCCGTTTCGACCATCCCGCAGAGGTTGTCTCGTAAACAGCTGTAAATCGTCAGCGGGGCCGAGCGAAAGTTGAACCGGACGATGCGGTCGGCTCGTGCTGCGGCGTAGTAAATGTCACGGGCGTGATCATCGACTTCGCCGTAGTGGCCTGCTTGGGCCGGCGAACTGCTCAGGCTCAAAACCATGGCAGCAGACAATATGAGGCGTTGAGGTGGGCGGTTTTCATCGTCCTGTTCCTTCTTCATGGAGAGATTTGACCGGGCCAATGCGGCCCGTTTGAGGTGCCGGGGCAAAAGGCAGCCCACGTGCCAAACGAATCCGAAGAAAAACACGACTGCGTAGTGACTCATTTACTGATAATGAGTTACGTCGTTATGAGGCATGGATGCATTGGCCGCATTCACGAAATGATACGCCAAGCCTTGAATATTCGCACTCACATTGATTCAAGAAATGACATTATCTGGATAACCTGATCCTGATGCAGATTCGATGCAGGCCTCTGTGTCGATCAGAGCCCAGCAGATCGCTCCAGCCGTGTAGATTCCGAAGAAGAGAAACAGCACGCTTTCCCATCCGGCGCTCGCAGCAGTGCGGGTCACAAGCTGGGGACAGACCGCAGCTCCAAAATTGCCCATCATGTTCATCATGCCGAATACGACCGGTATTTGTTTACCGGCAAGGTCCATTGTCTGAGCGTACGAGCACGGTCCAGCCACGGCAGCGAAAAATGAACCAGCCGTGATAAGCGTCATGGCCGGTGCGAGGCCGTCGGACCACAGGGCTGAGACGGTCAACACTCCGCAGATGGCAAGGCTGAGCGAGGCCACAAGCTTGCGGCTGATGGCGCGGTTTCCCGTTCGCTCCAGCAACCAGTCAGTCACGATTCCGCCCAGAGAGCAACCCACTACTACGGCCAAAAGCGGCAGGCTCGAAAGCAGCCCGGCATCCTTGACCGAAACACCGTGCGTCTCGCGGAGATAGGTGGGGAACCATGTCGCAAAAAAAATGTACCCGGCTCCACGAAAGAACTGCTGACCGTTGATCAGCCAAAGTGCTCGTGACGTCAGCATGCCCCGCCAGTTGACCGATGTGGATTCCGAGACTGCGGGCGTGTCGCCCTTGTCCGCGTCCACCGCCAGGTCTGCGGTCGGTTTGTCGGGCAGGATTGGCGATGACTCGCCGCGAATGAAAGCCAGTTCTGGTTCGGTAACACCTGGATGATCCTCGGGTCGATCCCGGAACCAGTGGTAGAAGACGAACGCCCACATTAGCCCCGGGGTCGAGTAGACCAGCACGATCCCGTGCCACGACAGGAAATCCGTCAGCCAGCCGGTCAGCCCGCTGGCCACAGCGCCGCCGATTGACATAAAGGCAGCCATAAACCCGCAGGCAACCGCCCGGCGGTGTGTCGGCATCCAGTCGGCGATCGACCGGGCCGCGTTTGGAAAGACTCCAGCCTGAGCCGTACCGATTGCAGCCATCGCTGCCGTGAGGAACCCTACCGTCCCGCCCAGACCCAGGATCGCAGTGCAGAGGGACCAGACAGTGGCATAGATCGTCAACACGATCCGGCTTCCGAATCGCTGCCCGAGCCAGGCGGCAGGAATCTGAAACACGCCGTAGGCGATGAAGAAGGCAGACATCACGTCACTGAGCTGTTGTCGCGACGCATTCAATTCCGCCCGAAAATACTCGTCTGCCGCAAACACTCCCAGGCAATTGCGACTGAGATAAGCGACTGCCGCCACTGCACAGAAAGCCGCAACGGCGGAGAACCGGCAGGAACTCGGAAGACGGACACGTTCAGACATTGCACTGACTTGTTCATGGATCACGGAAGCACTCTTCCCGGTCAGGAATCAATGCTTCTTATCCAAAGTCTTATGCATTGACAAGAGGTGCATGCCTTTTTTGGGATTGCCAGTGCGTTCGTACGCTTCTGCCAGCCAGGCGTGCAGCAAATGAGACGATGGTCCCACTTTCAGGCCACGGTGGGCGGCAGCGATTCCCTCTTCAAAGCGACTGAGATGGCCAAACATATGAGCTTGGCGGCCGAACCATTCGACGTCCTAGGGATTGATTGCGATCAGGCGATCAGCGTATTCAAGTCCAGCTTCTGATCTCCCGGATTCGTGACAGGCAATCACAAGTTGACTTAGAGCCGTTTCATGTTGCGGATTCAGGCGAATGGCCGCTTCGAGAACTCGAATGGCGCGGTCAAGATGACTGATCTCAATCAACACGATTCCGAGCGCCACATGGATGTCGATGTCGTCCGGCAGAACCTCCGCCAGCGACGATAATTCGGGGAGTACCTCCGCCGCCTTCAACGGATCACGTTCACGTCGCACCTGTAATGCCACGAACAGTGCGCGGGCCCGCCGTACCTGCAGTTCGGAAATCTCAACCGCCTCCCGATCGAAAATCCTGTGCTCTGTCGTCGCTTGAACGTCTCCATCAGGCAGTGCGGGACGACGTCGGATGCGGTGGTCAGTTTGCGCCGTGTGCGGGACATCAGTCGTTGTCAGACTCTGCATGTGGCAGTCCACGCACGAATTTCCCTGAGGCGACTCC
>CAYSJO010000753.1:0-5818 GCA_964431285.1 uncultured Planctomycetaceae bacterium
GGAAAGCGAGTCGAAAGTCCAGTCCCGCGCCACGCCCTGGGCCGAAGAACGCAACAAAGCCCAGACCGGAGTGGACTGGCAGTTCACGACTGCCAAAGCCAGAACAAAACTCAAACGCCTCTACCCGAAAATTGCGACCTGACGGTCCATTAGGATTCTTCGCGAAATAACGCGCCGTCGTCGATTCGCGGATAGCGGTCACATCAGGGAGGATGATTATGCGGTTGCTTTTCTCGGACAGGAAAATCCTGTTGCGGACTGTGCTGGGCGCCTTCACGGCTCTCTCAGTCAGTGCTCAGGCCGACGACGCGTCTGTGGAGAACCTTGCGGACCAGGAACAAACTGTCGCCGACGAAAACGTGACGGAGCATGCGGCTACCTCGCTGTTCGATCAGTCGGTCAGTCTGACTTCACTTGTGACTGGCAAGGCTGATTCTGGACCCCGCTCCGCGTGCGCTCCGAGCACGGGCTGTGGACCCGGCTCGACTTCGGCCGCTTGGGCGTCGATCGCGGACTGCGGTGAATCACTCGACGACTGGCTGGATGAACTGAACGGCGACCGACCGCTCCTGGCTGATTTTCGCAACGTGTGTGTGGGCAATGGTGTGACTGCGTCGGTTGGTGGCGAGGCTCGGTATCGGTACATGAACGAGGCCAACCGTCTGCGACCCAGTGGCCCGGACCGGAGCACGTACGACTTGTGGCGAATCGTTCCCCATCTGGAACTCAAGTACGGAGATTCCGTCACCGGTTACGTGCAGGCGATTGACGCTTCTATTTTCAATGAGGATCTCTCGGTCACGACCATCGACGAAAACCGGGCCGACCTGCTGCAGTACTACGTCGACGTGAATCTGGGCGACGTGGGTTGTGGCACGGTGCATGCACGTGGCGGACGACAGTTCCTGCAATACGGCTCGCAGCACCTGATCTCGCCACTTGCGTGGGGCAACACCTACCGGAATTTCGAAGGTGTCAAGCTGTACTACGCGAGCGAAGACTGGGACATTGACGGCTTCTGGACGCAGCCTGTTAACGGAGCCACTGGCAACGTCTTCCGTCCGAGGAGTTTCGATCATCCCGATGTCAGCCGGTATTTCACCAGCATCTATTCGACGTACAAGGGGCTCGACAACGCCGTCCTGGATTTCTACTGGCTGTTCCTGGATGAGGACAACGACCGGGGTAATCGCATTGATGGCGAACGTCACACAATCGGTGCCAGGTACGACGGCAGGACCGTCACCAAAGATTGTTGTGGCAACGCGATCAGCACGCTGGCCTTCGAACTGGAAGGTGCCTACCAGTTCGGTGACAACGAGTCATTTCTTGCCGCGGTCGACGAAGATATCTCGGCCGGTATGGTGCATAGCGCAGTCGGTTACACATTGAACCAGGTGATGTGGACGCCCACCATCAAAGGTGTCTTCTATTGGGGTTCCGGTGACGACAGCCCGGGAGACGGCGAAAATAACAACTTCAACACACTGTTTCCGGTGGGGCACGCTTACTGGGGTATTCTCGACAATCTGGACGGCTCGAATCTGTTTGGTTATTCGATCCAGACCATCGCGAAACCATCGAAAGAGCTGACGCTGCTCACGGCCATTCACTGGTTCGAGAAGGACGCGTCCGCCTCGCCGATCTTCAACGTCGCCGGTACACCAGTTCCGAACGGAGCCACCACGAATGGAGATAAGGACATCGGATCCGAACTCGATCTGATCGCGACCTATGCCGCCAGTGAACTGCTGCAGATTCAAGTTGGATACAGCTGGTTCTGGTACGGCGAAGCCGTCAGTCAGGCCGCGGCACCACTGCCACGCGGTGACGCGTCGCAGCTTTATCTGATGACGACCTACTTATACTAAGCCGGTGGCAATCGGGTGTTGGATGAAGCCGATTGATTTCCGTATTCACTTGGAAACTGACGGTCGGAACGAAACGAGACCCGTCGATCCGGATCGACGGGGCTCGTGGTTTTTACTCAGTGAACGCCAATCAATTTATTCGGCAGCGATCGCGAAGATTGTCGATTTGTTCGCGATGTACAGCGTGTCGTTGGCGACGACCGGGGAGCTGTAGACTGCGTTGCCAACATTGACCTCGGCGATCGGCTCTTCGTCGTCCATTGCCACTTCCGGATCGGACGACAGGTTGAAGATGGCGATGTCGCCGTCTTCATCGCCAATGTAGACCTTGCCGTCCACGATCAACGGCGACCCCCAGGCCGCCGCGAACATGTCGTACTTCCAGTAGACGACTGGCGGATGTGTGCCATCTTCGTTCGTGCGGGTCGTGTCGACCTTCTTCGCGTCCAGGCAGTGGAACAGGCCGCTGAAGTCAGAGATGAACAGGATATCGTTCTTGATCGCGGCCGTACCGATCGTGCGATGCATCGTTTCTTCGAACTTCACCTTGCCGTCGTTGTTGGTGTCGACTTTCGAGTAGTGCCAGATCACCGCCGAATTCGGGTTCTTCTCAATCTTCTCACCCTCTTCCAGTTCAACGGCTTGCAGGCGACGGTGCGGGACAGGTTTGCCGTCTGCGTCTTTGGCCAGTGTCGTACTGACATCACCGCGTTTGGTGGGATCGATGCAGTACAGGTGACCGATGCCTTCGCCATGTTCCGGGTCCTGACCGACGGCGACGTACACGTTGCCGTCGTAGATGACGGGTGTGGCAATAATGTTATTACGTGTGCCACGGCCACCGAGGATCCACTTCGAGCCTTTCGGATTGCCGTCCAGTTTCCACAACAGCTTTGCATTGCCTTCGCCGTCACCTTCGGGATCGAAGCTGTATACCCAACCGTCACCACCGGTGAAGATGACCTGTGCCTGGCCACCCAGCACGCCGTATGCCGGTGAAGACCACTGGCCGTGCAGGATGTTTTTTCCGGGTGATCCGTCGGTCCAGAGTAGCTCGCCGGTATTGCGATCCAGTGCGATAAAGCTGGGGGCGTCGGGAGCGGGCAGGTTGATGTGCGATTCGTCCAGACCATTCGATGTATTGACCAGCAGGACTTCCCCGGCAATCGTGACCGAGCAACTGCACATATTGTGCTGCGAGACACCCAGGCGGCTCATCATATTGAACACCCAGATGACGTCGGCTTCCTGATTTGTCTGAACAGGCTCAGCCGTGAAAGAGCCATCATTTTCGCCGTCATAGAAGCCTTCCGTGTCGCAGCACTGAACTTCGCCACGGCTCGTGACAAACCACAACCGTTCGCCGTCGATCAGCGGTGAGCAGCAGACTCCCTGCAATGGCCAGTCGTGAACTCGGCCCGTGGGTAGTTTCGGGCTGGAGTGTTGCCACAGAAATTCACCCGTCTTCTCATCGAAGCACAGCAGACAACCGAGATCCACGTTGCTCGGGTACCGCTCCAGATGTCCGGCTCCATTGTTGGTGCCCACATAGACTTTGCCGTTTGCAATAACTGGATTGCCGTAGGTCTGCGAACCGAGCTTCGCGGACCACTTAATGTTTTCACCTGAGTCGATGTCCCATGTCGTGGGAATATTCTTGCCGTCGGGGGTGTTATTCTTACCGCCCCATCCACCCCACTGCGGCCAGTCTTTGGGACCGACTTTGAACTGGGCGATGCCTTTGCTGGCTTCGGCCGTGGGATCGTACTTCTGAGAAAACGCCGGAGCTGCAGCCAGCGCGACGACCATTGCAGCCGTCAGTGTCATGGTGGGAATCGATTTCATGGGGCACCTTCAGGTTTGGTGATGGTTGACTTCTTAGTGCAAGCGCGACGCTTATTCTATTGGGTATCCTGTCTTTCCTCACTCCATGACTGGAGCTGTTCCGCCAGCCATTCGCGTTCTGGTTCGCGGAGCAACTCGCCGACGTCGATGCGGTCAGCACCGCGATCGAAATACAGACGCTGCCGGACACTGGACCGGTCGAGGACAAACTTCGGAATCGTTCCTTCTGCAAAGGTAACTGGTTTCAGACTGCGGAATATCCGGCCATACAGTTCGATCGGACTCGACGTACGAGTCAGAGTGCCCCACACGGCCAGACTATTGGTCATCCTGCTGCCACCAGGCTCATAAACAAAACAGTCCTCTCCAAGGACAACCCGTTCGGGCCGGCCTCCAGTAAACGCAATCCGCATCCCCCAGAGGGTTTGCAGCCAGGTCAGGCTGAACATTACTGAAATGGCGTATAAGATAGGTTGGACGGGTTTCCTGAAAATCAACACCCCAATGATGCCGGCTAATACACATCCACAACTGATGGCGATAAAGCTCGTCAGAACTTTGATCATCTTTCGTTGGGAGCCAGTTCCAAGCGTCGACCACCCATAGGTCACCGAATTCATGTCTCGCTCAACGGTGATTTCGAATCCTTCTGGTGGATTTTCGGACATCGGCGAAGCAGAGCTTCGAAGGGAGCTCCCAGGCAAAGCCTGGGAACGAGAGTGCTGCTCAGTTCTGTGTCACCTTGACGTTGTCGAAGAGAATCTCTGCATCCTTCGCATTGCCGAACAGACCGGGGCTGCCGATTTCGTTACCGGGTGTGTCTTCCCAGGTGACAGTCCACGCTTCCGGCTCGTCTTTGCCACGCGGCCAGACTTTGCCTTTCAGAATGGCGACTTTTGTACCTTTTCGATCTTCGATCGATGTGGACAGTTTCAGTGTGTACCAGGTGTTGGGAGTCCACTCGAGTGGGACAACCTTGAATTTCGATTCGTGTGCGATCCACGAGCCGACTTTTAGGGTTTGAGCCGCACCCATCAGGTCGAGGCGGTAACGCTGCCCGATGACTCCGGCGTCGCCCTGCTTTCCATCGCGCTGGGCCGAGTAGACGTCAGCCTGAATCGTATACTTGCTGAAGTTCGGGCGGCCCATCCAGCCCTGGCTGCGAGCTCCCTTCGGAATCGTCGTGATCTTGCACATGACTCCGTTGCCTTTGACTTCGTCTTCTCCACGCTGGACCGTCAGTCGGATGCCCTGTTCGCCCAGGTCTTCAAAGGACCACTCTGACACGACGCCTTCATTCTTCAGAATGGTCAACTTCGGATCGATGGTGGCTCGTGCATCGTCGATCGTGCGAACGGCTTCCAGCAGCTTTGTAAACCGCAGGAAGGCCGTCCAGCGCTGGCGGGGAGTCGTGTTGTCCCACACTCGCGTCGGTGAAAAGTTCACGAACTCTGATCGCAGATAAACATAGAGCCGCGACAGAGTTTCGCTTTGTCCTTCCAGCTTCTTGAACAGGTCGTAGTCGATCACGATGTGCCGGTAGCGGGCACCCACCCAGGAGATGGGGATTTCTCCGTTGTCAAAATTGAAGTTCCACGGGAAGTCCGGGATCACTCGGATGCGAGCATTACCAGTCAATTCACCAACTGTGGCTGTAACGACGACCGCTCCGTGCTCTGTTCCTTGTGGTGTTGTGTAGCGACCTTCGGCATCGATCGCTCCGGGGCCTTCAATACTGAATTCCACGTCTTCCGGTTTCGCCGTTCGAATGTACTGGCCACGACTGTTGTAAAGACGAACCTGGTGCAACTGTCGTTGTCCGGCCGGGCCGCTCTTCAGAAGTGATTCGACGGGCACGATCTGTACGTGTGCCGGAGTGATGTCCTCGGTGACGTCAGCAATGGCTGCAAGTTCCGGGCGCGGGTCTGATTGGATTTCGTGATCCGCGTTACCGATGCAGTACATTGCTTCCCCGGTTGTGATGTAGATACGTCCGTGCGAGACGATTGGGGAGGCCGAAACATCCGCATCCAGACGTTGATAGTGGATCCTGTCGAGCCCATCTTCAGTCAGCTTAAAGATGAATTCCCGGCCATTGCCCC
>CAYSJO010000754.1:0-2691 GCA_964431285.1 uncultured Planctomycetaceae bacterium
GGCCGTGGGATTCATTCTGGGCGCTCCCATCCGTGAATACCTGGTCGCCCTTGTGATCGTCCCGTTCTCGCTGTTCTGCGCTCTGATGGGAAAACCTGGTTTGCTGGGTTTCTGCACAACCAGTGTCGTACTGCTGTCAACGACTCTGTTGTTTCACTGTATTGCGATGCTGGCGGGTCTGATCGCCCAGCCAGGCAAGACTCGCGGTACGAACATGAGCGTCGGGTTCTTGCTGATCGTATCGACGTTCACAACGTGGCAGGTGTTGCAGGGTATTCCGATTCCCGGCCTGCTGACGGCCGGTCCGGCTCTGATTGAAGCAATGGACTTTGGCGGTGGCCGGGGTGGCCAGACTTCGACTTTCTTTGGCGTTGCTCTGCCGCTGTTTATCCAGTCGCTGATTTATCAGACGCCGCTGATTCTGTTTCTGATGGTGGCGATCGTGCGAAGGATGCGATCGGCCCAGGCGGCCCTTTACTCAAAAATAACCGCGATCGCCTTTCTGGTGACGATCAGCGTCCTGAACCTGGGTGGCATCGTGGGACACCAGAACGTGAACCCGGAATTCGTCGTACCGGTGTTGTTGTATGTGAACTGGATCATTGCCCTGGGTCTGACACTGGCGGTCAGTCCTTCGCAGGGCGCGTACCGCAACTGTCTACGGCGTGCCACGAAACTGAATCTGCATCGTCCGCCACTATGGGACGACGACAGTTCAAACCGCGCGGTCGTGCTTGCGCTGGCCAGCGTGACGTTCGCGATGTCTCAGATCGTGCAGACCTTAGTGCAGGGCAATGCCGGTCCGCATTTCTGGCCTCGTGTCGGCATTACGTTGTGTGTGATCAGTTACTTCGGATCGGCCGTCCAGTTTTTCACACTGCGATTTGGGCACAGAAGCCGCCCTATGCTGTTTCTGTTCCTCTTTCTGTTCTGGCTGATGCCGCTGCTCGTCGGCTCGCTGGCTGCCGCAACGTTCGGGAACGCCGACATTGGGCCGTTCATCGCCGGGCTTTCGCCACTGTTCGGAATCGCCGCCGGCGCGATCTCGGCACTGGTGTGGAGCTTCGTCCTCGCCGGAGTGTTCTACGGGTTGATGGTCCGTGAAGAACGCCGCTGCCAGGACGAACTTCGAAACGCGGCGCAACTGGCGTTCGACGTCGATACGTAGAAATGTCGCAACGTCTTGGAGCGCGCGATCGAATCATGACTCGCCGCAGACACGCGATGCGATACAAGCAGCAATCGAATCTGCCGTGTCCGCCTCAGTAGTTTCGATTTCGTGGCACTCTTCCGTATTGCGAAACATTGTGTGCTGACGCTTTGCAAACTGCCGCGTTCGCGTCTGGATCAGTTCGGTCGTCTCGGCCAGCTGCGACGCCGAGAGCTCACTGTTCGGATCATCGCCGAGAGCTTCGATGACTTCTTTGTAACCGAGTCCCTGCGCGGCCGTGCGACTGATCTTATCCGACTGCTGCGTCATCCGACGGACTTCAGCAACAAGCCCCGCCGACATCATCTGCTCGACACGGAGATTGATCCGGTCGTGCAGCCAGTCCCGCGGCGGGCTGAGCCAGTAAACATGTGCGGGGCGCTCATCCTCGGGCAAGGCCGGCTGCTTCTGATGTTTGGACAGAGGGATGCCAGTCAGCTCGTAGACTTCCAGTGCTCTGATCAACCGGCGTTGATCATTCGGATGCAGACGCAGCACGGCATCCGGGTCGACTTTCTCCAGTTGTCGCATCAACCAGAAGTTATCGCCTTTGTCGCCTGCATCGTCGGCAAGTTGCTGCAATCGGTTGCGGATGTCCCAGTCCGCGGGCGGGCCTTCGAACACTCCTCGCAACAGCCCGCGCAGATACAGCCCCGTTCCACCCACAAACAGAGGCGTTGCCCCGCGAGCGACAATCCCCGCACAGACATCACTCGCAGCCGACACGTAGTCCGCCACGCTGAAGTCCTCGTGAGGATCAACCAGGTCCAGAAGGTGATGCGGAATCTGTGATTGCAGTTCGGGCGAGGGTTTCGCCGTGCCGATGTCCATCGTCCGATAAACGCACATTGAATCGAGCGAGACCACTTCGACGGGGCCAATCTCGCGGGCCAGATCGACAGTCACATCGGTCTTCCCGACGCCGGTTGGGCCAGCGAGGAAAACGCACTGCTTGAGAAGCTCGGACGGTAGCTGCTGCTTCATGGTGGATTTTCTGATTTCGGAGTCACAGCCGAGACAATGGGGGCGTCACGCTCTCTGGTGCGGCGTGGTGGCAGAGTGCGAAACTCAAAACCCGGAGGCACGAATGGCGAAGCCTTCATCACCGGCGAAAGCGGGGCTTCAAATGGCGGCTTCGAGTCGACCATTGCTGGCAGGCGTGCCACCAACGCCGCGAATCCCGCTCCGGTCACGCGAAGAGACAACTGCATGTCAAGCATCTGCAGGTCGGCGAGACTGGCCAGATGGTCTAGGCCGTCGTCGGTCATGTTGACTGAATACAGCGCCAGCGAACGGAGATTCTTCAGGTTCGCGATGTGCTGAACACCCGAGCTGGTAATGCTGTTCGAAGCGATTTTCAGGGACTGGATCTCCGAGAGATGCGCCAGCCTCGCAAGGTCATCATCGGTGATGGCATCGGTGTTACGAATCTCCAGACGCGTCCATTCCTGAAGCGTCGGATGCTCATCGAGGTATGGCTG
>CAYSJO010000755.1:0-4107 GCA_964431285.1 uncultured Planctomycetaceae bacterium
GCCTGGCAGAACGCGGCATCTTCCGTCAGGTCGATCTGATGTCGACGGGTTCCGGCGGCGGGTATCTGGGCGCGTTCTTCAGCTCGATGCTGAATTCCGCACCGGCCAGCGGAGTGGAACCGCCTGTTGAGCCCGTCGATCCTTTCAAAGCGGTTGGAGAGCAGGAATCCAGATCAATCCGGTTTCTGAGAAACCAAAGCCGTTACATCCTGCCGGCATCACTCTGGGGTTGGATCAGAACCGTGGGGCAAGCCACATATGGCATCGTCAGTAACCTGATCATCCTGAGCCCGAGCGTGTTTCTGGCGGTGCTGTTGACGCATCTGGTGCTGAAGGACGAACTGATCGCTCTTTATCAGATCGTCCGTCTGGGAGGTCCGGCACCGGATCATCTTTTCACACTGGGATGGGTGTCCTGTGGGATGCTCGCTCTGGCGGGCATACACCTCCTGTTTCTACCACGTGTTCAAAGACAGGGGATGCTGGGCTGGTCGCTACGAGACTCGAACGATTCTGTTATTCGCCATTGCCCTGGTAGTCATCGCGTTTGATTACGTCCCCCTAGCTCACTTCGCGTATTTGAAATTAATGGATGCCATCGGTGAGTACTTCAAGCTGAACGATGACGGCACGGGTGGCTGGTCCCTGAAGGCCACTCTTGTTTCGATCAGCAGTGCCATCGGACTGATTGCGGCACGTATTGAATCCATCCGAGCTGCAGGGAGGAATGTCCCTAAGCTACGCAAGTGCCTGTTCCTGCTGCTGGGGATGGCCGGCCCGGTGCTGTTTACCTACGCCTACTTCGAACTGTCTCGGGTCTACGTCGCCGTACCCGCGACGCACTCCGTTGGTGTGAAAGGCTTCAAAATCGACCTGTGGCCAATTGGCCTGATCCCGATACTTCTTATCGTTTCACTGCGGTACTCGAAGTGGATCAACGTGAATTTCACGTCGCTACATCGTTTCTACCGCAATCGCCTTGCCGAAACTTACCTGCTGAAACAACTCGACGGAGTAGTCTCGTCAACCGACAGGGAGCCGCGTTCACAGCAATTGCTGTCCAACATGCGGAGCACACAGGTTTCGACTGCTCCGTATCACCTGATCAACGCGGCCCTCAATCTGCCTGCGTCACAGTTACCCGAACTGCGTGGACGGCAATGTGACTTCTTCCTGTTTTCGAAGCACTACTGTGGCAGCCGAGTCGTGCAGTACCGCAGGACGAATGACTGGGAGACTGCCGATCCGCACCTTGACCTCGGGACGGCTGTTGCCATTTCAGGTGCCGCCGCTGCACCGCAGATGGGAATGGGGTCGATCCAGGGCGGTAGCTTTTTACTGACGCTGGTAAATATCCGACTGGGCTACTGGTTGCGGAAGCCACTGCCTCAGCGTGAAGCTAAGCAATCGTCACCACGCAATGAGCCGAAGAAGGAGAAGAAGACGAAGAAGGACGGGAAGTCAGAGACGATGGTGCCAGGACCGTCATACTTGTGGCGTGAAGCCTGGAATTCGATCGACGAAAAGTCCGACTACCTCAACCTGTCCGATGGCGGCCACATCGAGAACCTCGGAATCTACGAACTTCCGCGAAGACGTTGTCGGTACATCATCGCTGTCGACGGTGAATGCGATCCGAATCTCGACTGCCCAAGCCTGATGAGACTGCAGCATTTCGCCGCCGTCGACCTGGGAGTCAAAATCGAAATGGATGTGGAGCGCCTTAAGTGGATTGAAGTTGTCCCCGTCGACAGCAGCGAACCGCGGGACGACGAGAAGGGTGCCGAAGCTGTCGTCCGGGTCGTTGGGGAACGAGTTCGATACAGCCGCGGACATTTTGCGGTGGGCAGGATCCACTACCCGAACAGTGATGGCAAAAAAGTCGAGGGACTGTTGATTTACGTGAAGCTGTCAATCACCGGCAACGAGCCGGATTATGTTCACGACTACCGCCGCCGCTTTCCGGAGTTTCCGCATCAGTCCACAGCGGACCAGGTCTTCGAAGACGACCAGTTCGAAGCGTATCGGTGCCTGGGGCAGCACATTTCGGACGACCTCTTCTCCGACGAACTACTAAGCGATTCGTCCGTGAAGGCGGCTGAACAGGGCGCATTACCAGTTAAGGCATGGGGCCGGGACCTGTCGAACAGCTTCCTGCGTGAGTAACGATCAGACGTTGTCCCAGCCAATGAGGACAGCAAATACTCACTCCGCGGCAATTCAGACTGTTCTCAAAGCGCGGAAGAAAAGATATTTGTCAGTTCAACCCTCATTCTTGTTGTCGTTCAACGGTCTTGAGGATTTGAGAGCTCGAGGCTCCGTCGTAAGGCCCTGCCAGGAAGTCAGTTGTGGAGTTCTCCCGGAACGATCAAAATAATTGCACCGTTTCAAGCGTCTAATCATCCTCCCTCCACTGGCTGGTGGAGATCCTAGACGGTAAACGTATTTTGATTAAATCTAACCGAATCGAACACAAACAATCTCATTGAAAGATCGATCATGCTCAACCGTCGAAACATGTTGCAGGGAATGGCGGCTGGAGTCGGCGCTGCGTTTGGTACTTCGCTGCTTCCAGAACGTCTCCTGGCGTCGCCCTCTGGTGGTACGACTCCAAAGCGAATCATCTTCTTCATGCAGAACCAGGGGTTTGATCCGGCGACCTGCGTTCCGGAAGGGATGAGCAGCAGTGGCTCGCTGGCGAAAGCCAAACTTCCCGAGCCCATCGAGGCACTTGAGCCGTACAAGGAACGACTGCACATCATCAATGGCCTGCACGGCATGCACACCAGCCCGTCGCACAGTGCCTTCTTCGGTGCGCTTGGCGGGTATCGCGGCAGTGACGGTGTGCCGCCCAGTGGTCCCACGATTGATTACGAACTCAGCAAGGCCCTGCCACAGACGCTTCTGCCTCATCTGTGTATCGGCATGGACTCGATTGAGAACATGACGACCAAGCCCACGATTGCGACGCTGTCGGCCAGCGGCGCCGGGCAGCCGATCTTCATGCATTCGAATCCGAATCACCTTTATCAGATGCTGTACGGCGGCATCTCCACGGGCGACATTCGACGCCAGCACGAAGCGCGGTCAAATGTGTTGAATCAGATCGAACTGTTGGCCGCCACAAAGGGCAAATCGCTTCCTGCCCAGGACCAACAGCGCTACGGTCAGTACGTCCAGGGATTCAAGGATGTCAACGGTCTGCGCGACCGGCTCGACACGGTTTCTGACCACTTGCGCAAATTCGCGCCCAAGGTTGACGAGCGATACACTAAGCCGGGATTCGAAACCGACTGGCACGATGTCCTGCTGGACCTCGGAATTTCGGCGCTCACGTCGGGCATCACCAACACGCTGACCATCGGATCGGGTCGTGGCGAAATCTTCGGTGCCTGGAAGGGGCTGTGTGTCGAGCAACAGGGCCACAACCTCGGCCACATGAAGCAGCCCGACAATCCAATCTGGATCAAGATTCGTCAGTACAACAGCCGCATGCTGGTGAGGATCATGGAAGCGCTGGAGAACGTGCCGGAAGGCAGCGGGACGATGATGGACCACACACTGATCGTTTACACCAGCAACAACGCAAACGCGCAGCACACGAACGGTGCCAACTGGCCGGTCATGCTGGTGGGCAACTTCGACGGTGCGTTCAAGACCGGTTGCTTCACACAACTGGATGGCAAGCGACCCATCAACGCGCTGTTCACGTCGCTCCTCCAGGCCGCCGGACAGAATGTTGATCGCTTCAACATGAACGACAAGCTGGCCAAGAAGTTCGACGCCAGTACCGGCCCGCTCAAGGAAGTGCTGGCGTAAAGCCGTAGCCGAATAAAAACCTGAAGTCGAAGTCGTGAGACTCAGGTCTTGCTTTCCGTTCCCAGACTTCACCATCGGTGAGGTTCGGGGACATTCGTGATATCGACGCATTGCCTCGCGTCGCTGAAGTCGCACGACTTCAGCTACAAAACCTGGTGTGAACCATGGTCAAATCGACTTCAGCAATAATGTTCTCATGGTGCCTGCTATCGGTAGCAAGTGCCGAGACCTACACACCCGGGCGAAAGGTCAACAAAGACTTTGACAAGTTTGCTCGCACGTTTCTGG
>CAYSJO010000756.1:0-24282 GCA_964431285.1 uncultured Planctomycetaceae bacterium
AGGCCACTTTAGTTCCGATGTAACCTGGTGAGTAATCACCATAGGCCGCCATGGCGACGAACAGGTCTGGCCGTAACTTCTGGGCCGCGAGCTGGTATTCGACAAACAACTCACCCGGCATGTGCAGTACTCGGGCGTTTCTGATGGTCAGACATGAAATGTCGATCGTGTCGCCGGACTGGCATCGTCGCAGCCAGATCAGATTCTTCGCTGCAAACCAGCGTTTGAACGCCGTCTCTTTCTCGTCTTCCAGAATCTCAAGCAGGTCTTTTTCGACAACGTGCTTTCCGACGGGCAGAACAACCGGAACAACATTCCAGCCGACGTCACCGGCTGCGACAGGCGACTTTTTCGTGTTTTCCCAGGCAAGCTTCATGCCCGTGGCAACTCGATCTGCGAGCACCTGGCGATTGCCCTTTGAGCCATCGTTCCACTTACCGGCACCAATGTTTCCGCCTGCTCCATTGAAGTGGATGTGCGGAACTTTCGTCGCTTCCTGGCGGCTGTTGCGAGCCATGCCGGGGAAGTCGGGATTGGCCAGTCCCGTGCGGTAATAACTTTGCGGATGCGTGGCGTACCAAGTCAAAGCGGCGACGGCATTTTCGCCATTCCAGAAACTGATCATTTTCAAATGAGGATCGATAATACCGGCCGGAAATGCCGCGACCTTCGGATCTTTGGTCGCGGTCCAGCGGATATGGATCACCTTGCCATCAGGACCCTGGATGCGGCGGTTCGACGCAACCTTTTCGATGAGGCCCGATCCCAGTCCCAGGTGACTGACCGGTTGGGCATCCGCCAGCGCCTGCTTTACCGCCGAAGCTGCACGTTGCACGACGACACGATTCCAGCCCGCATCTGACCACTTCCCGTCCAGCCCGTACTTCTCCAGCATTTCCTCCACTGAGAAATCACATCTTGGTGCGTCGTGCTGATGCAATGCATGTACGGCAACATTGCTGGCATCGGTTCCCGCCGCTGCTGCCAGCGACTCGCGAAATACCGTCTGTCCAGCGTTGCTGATCCCGATCCAGTCGACGGCACACAGGACAATCGATTTCTCAATGCCGGAAATGACGATTCCGCGACAACTCAGCGGAAGCTGGACACCCTTCGTCGGGTCATAGGCGAGCGGACTTCCCACTGGCGGCGAAGCATCAACGTCAAAGACACCAACTCGCAGCGGGTCCGCTGCGGTAAGGCTTATTGTCGATGTCAGAAGAATGAGTACAGCGGGGAATGCGGATTGTTTCACGTGAGTATCCTGTTGCGCGTATTAACGATCTGTCATGGCGGTCACATGCCAGGTTCTGCGTGCGTTCCGTCACTCCTCGACGCGAATCCGTTCCGGCCCTGCCAGAGCAGTGAGTTCTCGGATATCGAATTCCTTCAACAGCCCAAAGCAGAACATTTCCGGCTGCTGATTGGCACCGATGTCGTTAGTGAGGACGTCCTTCAGTGTGTCTATCGAGTCATGCAGTGACGCGACGGGAATCACCGATCCGTCAATCGCGGCTGCGACCAGTGTCATGAGACTGGTCCGCGGTCCGTACGCCTCGATGTGAAGTGGGTCGCCGTATTGCTCGGTCGCCCATGCTGCGATGGCGTTGATCTGCCCAGCCTGAATGCCAAGCGGTCGATCTCCAATTGCCGAGATCAGCAGCCCGTACAGAAAATCCCGTCTGCCGATTTTCGATTCGCCAAAGTAAAACGGGTCAATCGTGATCACTCGGTTGCCGTCGACGACGAGTTCGTTCACCCGCTTCACGTGCGACTGTCGCCCTTCGTCAGATAGCAGGATCACGGTCTTGCGGTCATTGTCTGGGTTTTCGAACACAGTCGCCGGTACTGTCCACGCGTCGCTGATGTTGAGCCGCCACTGTGTGACCTGAATGCGATCGGCAGCAACGCCTTCGCCCACCATCTCCGTGGATCGAATCGATTCGTTTCGTGTGCGCACCACCTGTCTCAGGACACGTCGTCGCTTCTGCTGCCATACAGACGTCGGCGAATCCGGACGGCCCTGAATTGTGCGGTCCACCGGTACAGATTTACTCAATTGGAGAGCCAGCGAGTGCAGCGTCGCATTGCCTTGTGGCACGTCGACGAGCAGCTCATCGAAAGATTTCAGCTCGTCTTCGCACGGGATCTCGGTTGAATCGAATTCCGCGTCGTCCGAGTAGAAGAAGTCGCCAATCATCCGGTACAGAGCCTGCCGGTTATCACGCCCGAAATTGTGTGTGCCGGGGTCTTCGTTGACGTGCCAGCGCAGCTGGTCGGCCTCGTCGTACAGCTTGTAGATCGGCATCGCCGCGTCCATCAGCGGCGGCAGTGCATGAGGCGACGCAAAGCAGCAGTTGTCCTTCAGGTTAAACGTCAGTAGCGTCGGGCGGGGGGCTCGCATAGCGGTCAGTTGGGCGTAATCAGCGGCCACACCCAGGTCGACGGGTGTCTGCTCTGAATCGCCCAGGTCGCTCGCGAACCTGGCACGAGTTCTGAAACTGGAGTAGCCCGCGACCGGGTCGGACAGCGTGACTCGTTCGTCCAGCGCGCTGATCACAATCGTCTGCCAGCCACCTCCGGACAGCCCGGCCACCGCAACGCGATCCGGATCCGCATGTTCATGCTGGAGCAGCACGTCCAGTCCACGACTCATCGACAGGTAGAACGGAGCCAGTCCACTGGTGCCGCACAGGTCGAGCTGATTCAAGCGGTAATGCGAGTTGCCGTTGCCCTGCAGTTGTCCCATGCCGATCCACTCAACATTGAGTGCGAGCATTCCGCGTTTCGCGAGATTGATGCAACGTGTCTGCTTGTAGTCGGCGGCTTTGCCGTTCTTGCGATCGTGGCCGTTCACGTTCAGCACGACCGGGACTTTGCCGTCCGGCTTCTTCGGTTCGTACAGCAGGGCGGGAATCCACATACCCGGCACAGCCTCATACCGCAGCTTGCGGATGTGGTACTCCGCTCCTCCTTCTATCGTGCCGAGGTATTCGGCCTGCGTTTTCATCTCGCGCCACTTCGCAGCCTCGCCACGAAACACAACATTGTCGAACACACGTTGACGCGACTTCTCGGCGAACCGCTCCCATTCTTCCACGGACGAGACCTGCGGCATCGGCGGGACACGGGATTCGCAGTACTCCTGAACCTCTTGCAGAGGCTGATCGGGCGCAAGGATGGGCTTTGCCAACCAGTCGGCGATGGATGTTTTTTCGCCGGCACTGACGACCGAACCGGTCAGGATCAAGAAAGGAATCAGACATATCGAGCGAATACGCATGGCAGTGCTCCGAGTGAGACGGCGAGTGCCGCGAACTCCAACTTCCAGCTGAGCGTGTATAAGATCACGTGGTCTTCGTCCGAACCAGTCTCAGCGCGTGAAAGGAGTCGTCATGTCAGCGTTCGCTGTGATTCTCGCCGCCGCGGGTCGGAGTTCGCGCTTCGGCAGCACTGCTCCCCGCGACCGCAAGGTATTTCGCGAACTCAAAGGCCGTGCCGTGTGGCTGCGATCGGCCGAGGCGTTCGTCAATCGCGAAGACGTCAAGCAGTTGCTGGTGGTTGTGTCGCCCGAGGATGAAGACTGGTTCCGGGAGAAATTCCAGCCCAATCTTGCGTTCATGGAAATCGACGTCGTCGCCGGTGGAGCAGAACGCGCCGACTCGGTGCAGAACGCATTGTCCTGCGTGCGAGACGACATCGACTTTGTCGGGGTGCACGACGCAGCAAGACCGTTGATGGTGACAAAGTGGATTGATGAGATCTTCGAAGAAGCCGAACGCAGTGGAGCGGCCATCCCCGCCGTCCCGATATCAAGCACCCTGAAGCGAGTGTCAGGCGGAAACGTCCAGGAAACAGTGCCCAGATCGAGTCTGTATGCCGCGCAGACACCGCAGGTCTTCCGGCGCGATCTACTGTCGCAGGCCTACGCTCAACGAGGAGAGCAGACATCGACAGATGATGCTCAGCTTGTGGAGCAGTCTGGCCACCCGGTCGCGGTTGTGACGGGATCACCGTTGAACATCAAAATTACGACGCAGGACGACCTGCAGATGGCGGCTGCGTTACTCGACGTGCTGCCGAAAGAAACGAATCTGAAGGCCCTGCATCCCTTCGCAGATGACGGGCTGGACTGGCTCAAAAAGAGCTGATGTTGCGAGTTCGGTTTTCAGCTAAGCGGTGAGCGGCAATCCAGAACGGCCGAGTCTCACACTTTCGCGCTTGGGTGTGCTGCGGGGGCGAGTACTCCAGGACGGTCTCGACTGGCCGGGTCCAGCCCACCGCCGACCTGCTGGTCTTCGGCGACGCCACGCTGCGCGATCGGTTTCGACCGGCGGCGGCGAATGCTTGACCATGCATAGATCACTCCGACGGAAGCTGCGGCTCCGGCAGACGTATAGAACATCGGAGCGAACGGATCGGCCATGCCGGCTGCCCGACACGTGTCGATGACCCACCCCAGCACCGGGGCAGAGATGGCCACACCGACTTCCGTGAAGCCCAGGACGAGAGTTGTCCCGGTACCGCGATACTCGCGGGGAAATGCACCCGCTCCAATCGAGACCACCGACGGAAACAGCAGCGCGTGCCCGAAACCGCCGACCACGGCAGGCAGGATCAATTGCCACGGCGACATGGTCCATGCAAGTAGCACGTGCGCGATTGCGTGGCCTGTCAGACCGAGCAGCAGCAGACCGTCATTGCCCAGGCGGGATTCCCAGCGGCTGGACGCCACGCGAAACACAAACGCTGATACAGCGTAGCCAAGAAAGAATGTGCCGATTCCGCCCAGTCCGCGTCCGGTGGTCATGCGCGTCAGAAAGACCGTTGTGATGGTGAAGCTGACACCCATCATCATCGCGACCAGCACCACCATGCCCGGCCAGTGGCGGAACAGCAGGCGTACGGGGCCGGGCGTCACCAGCGGTCGCTGATGGACCTGCCCCCGCGTCGCTGCCATGACCAGCAGCATGTAGGCCACTGCCAGTCCGGCCGTAAGCCCAAACAGAATGTAGAAGCGTGTCGGCCCGTCCGCTGTCAGGCGGAAGATCACGTCGCCGACCTGCGAGCCGATCACCATGCCGATGAACCCGCTACTGCCGAAATTGCCGATGACTTCCGTGCGGCGGTGTCGCGGAACCTGATTCTGGATATGCACGATCGAGGACGTGGCCATGCCAGCCACTCCCACGGCAAAGGCAATTCGGGCAACGAAAATTGTCCACGAAACATCACGGCAGGTGACAAAAACGATGCTGCTTAGCCCAAACAGAAAGGCGCTCAACAGCCAGACTTTTCGCGTGCCATATCGATCCAGCCAGCGTCCCAGAAACAGCCGGCAGAGCAGCGCGCCAAGCATACCGACCTGGATGATTTCGCCGGTAGTCAGCTCAGTTCCACCGAGGAATGCGATCAGTTCGGCAAAGCGAAAGGTCAGTGCGTTGGCACCCACCATCACGATGTTGGCGGCGTACGCGAACCAGAAAACGCGGTTGTAGACGTTTTCGGTAGGCGGACAGTCAGCGGTAGAGGGGTCGGTCACAATGGGCCCGAGGGCAGGAGGGAAAGGGGCGTCGGGAAGAATGACGCCAGGCAGGGCCGAAGGTTTCGGCGGCGGATAGTCTAGCGGAATCTCAATCGGAATTCAGTCACGGCCCATTTGCTGCGACCATCAAAGAGATCATTGAGGGCGTGACAGATTATTAAATGCATTGAGGGGGCCTCACCCTCAGAAATGCAAGTACATCGTCAGGAGCCTGACGACGCCTCGACCAAAGAGGAAGCTTGCTGCCTGGAGATAAAATGAACGGCGTGGGCTCAAATCAGTTCGCTGATCAGCCCGCGTTCTTCCAGGACGTACCGCGGACGGCCCGCGAAGTCGTCAAACGTTAGGTGCGGGTCAATGCCCAGGTGTCGGTAAATCATCGCCAGCACATTTTCGGGTCGATACGGCGCGGAAGCGGGAACTTCACCACGAGAGTTCGAGGCGCCCACAATGCCGGACTTCAAGCCGCCGCCGGCCAGCAGCACGCTCATGACCGAGCCCCAGTGATCGCGGCCTGCGTTGCCGTTGTACCGCGGCGTGCGACCGAATTCGCCCATCGCCACAACCAGCACCTGGTCGTTCATCCCGCGGTCGTACAGGTCTGTCACCAGTGATGCGATGCCCTGATCGTATGCCGGGCCTCGCTGCTTCAGGCCCTTGGCCAGTTTCCCGTGATCGTCCCAGCCGGTCACACGCACGGTCACGCACGTGACGCCTGCTTCGACCAGTCGGCGAGCCAGCAGCAGACTCTGTCCCGTACCGTTGCGGCCGTACGATTCCCGCAGCGAGCCCGGCTCTGACTGCAGATCGAATGCCGCCTGAGCCCGCGGGCCGGTGACCAGATCGAATGCCTGTTCGGTGAACCGGTCGAGTGCAACGGCCGAGCCCTCCAGATCCAGCAGTCGCCGCTGTCCGTCCAGCGACGAGAGCAGTCCCCGTCGATCGTCCAGCCGCCCGTCCGTCAGCCCGCCGACCAGGGAAAGATTCTGCACTTTGAAATCAGGCTTACTCGGATCGTTTATGGTCTCAAAAGGGTTGTACGATTTCCCCAGATATGAAGCTTGCCCGTTTCTCATCATGTTCGGCACGGCCACATACGCGGGCAGACCGGCGGCATTCGAGCCTCTCACTCTTGCAATCACCGATCCGAAGCAGGGCATGGTGTCGGCCGCTGACCGTCCGCCCTTTGGACCGCGTTTGTAATAACCAGTCTGCGACAGATGGCTCGACGGGTCGTGGCTGTTCGACTGGTGATGAACCGAACGGATGATCGATAGCCGGTCCATCACGGCAGCCTGCCTGACCATCAGCTCGCTGAAAATCACGCCCGGGACGCTGGTTGGACACACGCCAAATTCGCCGCGGTACTCAAGCGGAGCGTTCGGTTTTGGATCGTAGGTCTCAAACTGAGTTGGTCCGCCGGCCAGTTCGACGAAGATTACGGACTTTGCATCGCCCCGGGATGCTTCATCCCCCGCAGCTTTCAATCGCAACACATCCGCCAGACTCAGCCCGGCCAGTCCCAGGAAACCCGATTTGAGAAAACCCCGTCGGGCATTGCCGTCGCAGAACGTTGATTTCAGGCCGGTGAAGGTCAGCATCGAATTCTCCAAAGAGTCGCACAGCTTTCACTCTGTGGTTGTCGGCATCCTAACACGAAGTGCTCCTGAAGATGTCGACCTATGTGTCCCCAACGGAGCCGTCCGGCCACTTGATCCCCGATCAGTCCGCGCACGGCGAACTGCGCGAGCACAGCAAACGGGCACTTGTCGACAAAGCGGTCCAGCGGTCCATAGTCCTTCTTCAACATGCCGATCGCCTCCTTGCGACGTAAGTCATGTCCTCCTGACACCATGCGGAGTTTTAGGCCATCATCCAAACATCCTGAAAGCCCTGGCCCTTCCGGGCCATCCTACTGACGACCAACGGAACTGCTGTAGCACCTCCAGAGCTGACCGCGCGTCGGCTCGTGTTTCGGGCCGGTCTGCGTCGGTCAGCGAATTGCCGACCGCGGACTGTCGGCTCGATGAAAGGTCCTGGATGAGTGGTCTGACCTGGTCACATTCACCATCAGAGTCACGCCGTAGATTTGCGATCTCCGAAGAACGCGCGAATCAGTTGACTCATGGCGCAGCGATTCCACTCACAATCATCGGAACTGTGTTCCTGGTGCAGTCTGCAGTGCGCCACGGCGATCAGCGACTGATTAACGCGTGCATGATCTACGGCGCCTCACTGATCGCTGTGTACGTCTTTTCCACACTGTCACACAGCTTCAGTGAGGGGCGGTGGCTCCACGTGTTTCGCACTGCGGATCAGGTCTCGATCTTCGCCCTCATCTCAGGGAATTTTACACCGGTCGGGATGATGGTCTGCCGTGACGGTGCCGGGTGGACAATACTGGCGGCCATGTGGACGCTCTCCCCAATCGGCATTCTGACCAAACTGTTCATCACAAAGCGTGAGAACGTTTCCGTCTGGTTCTACCTGGTCCTCGGCTGGCTGCCCCTGTTGTCAATGGGGCCGGTCTGCGAGTGGTTCCCGATCGACGGTCTGCTGTGGATTATCGCTGGCGGAGGACTCTACACCCTGGGCACATACTTCTTCGTGAACGACACACGCGTGCGGTATTTTCACACCGTATGGCACGTCCTGGTCATTGGCGGCAGCGTCTGTCATTTCGTCGTGATCTATTGCTACCTGATCCCTGGCCCTAGCTGACAGACGGACAGCGACACCCAACTATCGCTACAGCTCCGCGCGCTTTGCCGGCCATGTGTCGTTCGGTTCCGCCTTCCAGACTTTGATGTCGTCGAACCAGGCATGTCGGCCATAGTTGATCAACACCAGACGCGGCTTATCCACTATCAGGCCTTTGTCTTCGAAATACAGCGGCGGCTGGTCGTCGAACTGGGCGACCATTTCCGAGCCGTGAATTTCCACCAGGGCGTTGTGCCAGGTCCCGCGCTTGAACTTGAACTCGCGCACATCTTTGTGGCCTTTCCACTTCATGATCTCGAAGCCGTCCGGCGTCGCCATCGCCCGGGCGACGTGCCCCTTGGGATTTTCGAGGCCGATGCCCAGCATTCTCGCGCCGTCCAGTTTGAACGAGAACTGGATCACGAAGTCATTGGCTTTCAACGGACCGGTTGGCCCCGTCGAGAGTTCGGAATGATGCATGTCCGACGGCAGCTCGGCACATTTGAGCTGGCCACCAGAGACATCGAACTTGCCCGTAATGCGGAACCAGTCCTTCGAGTGCGCCCCGTTCGTGAAGCTGTCTTCCAGCAACAGTTCTCCGGGCGAGCACATCAGCGGCTTCGGAAACGCAGCGACTTGAGGAATCGGCCTTGAAGTCGGTTTGGCGTTTGCATCGAACAGTTCCGGCAGCGTGCCTGTGCTGTCACCGAGCTTCTCAACGGTGACATCCATGCGATTGAGCATCGACATCCACAGATTGTTGAGCGGCGTTTCTTTCTCGAACCGCACGTGACGACCGGGCGTCAGTGTGCCGGATCCGCCGCCCGCCAGAAGAATCGGCAGGTCTTCGTGGTTGTGTGCGTTGCCGTCATGAATGCCGCTGCCGTAAGCGATCATTGAGTGATCGAGCAGCGTGCCGTCGCCTTCCTGAATCTCGTCCATGCGCTCCAGCAGGTATGCGAGCTGCCTGATGTGGAACAGGTTGATCTTCGTGATCTTCTCCTGTTTGGCCGCATCGCCGCCGTGATGAGAAAGGTCGTGATGACCTTCGGCAACGTCGATAAATGAATACGGCTTGTTGCTCGCTTCATTCGCCAGCACGAACGTGGCGACACGCGTCACGTCCGCCTGGAAAGCCAGCACAACCAGGTCGCACATCAGACGAATGTGCTCTTCATAAACCGTGGGCACGCCGGTCGGAGCCGGGTAGTCGGGCGTTTTCACGGGCGGCAGTTTCTCGGCACGCTCCATACGGAGTTCAATGTCCCGGATCGCGGTGAAGTATTCGTCCAGTTTCCGCATGTCGTTTTTCGCGAGTTGGTTCGCGAAGCTCTTCGAGTCCTCGTGGACGTAATCGAGAATGCTCTTCCGCCGCGCGTCGCGTTTTTTCTTTTCGGGATCGGCGGAATTACCGAACAGTCGTTCGAAGACCAGCTTCGGGTTCACTTCCTTCGGCAGCGGCTGTGTCGCGGATCGCCACGACATGGTCGACGAGTAAACGCAGCTGTAACCCGAATCGCAGTTGCCAGCCATTGCCCCCGTTTCGGTACCGATCTCGAGTGACGCCAGTCGAGTCCGCTCACCAATCTGCGCGGCCGCCGCCTGATCGACGGAAACACCAGCACGAATGTCGGTTCCATCTGTCTTATTCGGATGCACGCCAGTCAGGAACGCGGCCATCGCCCGAGCGTGTCCACCGCCTCCGTCCCCGTAGGGTCGTGCTTTGTCAGCCGTCAGGCCGGTGAGCACCTGCAACTGATGCTTCACAGCTGCGAGCGGTTCGAGGATGGGCGAGAGTTCGAAGTTGCCGCCCGTCTGCTGTGGCGTCCAGTCCGGCATGTGCTTGCCGTTGGGTACGTACAAAAACGCCATGCGATTTGGGGCAACCGTCTCCGGCTCCGCGGCCTCGGCCCAGGCGTTCTGCGGACCCATTGCTTCCAGCCACGGCAGGGACAGTGAAACGCCCAGACCACGCAGAATCGTGCGACGGGAAATGGGTTTTGGATGCGTATTCATCAACAGCACTCCGAAGTTCAATGAAGGCCGCGGCGCTGACGGAACGCGTCGCTCTTAACGATCTGTGTGACCAGTGCCGAAAACCTGTATCCGTCAGCAGCCAGTGACCGCACGATCTTTTCCACTGTCGGGCGATCGTAGTATGCCAGACCCCGCCCGACTGCGTAGATCATCAGTTTTTCAACCAGACAACGGGTGAAGTCATCCTTTCGCTGCATAACGATCGACTTCAGTTCGGCCGGACCAGTGAACTTCGTCCCGTCCGAAAACTCGCCCGTCGCGTCAACGTCGAACGATCCGTCTTTCGTGCGAAACGCGCCGACGGCATTGAAGTTCTCCAGCGCGAAGCCGATCGGGTCCATCTTCGCATGGCAATTGGCGCAGGCCGGGTTGCGGCGGTGCACTTCCATTCGCTCACGTAACGACGCGGCTGAGACACCCTGTTTTTCTTCCGACAGCTCCGGAACGTTGGCTGGTGGAGGTGGCGGCGGCGCTCCAAGGATCTGTTCCAGCACCCAGCGGCCGCGTTTCACGGGCGACGTACGCGTTGGGTTGGATGTCACGGTCAACACACTGCCCTGCGTGAGTAATCCGCCACGCGTGTGGTCCTGTAGCGAGACTCGCCGGAACTGAGCACCTTTGATCCGTTGACCGCCGGGTTTCTGCGGCTTCTGGCCAATCGCGTTTCCGTTCGTGTCGGCAATGCCATAGTGCTGCGCCAGAGGCTCGTTGAGAAACGTGTAATCGGCGTCGATAAGGTCCAACACACTGCGGTCTTCGCGCAGAATTGATTCGACGAACAACTCGGTTTCACGAAGCATCGCTTCACGGAGCTTCACGTTGAACGTCGGAAAGAGCTGGCCATCGGGCGAGATGAATTCGATCCGTTTCACCTGCAGCCACTGAATCGCGAAGTTCTGCACCAGCGACGATGCCCGCGGATCGGCCAGCATGCGACGCACCTGGGCATCCAGATTTGCCGTGATTTGCTGCTTATCTGCCAGGTCCAGCAGAGTGTCGTCGGGCATCGTGCTCCACAGAAAATACGACAGACGCGATGCCAACTGAAACTCACTCAGATTGCTGACGTTCGGGCTCTGTGGCTGATCGTCGAGTTCGACTCGGAACAGGAACTTTGGAGAACACAGCGCGGCCTGCATGGCGAACTGAATAGCCGACTCCCACTTGTCACCGTCGGCCAGTGCCAGGTCTACCAGTTGGATTGAACGACTCAGTGCATCCGCCTGGACCGGCTGACGAAACGCACGCCGCAGGAATCGAGACATGACTTCCCGGGTCTGCTCGGCCTGCGACTTTCCGTTTGTCGCCAGCAATCTTCGATGGCTGGCCGGACGCGGATCGAGCGGTCCATCCAGCGCGAGATACTCAACCCACAACTTCGAATGCGGACCGCCCTCAAGTGGTTTGTCGATCGCAATCTGCATGCGATGGCGATTGGGCGTGGCCGGCACTGCGACTTCGAGAATCTCGGCGTCCTCGCGCGTGGTTGCCTTAACGGCGAATGTCCTGAGTATTCGCGCCGGTCGCTTCACATTCCCCAGCAACTTATCGAGTTCGGCACCGGGCGACGGATTCGGCAAATCTTTGCCGTGCAGCAGAAGTGTCACCTTCAGGGGTTTTCCCGTGCCGCTTTCGGCGTAGACGCGCGTGCGGAAGACGTAGTCGCCATCCGGATCCCATTTGTACGGTGTATTGATCGGGCCGAGCTCGATGAACTTCGTGCCATCCGTGCTCATCGGCCGAAACCCCTTCACTACCAACTTCCCCGACTCGCCAGAGGCCGGTTCGGTATAGACCGATGCCAGACGCCGCTTAATCAGCGGAGGCGGATTGGGCATGATCGCCTGGCTCACAATCTGCTCGGCCGCAGCGAGGTAACGTTCCATCAGTACGGGCGAAAGTGTGAGTACATCACCGATGTTGTCGAAGCCGTGTCCGATGTCGTCGGACGGGAAATCCGCCGTCGGATCAAACTGAATTCCCATCAGGTCGCGAATCGTGTTGCGATACTCAACACGATTCAGCCGCCGCATGGTGACTCTGCCTGGATCGGGTTTCGCATTGCGGTCCGCGTGATCGAAGACTGCCTTGACCAGATCAGTGAACGCTACGGATTCAGGCACTGTCGCCCGTGGCTGTCCCTTTGGCGGCATTTCACCGGTGGCGATCCGTGTGAGGACCGTGTCCCAGGTTTTCCGTTGCTTCACCACCGACAGCGAATCGCGGAACGGAGCCAGAGACAGCCCGGCTTTTGGCTTATCTCCACTGTGACACTTGATGCAGTACTTCTGCACGAACGCGCGGCCGGTCTTACCAAAGTCCGGACCCGGAGTGTCAGCGGCAGTGGCAACTGACGACATCGTCACAACTAACAGGGTGAAAACCTGGTGCACGTAATTCGTGGTAAGCATTCGCGACTCTGAATGATGCAACTGACAACTCAAACACATAAGCAATAGCTTATCGGTGACGATGTCAGCGCAACAGTACCTGTGGAAACAGGTGCCTACAGGCCGTACTCTTTGATTTTGCGGTACAGAGTGCGTTCCCCGATTGCCAGCAGTCGGGCGGCTTCCTGGCGATTGCCGCCAGTCAATTCCAGAGCCTTCTGAATGTAGTACCGCTCAACTTCGTCCATTGGCCGACCGACCAGCGAGTCCGGTCCAACGCCGGAAATTACGCCGCTGGCCAGGCCGCCGCCGTCTTCATCGTCTGTGACGTCGATCGCCGGAATGTCGTCCGGCAGGTCGTCGACGTCCAGAACTCCGTCCATGTCCTGGACAAACATGCTTTCCAGTGCGTTTCGAAGCTGTCGGATGTTGCCTGGCCAGGCATGAGCAATGAGCGACTGTCGGGCTGCACGGGAAACAGCGGGCTTCTCGCGTCCGTAGCTGTCGACGAGTTGTTCCAGAAAATGATCAATCAGCAGTGGCACGTCCATACGCCGTTCGCGCAGTGGCGGCAGCATCACGGCGACGACTCTCAACCGATAATACAGGTCCTCGCGGAACTTCCCGTCCTTGACGAGCTGTTCAAGATCCGCGTTGGTCGCCGCAACCAGCCGAACATTGATCCCCAGTTCCTCATTCGAACCCACGCGTGAGATTTTGCGGTTCTCCAGCACGCGCAGCAGCTTGATTTGCGTGTCGAGCGGCATCTCGCCGACTTCGTCCAGAAACAGAGTCCCGCCGTTGGCGTATTCCAGCTTGCCGATGCGGCGGTCGAGCGCGTTCGTGAAGGCACCCTTCTCGTGACCGAACAGTTCACTCTCAAGAATGCTTTCCGGCAATGCCGAGATGTTGAGCGGCACAAACGGCTTGTTCTTGCGGACGTTGTTCTGGTGCAGCGCGCTGGCAACCAGCTCTTTGCCCGTCCCGTTCTCACCGAGGATCAGCACGGTGGTGTCCATGGGTGCGATTTGCCGGAGCCGGTCAATTACCCGCTTCATGGCCGGGCTGTTCCCGATCACCCCCTCGAAACCGAATTTCTCGTCGAGCTTACGACTCAGTTCGGCGTTCTGCCGCACCAGTCGGATGCGGGTCGAGGCCTTTTCGACAGCCTGTCGCAACTCGTGAATGTCGACTGGCTTGGTCAGATACAGCGAAGCCCCAGCCTGTCCGGCCGCCAGAGCCGACTGATACGAGAAATGTCCGGTGAGCAGAATGACCTCGGCGTCGGGCAATTCCTCGCGCGTCTTCTTGAGGATCTCCAGGCCGTCGACGTCATCCATCCGCAAGTCAGTGATGACGACGTCGTATTCGTTGCTCTCAATGAGCTGCACACCCCGCTCGCCAGACGGCGCAACCTCGCACTCGTGCCCCATCGGTTCCAGGCTGTCTTTGACCGCTTCGGCATGCGATTCGTCGTCATCGACGATCAACACTCGCACAGGAGTTTCCGGCAGATCAGAGGTGCCCGGTTTCGTGGTCGCCATTGAAGTCTCAGATACCGCCATCAGCTGTGAACTGGGAGAGCCAAGCGCGGATTCTAGGGACCGGCGATTCGTTCGTCTTGTGTCTCCGTTTCTGGCGGCCGTCTGAATACCTGCGACCGAAACCCATACCCGGCCTGGGAATCGCGACTTACGGCCTATTCCAGTACGGACGCACCGGTTGCCGAACCGGTCAGGTAGCCACTTTCACACTTCAGACGGCGCTGCGAAGTCAATTCGATATCGCGCGTGGATGTAGACTCGGTCACTTCGACAACGGCGTCGCTCAGACCAATGATCGTGTACCGATCGGGAATCGCCGGTACCTCGTCTTCAGGATCCGTCGACAGAGGGTGGACTGTGACTGTGTACTCGCCCGGTACCAACGCACCGTCAAGCGTCACAACTCGGAATTGACCGTTGTCATCTGAGACACCCGTACCGGAATCGCCGGTTGCCGTTCCCGTCAGCAGAATCACTACGTTCGCCAGAGGCTCACCGTCGAGTCTGATTTGCCCGACCAGTGCAGTCTGGGACCAGATGCGTCCGAAGTGGACACCGGAAGCGCCAACGGCGACCACCACGACGGCAGTCATAAGCAACTGCCGCCGAGACAGCGTCGAGATAGTCTGTCCCGCACTCAGCGCGAAGAAAAATGGTGCGAACACAATCCAGAGCGCACTTCCTCGCAATCGGGTCTGGTGAGTTGCCGCCGGTTCGGCCGCGACAGATTCTGGTGCGTCGGTTTCCTCAACTGGAAACTCGAAGCCGTATTCTTCCGCAGTTGTCCAGGCGGCATCATCTTCGCTCCGCACAGGAGTGTCCCGATTCAGCAGGCCGTCGCCTGAGAACTCGTGCATCACCGAAAGCGGCAAAGGACCGACTTCGTCACCGTCCCGCTGCACGTAGAACATCGGTTCGCTGGTCACTGCGGTCGCCACGGACCCGGCTGCCTCCGGCTCCGCCTCAAGGTCAGGCGGAGGCGATTCATCCTGCTGGTAGTCGGGACGCGTGTTAAGGCTCATCGGCCGGCGTGCATCGCTCGGCTGTGCGTGTGGTACGGGGTCACCCAGCAACTGGTCCCCGTCGTCGTCGTACAAGTACTCGGCGGGCTGCCAGTCATCGGTATCTTCGGGACAAACCCGGTCGTCCAGGCGGAGTTCGCCGGAGTCGAGCATCTGCTGGATATCGGCGCGTTCCAGAGGGCCAAGCCTCAGTCCGCTTATCTCGACCAGCCACCGATCTGTCATTAGAACGCGAGACCTTTGAGGACATTCCCGTCGTGCCGATCCGCCAGTGACATCAGTACGCCGAAATCGATGCTTTCCTGCAGAAAACGCACCCCACCGTCAACAAAAAGTGCATGGGCCCCACTTGGATGCGCGGACGTGATCGGGGTATGAGCCCCACCAGATGCGGCTGCAGACACGGCTGTTCCAGAAGCCGTTCCCTTCATATTGATGCCGTAACGCAGTGTTGTAATGTTGTAGACGAAGTGGTCGCAATTCGACGTTGGACCGCCGGCCACCGGCACAGCCGGAAGCGTCGTGCCTGCCCACACACCGCCCAGATACGAGCTACGGATCGTTTCGTCCTCGGTGATCACGACCTGGGGTGTGCCGGCTACCACCTGTATCCGGGGCAGGCGCGCTGTCGATTGCTCGGCAATCATCATGGTGTTGGTTGAACCATCGGTCACGTCGCGCATCTTGACGCTGGCGTTTTCCAGCAGCATGCCATTGCGGCCAAGTACGGCTCCTGCGTTCGGTCCGGGGCAGGCGCCGACCAGTTCGGCATTCGGGTTGATGTTCCCGTTCCTGAAGGCAGCCCCGGAAATCCCGATGTAGGTTGTCGTCATGATGGTCTGTGACCCCGACGCGGAAACTGGCACGTGCTCTGACATGGATGCGGACGGACACCAGAACATTTCGACGTACAGGTTGTCCAGAATGGCAGCGTTGGGATTACCCGAGAGTCCGACTCCGGCAACCCCGGCAGGCGTTTCGGCGATCAGGCGGTTGTAAGCGTTGCCCTGATCGATCCATGGCAGCATGGGAACGAAAAACGAATTGCCCCGCACTGCCGGAACGTGTGGGGACCCTGGTGCGGGGGCATAGGCGGCCCCGATTGGAAACGATCCGACGGAGATTTCGTACTCGTGTAACGCGAGCCCGATCTGCTTGAGCCGGTTGATGCACTGAGTGCGCCGAGCTGCCTCGCGGGCATTCTGCACAGCCGGCAGAAGCAGCGACGCAAGAACCGAGATGATCGCGATCACGACCAGCAGTTCGATGAGTGTGAATCCATGGCGACGCCGACAGCCCATCATCGTGTTACTCCTGAGGGTATGGTGAGAATTCGGTAGAGCCTCAAGTCTGGGAACGCAGTCTGAACGGGAAAGTCAACGCAGATTCCGCAGATTTCAATTCGGAATGGCACCTCGGTAGACTGCCTTTTGCATATCCATTGCGTCCCAAATCCAGTCCTCAGAGACCCTGAACATGAGTCGTCACCAGACCCGCCGATCATTTCTTCAGACAACAATCGCAGCAGCTGCTGCCGGCAGTATGCCGTACTGGTTCACAAGTGCCCAGCCGGAGGCACGCGGCTACTCCAGTGCGAGCGAACGCCCCGTGCTCGGCTGCATTGGAACTGGTAGCCGCTGGAATGCCGTTGGTCCTGCCGCTCTGAATTTCTCCGACTGCGCCGCCATCTGTGACGTCGACGCAAATCACGCTGGCGCCGGTAAGGAAAAAGTGACGGGTATCCAGACGAAGAAGGGCGACACACGCACCATTGACGTGCATGAGGACTACCGCAAGATCCTCGATCGTAGAGATGTTGATGTCGTAACGATCGTCACGCCGGATCATTGGCACTCGAAAATCGCCATCGAAGCCTTGAAGGCCGGAAAAGATGTGTATTGCGAGAAGCCACTGACGCTGACCATCGAAGAAGGCCGGCAGATTATTAAAGTACTGGAAGAAACTGGCCGCACGTTTCAGGTCGGCACGCAGCAACGCACGGAAATGGGACAGCGGTTCCTCCAGGCGATTGCTCTCATCCGGAAGGGTCGCATCGGCACGGTTAAAAAAGTCACCTGCAACATTGGTGGCTCCTCCGACAGTGGACCCATTCCGACAGCGGACGTCCCCACCGGACTGAACTGGGACATGTGGCTCGGGCAGACACCGGTCGTCGACTTCCGCATGAAGCCAGGCCGACGCTGGGGCAAGTCACGCTGTCATTACGAATTCCGTTGGTGGTACGAGTACTCCGGCGGCAAGATGACTGACTGGGGAGCTCACCATGTTGATATCGCTCAATGGGCGATCGGACAGAATGGCCCGGACCAGGGCGTCACGTCCGTGGAACCCGTTGTGGCCGAGCATCCTGTGCCGTTCGAAAACGGGCATCCGACGATGGACGACCGCTACAACGCCGCCACGAAGTTTGACGTCAAGTGCATATTTGCGAACGGCGTCGAAATGCACATTGTCAGTCATTCGTCGGACGGCAACGGCATCCTGTTCGAAGGCACGAAAGGACGTTTTCACGTCGCTCGCAGCCGGACGAAGGGTAAGCCATTCGAAGACCTGGCCAGCAATCCGCTGCCGGATGGGGCCATCGAAGCCGTCTACGGCGGCAAGCCCGGCAGCCACATGGGCAACTTCTTCGACTGCATCAAGAGCGGCGAAAAGCCGATCAGCGACGTCTGGACGCACCATCACGCCATGACGACCTGCCATCTGGCCAACATCTCGATCCGGCTCGACAAGACCCTGAAGTGGGATCCGAAGACCGAGCAGATCACGAACGACAGCGCAGCCCGCGAATTTCAGGCGAGAGAACAGCGCAAGGAATACGAGATCAACGTCTGATTTGTCACACGAATTATGGCCATCTCTGAACGACGGGTCCTGGAGATCCTGCTCTGATGCCGCCCGCTGCAAATAACTGGGTTCCTGCTGTTGTCCTCGGTACATCGCTGGTCGTGCTGGCCAGCGCGATGATGTGGTCCCACCTGCGAGCCTGGCGGCAGCAGAAACGGGATTTGATGGACGATGCTACGGACTATCGGCACTATCACGGACGATTCCGTCGACGCATGCAGACGTCGGCGTTTCTGGCGATTGTGGGCTTCCTGATTGGTGTCGGTGACATGGTCATCTGGCAGTTCGGCCCATTGGCCTCGACCATTTTCTGGTTAATGGTCATCGTGTTCGTTTGTTGGATTGCGATGCTGGCACTGGGTGACCTGACAGCCGTGCGTTCGCACGCACAAACGGCGATGGCGCGGCACGAGGCAGAACGCCGCGCAATCGAGCAGGAACTCAACGAGTACCGCAAACGATCAAACGGACGTCCGATCAGGTGAATCCCCAGCGGGCCGGTTACTCCGGACTACTTCGGGGATGGCTGGCCGCCTGATCAACGATGCACCAGACAGGTTCTCTCATGACGACACTTCAGGCCGGCGCGGCATCTGTCGCGAAGCAGGACGCGGCTTATCAGACCTGTATCAATCCCAATTGCGACACGAAGCTCTCCGTTGAGGAAACGCATGTCGCCTGTCCCACATGCGGCAGTTTGCTCGACCTGAGTTACGACTGGGATCGTGTCAATGTTCCGTCGTCGATGCGGGAATTCGAATCCCGCTGGAGCAATCGCCGCAATCCACTGGACGTCAGTGGCGTCTGGCGATTTCGGGAAATGCTGCCATTCGCCCCCGAATCAAGCGTCGTCACGATCGGCGAAGGGCAGACGGTCCTGCGCGGCAGCGAACCCGTTGGTCGATTCGTTGGCGTTGGCGATCTGCACCTGCAATACGAGGGTTTCAATCCCTCGGGCAGCTTCAAAGACAACGGGATGACCGCTGCGTCAACGCATGCCCACATGGTTGGAGCGAAGTCCGCGGCATGCGCTTCAACCGGCAACACCAGCGCATCGCTGGCTGTCTACGCGAGCGCCGCACAGCTCTTCGATGTCGTGGTCTTTGTCGGTAGTGGGAAGATCGCATTCGGAAAACTGTCGCAGGCACTTGATTTCGGTGCACACACGCTCCAGATCGATGGCGACTTCGACGACGCGCTGAAACAGGTGCGTGACGTCTGTGAGCGAGAGAAGATTTATCTCTGCAACAGCGTGAATCCGTTCCGCCTTGAGGGGCAGAAGTCGATCATGTACCGGGTGCTGGAAGGCCTCGACTGGCAGCCGCCGGACTGGATCGTTGTGCCTGGCGGTAATCTCGGAAACTCAAGTGCGTTCGGCAAAGCGTTCCTCGAACTGAAGGAACTCGGCTTAATCGACCGGATTCCGCGACTCGCCGTGATTAATGCCAGCGGAGCCAGCACGCTGTTTCAGTTGCATGAGAACCAAAGCGTGGCATGGAACGGCGGAGAAACCGACGACGCAACAATCAATGAGTACTTCACGCGCATGGACGCCGAAGACCACCGGGCATCAACACTCGCCACCGCAATTGAGATCAATCGTCCGGTCAGCCTCAAGAAGTGTCTGCGGGCGCTCGATATCTGCGACGGTGTCGTGCGGGAAGTCACCGACGAGCAGATTCTTGACGCCAAGGCTCAAATCGGAGCAGGTGGCTTCGGTTGCGAACCAGCAAGCGCCGCGAGCGTTGCCGGCGCTAAGCTGCTGCGTGAGGAAGGTGTGATTGCTCCATCCGATCGAGTCGTCTGCATCCTGACGGGCCACCAACTCAAAGACCCGAACGTCACAGTGGGTTATCACTCATCGACGTTCGATGACGTGGATGCAAAGATCAGCGAGGCCGGGGTTGATGCAGTCTCGTTCGCCAACCGTCCGGTTGTCGTGCAGAACGATCTGGACCGCATTCTTGAAGTGATTCGCAGCCTGTGAGTCGGTGTGTCATTTCAAAATACAAATTGCAAATGTCAAAGTGCAAATTGACGTCGATTGATTCTGCAATTTGCATTTTTCACTTTGCAGTCTGCAGTGGCTGATTCCTGAACTTCCGGCGATTCTACGCCGCCTTCAGCCCGGCCGACACGGGCCTCATTCACTCACTTGAGTCACCCGAACGGTTTGTTTCGTATGACCGGTCGCGATTCACTTCCAGCTCAAGCACGTGTGGTTTGGGCGGACGTGAATGCTCGACATCTTCCCGAGATTCGCTCGACGGCGCTTCGTCCGCCGCGACCTCTTCAGCTTCAGACTGCTCACCAGGTGTGGTGCTGGGCTCCGACTCTTCGACCTCGGCATCGGATTCAGTGCCGACGCGGTCGGCTGTCATGATCAGGGACCCCAGGCCGCCCGCCAGTAATGCCGGTAGAAGGATGAGGTCCGCCACCAGTGCTGTGCCGATCATGGCGGACATCATCCAGCCGAACCGACTGATCAGCGTCAGCTCAGCGGGCCACAGGACCAGCAGTCCCAGACCGACCGCGATACTTGTCTGACAGAGCGCCGGCCCACAGTGACCAAGAGCTTCGGCGATCGCGACTCGTCGAGTCCGGCCAAGGCGCAGGCCTTTGCGAAACCACGTCAGCAGATGAAGCGTGCCGTCCACGGCGATGCCCAGGGCGACGGACGCAGTGATCATCGTGCCGATGTCGACTTTCAGTCCGAACCACGAGATGGCTCCGAACACGGTACTGATTGGCAACACGTTGGGCAGCATGGTGAGCAGACCTGCTCGAAGACTGCGGAGCACAATCGAGATGACAAGTCCGATCACTGCAAAGGCCAGCAGAAAACTCTTGATCAAGCTGGTGAGGACGGCCTGCTGTGTTCTCAGGAACAGCGGCACCATACCCGTCACGACGTGATTCGCTCCGGCGACATTTTTCATTTCGTCGTGGACGATGTTGTCGAGGTCCCCCGTCATCGCGTCGAAGTCGACATCGGTCATGATGTTGACCTGAGCGGTGATGCGCCACAGCTCGTCGTCCTTCTCGCACAAACCGTGATCGCCTGGCACAAGTCGCTCTGCGTCTTCTGTCGCCAGGGTGACGAAGTGCCGGGCTGACTCGTTCTGCAGAACCTGATCGTCTTTCGTCAGTTCAACTTTGCGCAGGAACGGGTTGCTCGCCACCCGCTCGATCTCGGCGGCGTCCACTTCCGGCCGAAACGTGGCCAGTGAGAGAGAGCCGCTGATGTCTGGATGCTCTGCGACTATCCGACGCTGAATACGACGGACCATTTCCTGGCGTTCGACGAACAGCAACCCGTCTTCCACCGAGGCACGGTCTTCCAGAGAAAAACGAATGACAACGTCGATCGGGATAATGCCGCCAGTGTTCTCCTCGATGAACCGATAGTCTCGCACGATCTGTGACTCTTCTGGGAAGAATCGAATCACTCGAGTTTCCGTGCCGAACTGCGTCAGGCCAATCGAGCAGACGCTGAACATACCAAGACACACTGTGGCCACCGCGATCGGGCGCCGAGTGATCTGATTGCTGACGTTTGGCCAGAACTCTGGAAAACGCGCGTGGGGCAGTGCAATGCGTTCCGGGATGTACTGCAACAGGGCCGGAAGACCGTAGAGCACAGCAACCAGTCCGACGCCGCAACCGACGGCCGCGTAAAGTCCGAAGTCCGACACTGGTTGCAGCGGACTTGTGGTCAATGAAAGCAGGCCCAGAGCAGTCGTGAGGCTGGCGAGTGAACACGGAACGACCGCCAGTTTCGACGCCTCCGTCGATGCGTCTGGCAATCCGGACTGCGCGGCGAAACGCCAGTAGTTCGCGACATGAATCGCGCCAGAGATCGTCAACACCAGCAACAGCGTCGGCATGACGACCAGCACCATATTCATGCTGCCGCCCGTCGCCGGAACAGTCGCGACCGTCAGTAACACGCTGTAGTACGCCGCGAACAGAACCAGCATCGAAAGCACGATGCTGCGGAGCATCAGGAAGGCCAGCAGGATGCCGACCGCACCAGAGAACAGCACGAGCGACCGCTGGGGCAGATTCCAAACGGGGAAGTTGCGGTTCCAGCCCGTTTGCTTGACGGCCTGATTCAACGCCGCCCCCGCGACGGCCCGGCCACCCAGGTGGAGCTCGTCATCAGGTATACCCAGCTCGACGGCCACGCGACGAATCTCGGCAATCGCTTCTCGCTTCTCTGCTTCCCCTTCCGGACTGAGGACCGCTGCCAGAGTGATTGGTGAGCCGGGTGAGAAGTACGCGGCTTCGACCAGTGACTCCTCATCCTCGCCCGTGCCAGCGGTCAACCCGGTAGCGATGGCGATGATCTGTTCGGTCAATTCACCACGGGATTGGAGCCCGTCCCATCGCACACGGGCATGATGTTCGGGAGCGGGTGGAAACCAGGCCTCGTCGAATTCCTCAACAATTGGCGGCAGCCTTGGATACTCGTCGATCGAGCGCTCCGGTTCCCACGTCGCCACTGGCTCCAGCAGTTCAAGTTCGACACGAAGTCGCTCACGAACGCTTTGCTGCAGACTTCGTAACGTCGACGTCTTGCGTTGCCGCCCGAGTTCCGTCAGCCGAAGCTTGAGCGGCCCGGTCCCGATAAACACACCCTGCAATCGCTTCAACGCGTGCTCGTGAGAGACACCGTCGTCCTCGATGCGATTCAACAATTTCTGAGGTGAAATGACGCGGTCAACGTAATCGAGCCCGCCTCGCAGATTCCCGTCGGCATCCGGCACGCCAGCGAGTTTGTCAGACAGCCATGCAACCCGGGGGTCGTTGAGCGTACTGCCATCCCACGTAATCAGCACACTTTCATGATGCGGGAACTGGTCGTGGTACCAGTTGAATGCGACAGCATTCGGATCGTCCGCGGGCAACCAGCTGCGGATGTCGTTCTTCAGCTCGACTTTCGACAGACCCTGGATCGTGGGCGGCACGGCGCAGGCCATCAGCACCAGCACCCACAGTCCCATTCCGTGGCCCAAGGGATCTTTCTTTTCCAGCAAATGCGTCATGCCAGATCCTGAAAAGGGCCGGAGTATGAGAACGAACTTCTGTTCTTCATCGACCTGCCTTTGGCGTGCCGGCAGTCGATCAGCTTTCCTGGGACGAATGTCGCCATGACAGGTTCGCGTTCACCGAGTCAGCCTGAACAGCCAGGTTCTCTGGCAGATTCCATCTGGAACGAAAATACCGATCGTCAGGCCGGACAGCTTGCCGATCGTGTCCATCTTAATCGTTCGGCACAAAGACTGGCACGAATCACACGGATTCCAGGCAGTCGCCAGCAGCCGTATTCTCGTGCCAGACCAGACACGAGCGTCATCTGAGCACTGCTACGAAAATCGCACGACACGGTTCGTTGGCATTGACCTGGCAGATCGCGCGAGGCGGACCCCTGGTCGAGATGTTGCCGAAACACAACCAATCGTTGCTGTCCTACCGCCAGCTCTTCCAGGCATGATCGATGGAACTATGGAGTCCTGCAGTCGGCGGCATGAGGCGGTCCCGGACAACCTCACAGCGACCGTCCGGTATCCCACTCACACATACACGTTCGGGGTCACTCCGTCCGCTGCTCCAACCTGAGAAACTTCGATCTCTCGAAGCACGTCCTGAAGTGCTTCACGTTCCACCAGATCGATGGACTTCGACAGTTCGACGGCAAGGAGGTCGCTGAGACCGCTGTTCGCGACCTCTGGAGCAGCAAGAATCGCCCATCGCTCAGACGCCGGCTCAGCGGAATTCGCAGGGGTGACCACGCAACAGACGGACATTCCTGCGAAGATAGCCAGGCATCTCAGAGGCCACAGTTGTCGAACTCCAACCGACGGTCGTACAAAACTTCTTGCTGGATCATCGCACATGAGCTTTTGCATCGTCTCATTCAGCCTCGACTTCTGTCGCGTGATTGAATCTGGCTGCTTCACTTATCAATACGGACAGAAGCCGCGAAAGAGAGGAAAGTGGTCGAAAGGGGCTTCCAGTCATTGAGTCATGTGATCCTTTGAAAAAGGCATCCTCACCAGAATGTGTGGGTGAAGTTCGGCTCGGGGAGTTTTGCAAGGTTGTGGTATAAAGCGAGTTCCAGCGTTTCTGGTGTGCGGAATCCGTAGGATTTTCTCATGGTCACTTTCGCCTTG
>CAYSJO010000757.1:0-18126 GCA_964431285.1 uncultured Planctomycetaceae bacterium
TGCCCACCACTTTCTTCATCGGGTCCAGATGGCTCCGCATCACGCGCACACACCAGTCGTGGAGAAAGCGGCCCGCCCAGTACGGACTCCGGTACTGCCAGAAACGCTGAAAGTCTTCACGCTGCAGATGGGCGCGCACGCCGTATTGCACGATGTGGCCGAAGCCACGGGGCTTGACCGCGCTTCCGCGATGGATGTGCTTGAGAAACGCTCTTTCCGGGATGCCGTCGATGTGGACTGGAACGAGTCACGTCGGCTGGGAATCACCGGCGTACCGACGTTTGTCGCTGGTGACCGGGGAGTCAGCGGAGCTACAGTCATACGAGGTCCTGGAACAACTTGTCGCCCAGGCTGGTGATTGACCGCCAGCCTTCAGGGCCAGGCGTTACAGCACCTCACCCAGCCTTGCGCTGCGCGGGTTATCGGGGTCGACATCGGCGGGATTGCCAGTGACGGGGTGCGGTTGCGTGATTCCCGGGACGTGCTCGGGGACATCCATCACCTTGTCGAGACGGGCCGGTCCCTGCGACTCCATGTCGGGAAAGTTCACTTCAGCAAGTTGTACGATGATGGGTTCAGACGCTGGCAGGGCCAGGGCCAGACGGCGCAGCCAGGCGTCAGATTCGTCGCCGAAGATCTCTTTCAGTTCGTCCAGTGCATGGGCACGTTCCGTGTCGCCTTCGAAACCGAGCCACAGCTTACGGGCAATCTCATCCAGTTCAGTGTCGGAGCGGTTCAGTCGAATCGCCTTCAATGCCAGTTTCCAGGCCTCGTGCAGGTCCCCACCAATCCGCGCCAGATCGATGCGGACTTTCCACGCGATTGGCAGGTCGGGCGCGCGTTCTGTCGCGCGGACCCAGTGATGCGGGTTTTCCTCTTTCAGAGCCAGAGCCCGCCAGGCCCAATAGCGGCCGTTCCAGAACGGCGCCGTCAACAACAAGACAAACGCAACCAGCAACGCATGCAGCGAAACAATCAAACCAGTCGCGAGCACTCGTCGTCGCGCGCCAATGTCGTACAGAATACTTCCGACGACGTATCCGTAGATCAGACCAAAGAAATGGGCGCCGTTCGCAATCGCGATTCCGTCCAGCATCGACAGCGGGACACACAGAAACAGGCAACCGAAACCCATGGCGACGATCGAGCCCCGAAAACGTTCGGCGATGTCCTCGTCGTGACGCCTCAAGACCAGCAGCAGACCGAACATGGCGTAGGCCAGTCCGGACAGTCCGATGACACCCATGCCCAGTGCGATCTCCGGGAGCAGCGAAAACGTGGCGCCCAGAAGACAGAAAGCAAGGAAACGCGTACGTGTCAGTTTCGGCTCCAGCATGTCGGACAGCACCCAGATGGCGACTGCATTGCACAGCAGGTGAATCACGTTTCCATGATGAAAAGCACTGACCGTGATGCGCCACCACTGACCTTGCCACAGGTCGAAGAAGCCGGAAACTTCGGGAGCGTTGGTGAAGACCAGCGTCCGGATGGCTCCTGGGCGGGCGAACATGGCATCGAGTCCCGGCATGAACCACTCGATGTATAACGTCCCGGAATACAGCAGCCCGGCCACGAACAGCAGCGCACTCGTCACGGGCAGTCGTCGCACTGCTCGTCCGAGGTTCAATGTTCTGGCCGGTCGGTCTTGCACAGCAGGTGTTCCAGCGCTGGTGAGTCCGTCGAAAGCCGCGAGTCATGCTGAGTCTATGTCACGGACCGGGCTCAGGCTGCGCCGTCTGCGTGGCAGTTCTTTCCAATCGACCGAGTCAATCGCCATAATCAATGGCATCCGCCGCACTGTGTTCCCCTCTCCCCAGAGGGGAGAGATACTCAATGCTCGGATATCGAGCGATCGCTGAATTCCACATTCTGCCCGAGGAGCACCGGAACATGTCGTACCGCCTGCTGTGTTCGCTGAGTCTGACCACTCTGCTGCTGACTGCGACCGTTGACCTCACGACTGCAGATTCCGAGGAAGCACCGCCAAAAGAGCCAGAACTGTCTGTCAAATCCGCCGGATCACTCGGCGGCTTTGACGAGTGGGTGACATCCACCGCCGTCAGCCCGAACGGACGCTTCATCGCAACCGGCAGCTACGACCGTATTACGGTGTGGGATGCGGAATCGCTGAAGAGTCTGAAGGATATCAAACGCAAGCTGGGCCGAGTTCGATCGCTTGCGTTTACACTCGACGGAAGTCGTCTGATTGCTGCCGGTTTCCGTCACATCGTGATCTTCGGAACGGATGACTGGGCTGAACAGCAGGAACTCAGTGGCCACCGTGCATACGTAACGGGACTCGCACTGCACCCTGATGGCACGTCGCTGGTTTCATCAAGCGAAGATGCAACTGCTCGCATGTGGAATCTGGAGACCGGCGAGTCGCGCGTCCTGTTCCGCGAGCAGGAAGATCCTGTGATGGGTGTCACCTACTCGGCCGATGGAAAACTTCTGGCGGCAGCATCGGGAGATGACACGCGACCCACACGTCCCGGGCACGTGCGTATTTACCGCGCTGACACTGGCGAACGAGTTCACGACCTGGACAGGCACGTCCGTGTGGCGACGGGCGTTGCGTTCTCGCCGGATGGCGCGACGCTGGCCTCGACCAGTCAGGACGAAACCGTACACGTCTATTCGGTGGAATCCGGCGAACTGCTGCGGATTTACGAGGGACACAGCCGTCCGACAAACGCCGTCCACTTTCTCTCGAACGATCAGGTGGTCTCAGTCAGCGGCGGCCGTGCGGTGGGCAAGAACGAGATTCACATCTGGAATCCCGAAACCGGCGAGACACTGGCAAAGCTCGAAGAACATAAGGGGCCGGTGTTTGACGTCGCCGTTGCTGCCGATGGAAGCCGACTGGTGACGGCCAGTCGCGATGCGTCCGCGATCGTATGGCAATTGGATGACCCGAAGTCCGACGCGGCTGACGCGACAGCCGACGTCCGCAGCCCACTTCTCGATGCCGTTTCTGCGTTTCATCGATTGATCAAGTCGGCTCGCAAGGCCGAGCCAAAGCCTGATCCGGCGCCGGAAGATGAAAAGGATTCGGAAGAAGCGCAGAGTTCTGACGACGCATCAGCGCTGTCTGCTATTGGAGCCGTCGCTGTTCTACCCAACGCTGACGATGCGAAGGAAGATGATGCCGAAACTAAAGTCATTCGTGTCGGCATGATCGGCCTGGATACGTCCCACTGTCTCGCGTTCGCCAAACTGCTGAACATGAAGGACGACAAACAATACGTGCCCGGTTGCCTGCTTGTCGGTGTGTACCCGATAGGCAGTCCAGACATTCAGTCCAGCGTGTCTCGCGTTCCGAGGTACACCGAGGAGATTCAGAAGTACGGCGTGAAAATCGTTGATGATCTCGATGAACTGATCGCTCAAGTGGACGCTGTTCTACTCGAGACGAACGACGGGCGACCGCACCTCGAGCAGGTCGTTCCGGTCCTCAAAGCCGGTCTGCCTGTCTTTATCGACAAGCCGATTGCCGGGTCACTGACCGACGCCGTTGCGATCTTTGAACTCAGCCGGCACTACAAGACGCCGTTGTTTTCGTCGTCGTCACTGCGATATTCGACCGGAGCACAGGCGCTGCGGAACGGATCGCTGGGCGACATCACCGGCTGTTCGACCTATTCGCCCGCATCGTTGGAGAAAACACACCCCGACCTGTTCTGGTACGGCATTCACGGCGTCGAAATGCTGTTCACCGTGATGGGCCCCGGCTGCAAGAGCATCACACGTGCGCACTCGAAAGACTTCGACCTGGTCACAGGCACGTGGGACGACGGCCGGATCGGAACGTTCCGCGGCATCCGCAGCGGTGGCAGCGGCTACGGCGGTACAGCGTTCGGTACGAAGGGCGTTTCACCGGTCGGCAAGTACGACGGCTATCGTCCGTTGGCAGTGGAGTTCGTGAAGTTCTTCCAGACAAAGGAAGTCCCGATCAGCGAACAGGAAACGCTGGAAATCTACGCGTTCATGGAAGCCGCCGACGAAAGCAAACGCCAGGACGGCGCGCCCGTCACGCTGGAGAGTGTTCTCACCAAAGCCCGTGAGGAAGCTGCGAAGAAGGTGGAAGAGATTATCGGTCGCAAGTAGATCGGATAACTCGCGTCAACAGGTCTCCAGTTTTCAGCACCAGGAATCGATGAGAATCACACGTATCGCTGCGTTTCAGATCGACCTCCCGCTGCATGAGGGCAGCTACAAATGGTCGGGTGGCAAGTCTGTCGATGTCTTTGACAGCACGATCGTGCGCGTCGAAACGGACACCGGTCTGGCCGGGCACGGTGAAGTCTGTCCGTTGGGACCGTTCTATCTGCCGGCCTATGCCGCCGGTGTCCGTGCGGGGATTTCCGAGCTTGCACCTCATTTGATTGGTGAAGACCCGACGGAGCTGGATTGTCTGAATCTGACGATGGATCGTGCAATGAAGGGTCATCCGTACGTGAAGTCCGGAATCGATATGGCCTGCTGGGACATCCTGGGTCAGGTCGCCGGGCTGCCAGTGTGTGTGCTGCTGGGGGGCCGATTTGGCGACAATTTCACTCTGTATCGAGCAATCTCGCAACAGCCGGCCGATAAGATGGCCCGCAATGTCGCTGGCTATCGCGAAGAAGGTTATCGCCGGTTTCAACTGAAAGTCGGCGGCGACCCGGACGAGGACATTGCCCGCATACATGCTGTCTCGAAGTTGCTCGAACCCGGCGACAAACTGGTTGCGGACGCCAATACCGGCTGGGTGATGCACGAGGCAGCGCGAGTTGTCCGCGCCGTGCGCGATGTCGACGTCTACATCGAGCAGCCGTGTCCCAGTTACGAGGAGTGTCTGTCGATTCGGCGACGCACGGATCATCCATTTGTCATGGACGAAGTGATCGATTCGGTCGATGTTCTGATGCGGGCGCATGTCGACAACGGGGCTGATGTCGTCAACATCAAGATCAGCAAATTCGGCGGTCTGACACGCGCCCGTCAGGCGCGGGACTTGTGCGTCTCACTCGGGATTGGGATGACAATTGAAGACAGTTGGGGCGGAGACATTACAACAGCGGCGATTGCCCATCTTGCTCACAGTACGCCGCCGGAGTTCCACTTCACGTCAACCGACTTCAACAGCTACGTGACCGTGAGTAATGCCGACGGGGCTCCAGAGCGTCAGAACGGCCGCATGTCGGCGTCGATCGAACCCGGTTTGGGGGTTCGCCCGCGATTCGATCTGCTGGGGGAACCACTCGTCGATGTGCGCGCGTAAATAACAACGTGCCCTTTTCGGGGTTGAGTAAATCCCTCCGTGAACGTGGATCCGCCTTAGTGTTGCTTGAACCGGGAGTGTTCCGGCTGTAGTAACCGAATCCGCGAGTTGCCGGACATCGGCACAGAACGATCAACCGAGAATGGGGAGAAGCACATGGTCCGCATTGGGATCATTGGCGTCGGTTTCATGGGGATGACGCATTTCGAAGGCGCAACCCGTTTCAAGGACGATCCGAAGTCCGGGCGTCGCAAGGTGTCGGGATCGAAACTTAAGAATGGCCGCGTCACGGCAATCGCGACACGCAACCAGAAGAAACTCGACGGAGACTGGCGTTCGATTCAGGGCAACTTCGGGCCCCGCGGCGGGCTCAACGATCTATTGGGAATCAAGGCGTATTCCGATTACCGAGACATTTTGAACGACCCCGACATCGACCTGGTCGACATCTGCCTGCCGACGGACCAGCACGAGCAAATCGTTCTGGAGTCCATTAAGGCCGGTAAACACACGCTGGTCGAAAAGCCGATCGCGGTCGAATTGAAAGCGGCAGATCGCATGGTCCGCGCTGCGGAGAAGGCCGGCGTTCAGCTGATGGTCGCCCACGTGCTGCCGTTCTTCCCGGAATTCGCATACGTGTCGGAAGTCGTCTCCAGCAGGAAGTACGGGAAGCTGCGAGCTGCCCATTTCCGTCGGGTCATTACCCCGCCCAACTGGTCGAATGACATGTCCGACTTCAAAAAGCTTGGCGGCTGGGGAGTCGATCTGCACATCCACGACAATCATTTCATCAGCACGCTGTGTGGAGTGCCGCAGCAGGTGTTTGCTCGCGGGACGCTGGTGGACGGACTCGTGAACCACGTCCACGCCAACTATGTCTACGCAGATCCGGATGTGGCGGTTTCGTGCGTCAGCGGTGGAATCGCGGCCGCCGGGCTGAATTTCGCGCACGGATTCGAAATCTATCTCGACGATGCCACCATCGTGTACAGCGCCGGAACGCTCGACGGTGAATGGATCAGCGATCGCGATCTGACTTTGATCACAAACAAAGGTAAGAAAGTCCGTACGCCGAAACTCAAGGGTGGCACTGAGTGGTGTTCCGCATTCACCGCCGAACTGCAGGCGGCAGTCAACGGGATCGAATCGGGCCAGACCCCCGATGTTCTTTCCGGAGCCCTTGCCAGAGATGCTCTGAAACTCTGCTACGCCGAGGGAAAGAGCATAGCCAGCGGTCGAATTGTCAAAGTTGCCTGACCTGAAACACGCATCCGTGTGTCGGAAGGGTGGCATGTGCCTGGGGCCGGACGTTCTTTGATTGATGATTGTCGAGTGATGATTGTTGATTTTTGAAGGTCATGCCGGCTCCGCCGAGACTTCGCCGTTCATTACTCAACAATCATCATTCATCAATCAAGCTGACCGGTCCTTTAGCTTTCGAAGTCACGGACTGTTCCTGTGTCCGCGGTCAAACAATGGTCGAAAACCTCCCGCTGAAATCCCTCACGCACGACGGCCTGACCGTCGAGGGATATTCGCGCGCGGCGGTTCAGAGTTACTGGCGCGTCCCGGAACTTAAGGTTGGCTTCGATTTGGGCGCATGTCCGTGGTCGTTTACTGGCACGTCAACTTTCTTTATTACGCATGCCCATCTGGACCACATGGTTGCTCTGCCAACCTTCGTCGCTCGGCGGCGGATGATGAAGATGGAGCCGCCAACGATTTATCTTCCTGAGGAAATCGTTGAGCCAACCAGGCAGATGCTGAGTGCCTGGCAGCGGCTTGACCGTGGTCGCATGGTGTGCAATCTGATCGGAGTCACGCCGGGACAGGAGATTGAGCTGTCGCGAGAGCACGTTGTCTCGGTCTTTCGCACAAAGCACACAGTCCCTTCGGTCGGTTTTCTGATCTGGGACCGTCGCAGGAAACTGAAGCCTGAACTGCAGGGACTTCCGCAGGACGTCATCCGCGACCGCAAGCTGGCTGGCGAGGAGGTCACACAGGAAGTTCGCAAACCACTGATCTGCTACACCGGAGACACAGCCCCGCGCGGTCTCGATGAATTCGGGCCCACCTACCAGGCGAAGATTCTCATTACGGAGCTGACATTCTTCCGTCCCGAACACCGCCGGGAGAAAATTCACAAGTTCGGCCACATGCACGTCGACGACTTTGCCGAGCGGGTTGACCGGTTCGAGAACGAACTGATCATCGTGGGACACTTCAGCACGCGGTATCACGAGAGTCAGTTGGACCGGGCTCTCTTGAAGCGTGTCCCGGAAACCCTGCGCGATCGCATGGTTGTGTGGGTTTAGGACTCATCTTGCAGCCGATTCGATATCCCGTGTATTACTCCTGCCCCTTCATGACTGATGAACCAGTCACCCACCTCTAATGGGTTTCCATTGAGCCCCTCGGGACGTGTCCTGATGGCTTTGTGGTGCCTGTTTCTCCTCTCTAGCTTCTGCCTGGCTGTCTGGCTGAACCCCGATTCTCGCGGATTTGGAACTCACCAGCAGTTAGGTCTGCCAGCCTGTTCCTTTCAAACATCTTTCGGTGTGCCCTGCCCGTCGTGTGGCATGACCACCAGTTTTTCCCACTTCGTTCGTGGTCAGTGGATTCGTTCGACGCAATCCAGCGTCACAGCCTTTGTGCTGGCTCTGGTATGTGCCGTGCAGATCCCCTGGTGTGGCTTCAGCGTCTGGAAGAACGAGTGCTGGCGTACTCAGCATCCAGACCTGCTGGCCCTTGGCGTCCTGGGTCTTCTTTATGCCGTGGGAGCCGCCGAGTGGCTCGTTCGGTTTCTTCGATCCTGACAACACTTCGATTCGTTTCGCTTCAATACAGAACGCTCATGACCAGCTCTGCAGTCTCAAGGAAGACACTGTTGCTGACAGCATCACTCGCCATCATCGGCGGGTTGAGTGGCTGCTCGCTGGCAGTCATGGCCGGCAAGATGTTCTTCGGCGACCCGAAGATCATCTCGACGTTTACGTCGTCAACGGGTGTTGATCTGACGGATGGCGACGACACGCTGCTGGTCATTTGCCAGGCGCCCTATCTTTCCAACGACGTTCCGACACTCGAACACGACCTGACCGACGGAATCTTGAAACGATTGCGTCAGGCCGGAGTGAAGATCGTGCCGCCGGACAAAGTGTCCCGCTGGCTCGACCAGAACGGCGGTGAATTCGACGACGTCTCGGAGCTGGCCGAAGAGTTCGATACCGACTACATCGCGCTGGTGCAGCTCCGTGAAATCCGGTTCTTCGAAGAGAATAGCCGGGACATGCTCCGCGGTTTTGCCCAGGCAGCGGTCAGCGGATACGAGGTCCGCAGCATTGACGATCACCGCGCGGCCATGCAGGTATTCTCAAACGAGTTTCGAACGGAACACCCGCGGTTTCAGCCGGTTCCAGTTCATCAGAAAAGCGAACGCGTGTTTCAGAAAGAGTTTATCGGTCAGCTCAGTCTGCAGCTTGCGCGACAGTTCCACGATTACCGGATGGGCGACGACTACTAATTGTCAACACAGTTCCAGGGAAGCGACATGCGACTCCGACTGCTGGCCTGCCTGAGCCTCGTGACTCTTTGCGCCGGCTGTAATTACATCGTGCTGCTGGGCTATCTGATCGGCGGACCACCCTCGATCGAACCCGAGTACGATTCGATGACGGGCAAATCGATGACCTCGAAGGATGTCATCGTTGCGGTCGCCGTCTATGCCCCCAAAGAAGTGCGGTACAACTTCTCGCACGTCGACCGTGAACTGGCAAAATTCATCACCAGGGGGATGGTGCAGCATGACATCGTCTGCCTGAACCCGGATGCCGTGCAGCAGTGGCTGGATGAGCATCCCAACTGGGACGAACCGGAAGAAATCGGCCGGGGTGTTGGAGCGACTCATGTGGTGTACGTCGATCTGACTCGTTACACGCTGTTCGACGGCAACAACCATGAGCTGTACTGGGGCAAGGCAGAGTCCGACGTCACGGTCTATGAACTGGATGATGACGGCGAAGGCGAGCCAACCTACAGCAAAGAACTGATGACTCGTTTCCCGCTCGCAGCCCCGCGATCGACCAGCGACATCAGTCGCGCCGGATTCCAGTACCAGTTTCTGACTCGGATCGCCGAAGAGATTGGTCGTTGCTTTTACGAGCACTTCAATGGCGACGACATCTCTGACGCAACCTGAAACTCAGCCTTTCGGAGCAGCGAATGTTCTTGTCCCGGATTTTGGCACTCGGGCTTCTGGTTTCCCTTCTAATTACGTCGAGCGGCTGCTCGTTCCTGCACGAATTCAAGCCGCACCGGCTGTGGCGACTGAATCGCAGCTCGAACGCGATGCATACCGACGCCTACTTCTCGGTCTCGGATCCAATTCCGGAACGGAACCTGCGCTGAGGCTTCCCTCAGGTCTGGTTTTGGTAGCTACGCTCGCGGGAGTGTGGTTATTCGACTTTGAAATCCACCATCTGGCGACGGTAGCTACCTGAAGCTTCTGAACGGACGCTGCACTGAGGTTCGCTTGAATTCCAGCCGAATTCGCACCTCGTTAGACTGGCTTCCACGCCGTTGGTCATTCGCTATTCCGGCCGACTTTTCTGTGAAACTGCCTCTTCAGGAGCCATCCATGAAATTCAGCAAACTGCTTCTCTGTCTGGCCACTGCAGCCGTGTTGCATTCGAGTCCATCAGCCGACGCTGGTGACAAGAAAGCAAAAGTGCTGTTTGTCACTCAGAGCAAAGGATTCACTCACGGTTCTGTGCGCCGCAAGGACGATCTTGCTCCCGCTGAGATCGCGATGACGCAACTGGGACAACAGACAGAACTGTTTGAAGTCCATTGCACTCAGAATGCGGCAGCCGATTTTACGAAAGAGAATCTGCATAACTACGACGTCGTAATGTTCTACACGACCGGGAACCTCGGTATCGATGAGGCGGCGTGGGAGTACTTTTTCAGCACATGGCTGAAGAAAAGGGGTCACGGATTTCTCGGGTTCCATTCAGCGACAGACACGTACAAGGAATACGAACCGTACTGGGACTTCATCGGTGGCACATTCAACGGACATCCGTGGGGTTCGGGCAGCAATGTAACGATCACGGTCCACGATCCTGCTCACCCGGCGATGAAAGCGTTTGGCAAAGAATTCGAATTTAAAGATGAGATCTACCGTTACCGCAACTGGCAGCCGGAAAAGGTCCGCGTTCTCATGAGTCTGAACATGGGCAAGTCGGCCAGAAAAGAGCCGTATCACGTGCCCGTGTCGTGGGTGAAGGAATGGGGCGAAGGTCGGATGTTCTACAACAACCTGGGCCACAACGAAGCCACCTGGCGAGACAAGCGTTTTCTCGATTCGACCGAAGCGGCCATCCGCTGGGTACTGGGTAAGGTTGATGGTGATGCGACGCCCAATCCAAAAGTGTCCGCGGCCCAGGAAGAAAAGGCCAAAGCTGATACCGAGGCAGCAAAGAAGTAATTCAAAGACGACCGGAAGCCCCGTACGAGCGCCAGCACATATTTGACGCATGTCCGGAGCTCTTCTTGTGCGCTGGCAGTCGCTGATGAAACGACTCTCGTTTCATCCCGAATTGACACTGCCGAGTCTGGTGAAATCGCGCGTCAGAGTCGTATTTGTGGCTTCACTGCATCGTGTTAGACTCCGTCCGAACTGGATGGAACCGTGTTCGCTTGCTGCGTAAACCAGCGCCCACACCATGGATTGGAAAAAGGGTCCCGGTGAATATCTCTCCCGGCTCTTCTGCTTTGAGCACGCTTGAAGACCTGAAGTCCCGTCTCGACAGTCAGCCTCCACGGCTGCTGGTTGTCGGTGACGTCATGCTCGACCGCTACGTGCGGGGCAACGCGAATCGACTCTGCCCTGAAGCCCCCGCTCCGGTCATTGAGGTCAACGACGAATCCTGCTTTCCGGGCGGGGCTGCCAATGTCATGAACAACCTGGCGGCATTGGAGGTTCAGGTTGTTGGTCTGTCAGTCGTCGGTGATGACACGTGCGGACGGCGAATTCGAGAAATCCTGCAGCAGAGCGGAGTCGATGTCAGCCACTTCGTGATTGAGCCGGACCGACAGACTCCAGAAAAAATGCGCGTGCATACTCACGAGCGGCAGATGATCCGAGTTGATCGGGAGACAACAGACCCACTGTCTCCCACTCTGGAATCAGAATTACTTGGCCGAATCGACATGTCCGCCGGCGCTTTCGACGCAGTTGTGCTGTGCGATTACGCCAAAGGGGTACTGACTCCGCGAGTGCTTCAGGAGATCATTCACCAGGCGCGCGAGCGGAATATTCCCGTGCTGATCGATCCTAAGGGGATCGACGCAACGCGTTATCACGGTGCAACTCTCATTTCTCCCAACCGAGACGAAGCTGAGCGGCTGGCCGGCTTCGAAACGCACACGGAAGAAACGCTCGATCTGGCCGGGAAAACTCTGGTCGAGCAGACTCAAGCCCAGCATGTGGTGATTACGCTGGCCGACGATGGCATCGCGGCATACGGCAGGATTCCACTGCGACTTCCAGCCACCGCCTGCGAAGTTCATGACGTCAGTGGCGCCGGAGACACGTTTTTGTCTGTGATGGCGGTTGGATTAGCCTGCGGCGTTCCATTCGAAATCGCGTCCGAACTCTCCTGTGCCGCTGCTGCAGTGGCGGTGTCGCGCTATGGCACTGCAACCGTCACCCTGCACGATATTGAAGCAACACTCGCCGGATCGCGCCCGTCACAATCGGCCGACGGGTCGGACGTCGGGACCATTCCGTTCCCGGCGCTCACACCAGTGTCGTCGTCCGTCAGTAGTATGACCGTACCGACACCAGTCAATGGCCCTGAAGTTGAACCGTCAGATCGACCTCAGGCGAAAACGATCGACGAGATCGAAGTTGTTGGACACATGGCACGCAGCGAAGGTCAGGCAGTCGTCTTTACCAATGGCTGCTTTGATCTGCTGCATCCTGGTCACGTCGAGTATCTGGTGGAATCCCGACGGTGCGGCGATCTGTTGATCGTCGGACTGAATTCCGATGCCAGCGTGCGACGGCTCAAGGGACATGGCCGGCCCGTGCACAGCGAGCATGACCGGGTTCGCATGCTACTGGCATTGCGCTGCGTCGATTACGTCGTGATCTTTGAAGAGGATACCCCCACCAGTGTGATCCGACGCCTCAAGCCGAAGGTGTTGACCAAAGGCGGCGACTACACGGTGAACCAGGTCGTCGGCGCCGAGCTTGTGGATGACGTCCGCCTGATCCCCTTCGTACCCGGCCAGTCAACGACCGCCACCATCGATCGCATCCGGGAAGCGGGTTAACTCAGGTTCCACATCAGAACACGTTGCAGTTAATCCGTAGTTTCTGGCGGCTGATCTGGGTCGACACGTCTCCCACGCAGACGCCCCGCAAGCTGCTTCCCATCACGTTTGATTTGATCAATCGCAACTGATGACCGAGCAGCGCTGTATCTGAGTGCGGCATAGTCTCGGTACCACGTCGCCGCCTGCCGTAACGGATCATTCGGACCCATGGACTGTGCCGTCGCCCGCGCGGTCAGGTCATTAGCAAACGCTGCAAGAGTCTCCCCTGCCACACGTCGTCGACAGCACTTCTCGACGCTTCGATCGACAATCTGTAGAGCCGCATGCAATGGTGCCAGGCTTCGGTCGATCTGTTCGGGGCGGTCGTGCTCCCGCTTGCGCAGACGCCGCTGCAGCACGAATTCGGCGATGACCAGAGCTGTGCCGAATAGTCCAAGGCCGACGGGCGACAACAGTGCCGACAGAATCATGTGCCCGATCAACCGGATGCCTTCCTGCCGCCAGCGCACGCGCAGCTGCCGGAAGCGATGAATGAGATACTCGCCGAGTTGCGACGAATCGGATTCCGTCTGTGGCTGAGGAACTCCAGCACCCGGAGTGGACTCGACTGTAATCCAACGGCCAGCTTCCTCATCCCATGCTTCGGCCCAGGCGTGAGCATCACGGTTTCGGGCGATCCATTCGCCACTGAATCGGTTCTTCCCCGTGAACACAAAACCGGTCACATAGCGGCAGGGCACACCTGCCATGCGCAGCAGGACTACGGATCCTGACGCAAAAAACTCGCAGTGGGCCGACGGCCGTTCGAGCAAAAACCACCCCACTGGGTCGCCGTTCCAGTCGTCCGGCACGGTCACCTCAAGGCTGTAGTCGTAGCTCTTGAAGTAACCGGTCACCGCGCTGATGCGCTCGGCCGTTGCCCGGCAGTCCTTGAACAGAGAATCCGCCAGTCTGACGATTGCGGGGCTGCTGTTTGCCCAGTCAGGCGGTTGACTCAACTGGTCGTGTGGAATTCGCGCCGATCGACCAGCGTTCGGCGAACGAACGTGGATTGTGTAGGGAGCTCCCGGGGATACGACATGCGACTGCAACACAAGGTGCTGGTTCGCGGTCATGTCGGGACAGGCGGCCTGCAGCCAGATCGTTCCCAGTGGAGCTGGATACGAACCCGCCAGACCGTCTGCCGGCCAGACCTCAAAAGCCGACGCACCCCCGCGATTCACGTTAGCGACAGCAAACTCATTGCCCAAATGCCGTGCTGCGGGGATCGTCGCGGGCCGCCGCTCGGATGGAGATATTGTTCGAGTCGCGGCGGCGACGTTCCACTGGTTGCCTTGATATACCGAGAAGGTTCGACCGCGAAAGTAGTCGGGCTGTGCCGTCGACGACACACGCAAGGCCACAGCCTGCGAGTCCTGCATCTTCTGAAGCGACACGGATCCAATCGTCGACGAGTTCGACAACCCAACGGACTGAGGCACGAAATCGTCCATCAGGTAACGTCGGACCCACAGGTCCATTTCACGTTCATAGCGATGCAGTGCCGACGCCGAGCTCCACGCCATTATTCCTACGATTACCAGAATGATCGCCGACGCCACTGGACGGCCGAAAAACCGGACGGGAGTGATTCCTGTGAATCGACGCGAGGTGTCGTAATACAGCGACACCAGCATGACGAACGCGACACACGCGGCCTGAAACAGCATTCGCTCGCGAGTGTTCACCTCGACGATGGCAGCACATGCCAGGGCAATAACGCCCATGCCAGGAAAGAGAAACGGCAGCCGGTCCTCACGCCAGACGACAAAAAACGTCAGAGCCTGCAGGATCAACACGAACTCACCGACCGCCAGGGCAATGGGCTGGCTGGGAAACAGACCTGTGTACCGCGAATTATCCGGCAGCAACATGTACTTGACGATAAACAGCAGACCCAGCATGGCGACCGCGTCGTACAGTCGCTGGCGAGTCAGCGCAATACGCCACCGGGTGAACACGCTGATGGCGGCACACAGGATTGCGACCACAGGGATCACTGGCGAATGTGAAAGAAGCGCCATGGCCGCGCTTTCCACCCCGACAATGGCCAGTGCCAACCAACGCTGCCGGCGAGCAGTGATGTCGACTGGATGTGGCTGGCCGTCTGAAACGGACTGGTTCACAGCTCTTCGAGGCCTCCGCTCTGGACCTGCCCAAGACCGACCTGCGTCACATCTGAATGCTCCACCGGCAACGGTTCCGTGGTGGGGCCGTCGCGAACGATGATCAGTTTCAACTGACAGCCCGACTCGACGATCGTTCGGGCCAGATGCTCACGCGACGCATCCCAGTCCAGAAACACGCAGATCGCCGTGGTGATCGATGTCAGTTCGTCACTGACCGCCGGGGCGATCGTTTCGAACGGGTCAGCGCGACATGCGTCGACTGCGGCCAGGATTTCGAGCACGTTGTCGAAATGTGCCAACTGACGTCCTGCCCGAAACACATACAACTCGGGCCCGGCCGCGAAGATGTCGATCAGGTGTTCGGTTGCGGACAACGCATCAGCAATTGACGCCGACAAGCTGATCGCTGCCTCAAGTTGTGGAAATCCATCGCGGGGAACACGTTTGGCGGGAATCCACGTGTCCAGAATCAGAGCGATACGGCAGTAATACTCTTCCTGAAACTCGCGGACGACCGGTCGCGCCAGTCGTGCCCAACCGCGAAAATCCAGTCGCCGGGTCGACTCGCCAGGAACGTAATCCCGGTTGCCGATGTATTCGGCTGACTCGCCCACGCGCGAACTTAACGCCACACCTCCCGGCTGATAACGCATTCCCAGAGGGACACCGATGTTTGTCAACGGATGAAAGTGCGGGATCACGGTCAAGGTACCCAGTGAGTGTCTTACCGATCCGCTTCGCATCAGGTTGAATGGGAACGTGCTGTGCGGACGCAACTCGGGCAGTGTGTAGATGCCTCGTTTGACGGGTTTTAATCGCAACGGCAGTGTGACGTTTTGCTGTGGAGCAATGCGTGATACCGCGCCATCCGCGGACAGCAGTCGGATGGAACGTGGCAGACCAATCAGCCATAACATGATGTCGTACGCCGGTCGCCAACTGACGTTCGTCAGTTGGAAGTCGGCACAGACTTCCTCACCGGCCGTCACACGCGACGGAATTTGACCGCCGACAGCCAGCTTTGGGCGAAACATCAGATTGGTCGCCCACACCACGACGTACATCGCGAACAACACACAGAAGATCTGATAAACCGGAATCATGACTGTCGCCATTCCGGCTGAAGAAAACAGCATGCTCAGAAACAGGAACCGCCCGGCTGGGGTCAGCTTGAAACGCCACAGGTAGCGGCTGTACCGCAACGTGAATGGAATGTACGGCTTGCGCGCCATGCGAACAGACTTTGCTGACACAGTCCTGGGGATTCAATTCGTACAATGGTAATCGACTGATAATGTAAACTGATCGCGTCACTCTGACGATGTTGAGATGATGCCTGGAACTGGTGTGAACTACGTCGCCGTGCTGCCTGATTGAACCGAGGATCGAATCATGCTGGGAATACTGGGACGACAGCAGACAACATGTGAGGGCGTTGGTCGCCGGCAACTGTTGCAGGCTGGTGGGGCCGGACTTCTGGGGCTGAATCTGCCGCAGCTTCTGGCCGCCGAAGAGCAAATGCCCTTCCAGAATGCGCGCGCGAAGTCCGTTATCTTCCTCTTTTTGTTCGGAGGACCATCGCAGCACGAGACGTTCGATATGAAGCCGGATGCCCCGGATTCGATCCGCGGTCCGTTCAAGCCGATCGACTCGCGCACGCCCGGGCTGAGGATCAGCGAACACCTGCCGCGAACGGCGGAGATTTCAGATCGGCTGAGCCTGATTCGCACAATGAGTCACTCGTTTAATGACCACAGCGGAGCCGGCCACTACATCCAGACCGGACACCGCTGGCACCTTCCAATCGGCGGCGGATTCAACGTCACACCTCAGGACTGGCCATCGATGGGTTCGGTGGTGGAATACCTCACACAGCAGCATCCGGAATTCGGTCGTGACATGCCCAGCTATGCGGTTGTGCCGAACTTCCTCGGTCGACTGCAGGACTATCGCGTCCAGCTGCTGCGTCCGGGTGAAACGGCGGGCTGGCTGGGTCGCGGATACGACCCCATCAACACACGCATTGAAAAAAGAGACAGCAAAGACAACCCCTACTTCCGTGACTGCACCGATGAAGAGCTGACGTTTCAAATTGAGGGACTGGTCAATCACGAGTCGCTTACGCTCGACCGCCTGAGTCGCCGCAGCTCGTTGCTGCAGCAGTTTGACGACGGCCGGCGGGCGATCACGGCGAAACAACTCGACGCATACGATCAGTTTCAGCGGCGGGCGTTGAGTCTGGTGACGTCCGCGAAGGCCCGTGATGCGCTCGACATCACGCGCGAGCCGGCCGATCTGCGTGACCAGTACGGGCGGCATCTGTTCGGGCAATCGACTCTGATGGCCCGGCGACTGATTGAAGCAGGGACGCGATTTGTGACCGTCCACTATGACTGCGTAGACGGTTACTCGTGGGACTCACATCGCAGCAGCAACTACCTCGAAAAGCATCTCATCCCGACGCTCGACCAGACGCTGTCGTCGCTGATCATCGATCTCGACGAGCGCGGGTTACTCGACGAAACGCTGGTGGTCTGTCTGGGTGAAATGGGACGGACTCCGAAGGCCAACGGCGTCTGGGGCCGCAATCACTGGAGCACGCTTTTCCCGGCGGTTCTGGCTGGAGCCAGCATTCATCGCGGTGGGCTGTTTGGCGAATCCGATCGCGACGGCGCTTATGCTGTCACGCCACCGGTCAGTCCCGAAAACCTGGCCGCGACGATCTATCACGCTCTGGGAATCGACCATCAACTCCGCGTGCCGGACGCTCAAGGCCGACCGACGCATGTCGTACACGATGGCGAGCCTGTCTTCGAGCTGTTTACCTGATCGCAGGAGCCATTATGAGTCGAGCCGACGATCTGGCACTCGTTCGCGAGTACACGCAGAGCGAAAGTCTGATCCGCCACATGCTGGCCGTCGAAGCCGCGGTGCGGGCGTACGCGCGAAAATACGGTGAGGATGAAGAAAAGTGGGGCACAGTCGGCCTGCTGCACGACTTCGACTACGAATGCTGGCCTGATCCGCCCGACCATCCGCTCAGGGGTTCTGAGATTCTCCGCGAACGAGGCTATCCCGAAGACGTCATCTACGCGATCAAGTCGCACGCCGACTATCTGGAAGACTGCCCACTTTTGACTCTCATGGACAAGACGCTGTACGCCTGCGACGAACTGTGTGGCCTGATTACAGCATGTGCTCTGGTGCGCCCTAGGCTCTGTTTGAAAACGACGCGTATTAGAAAATGACTCGCATGTACCGCTGAATGAACGCCAGGCGAACGATACCACCGAAGTTCAATGCGGTCTTTTCATACCGTGAAAACACACGCCGGAACTCCTTGAGCCAGCC
>CAYSJO010000758.1:0-15241 GCA_964431285.1 uncultured Planctomycetaceae bacterium
GTTTTACAAAGGCGGTCTTACCGGCGCGCTGAAGACCGCGCATCTGGCTGAGTCGTTTCAGGTTCAGGCCGATGTTCACGGCGGTGGATGGTGTTCTGTGCAACTGGCTTGTGCTCTGCCCAATACTTTGTATTTCGAGAGCCTTGTTCCTGAAGAGTGTATACCGGACGCCACGTTACGCGGCCCCGTGCTGCCCGACGCTGACGGCTGGGTTTATCCCCCCGACGCACCAGGCCTTGGCTGGGATCCCGACCCGGAAAGACGGGTCTCGTAGGACGCATTGCCAATCCGACCAGCCTGTCCACGAACAATAGCCGATGACTGACCGCAGCGAGTTGTACCGGGAACCTCCAGAGCAATTGGCTTCACCGGGCCTGCGAAAATGTGCCCCTCTGGCGCAAGCTGACGGTGGCCTACTGTTTTGGCCGCGGTCTGCTGCTGATCTGGTTGCCAAGCCAGATCGCCGGTGAGGTTGTCAGTCGTGCAACATTCGGTGCGGTCATCGGTGGTGCTTCGCCATGTCGTGGGTAGGCCATGTGCGACTGTCCCCGGCTCTCGTACCGGGTGCCAAATCTGTGACCAGGGCATCAGTCAAGGCATCCATCCCTGCTCTTACTGATCAGGCAGATTGCAGCATTTAGGGAAAAAGGGCTTGAACGGTGGCTCAAAGTCTGGCAGCCTGACTTTCAGTTTGCGGGCCCAGCAACCTGTCTTTCGAGTTGTATCGGCGGCGGGTTGCCGGTTTATTTTCGAGAATCCCCCGGGGACACTTTGAGGTGTCTTCGGGTGATGGCAGGCCAGGGCTGGCCTGCCGCTTCGGATACGCCAGGTGTTACCCTGTGCTGCTTCAAGCTGTGCGGGCCAGTGCTTGAGCGAACGGAACGAGCCGGTGGGGAAGCGCTTAACCCCACCGGCGCGTTTTGTTTTTTGGGTGGTGTTCGTAGTAACCGCACTTGTGCGGTCGCACGCTGTCTTGAATTTCGCAGGCTATCGCCGGGCCTACTGAGCATCCCCGCAAACGGACGAGGCACGTCGAGACCGAACCGCATGTATGCTACGAACGTTCTTCAATCTCTTTCAGTTTCTTGTACAGCGTTCCGCGTCCGATCCCGAGTATGCGGCAGGCCTTCGTCTTGTTGCCGCCACACTCCTCAAGGACGCGCTGGATGTGCTGCAGCTCAGCATCCAGAAGTGAGATCGGCTCCGGTTTCTTCGATGATTCCTCAGCATGCGACGATGGCGGTTGGCGAGGACCATCCATAATTCCCAGGTCTTCTGGCAAGACCTCATCGCCGGCTCCCAGCACAGTGGCCCGTTCAATTGCATTCTTCAGCTCGCGAACATTGCCGGGCCAGTGGTGTGACTTCAGCACGATGACCGCCTGACTTGAAAGCCGCAGCGGTCCTCGCCCAGTCTGGTGACGGAAGTGCTCCATCAGATGCTCCGCGAGCAACACGACGTCGTCACCCCGCTCCCGCAACGGTGGGACGGACAATTCGATGACTCGCAGCCGGAAATACAGGTCCTCGCGGAAGTCTCCGGCCTTGACCCGGTCCGGCAGATGGCGATGTGTGGCCGCGACAATGCGCACGTCGACCTTGACCGGTTCGGTGCCGCCGAGTCGTTCAAACGGATGCCCCTCCAGCAGACGCAGCAGCTTGGCCTGACATGCCAGGCTCATTTCACCAATCTCGTCGAGGAAGATTGTTCCTCGGTGGGCTCGCTCGAACTGCCCGCTGTGCCGGCGATCCGCTCCGGTGAATGCGCCTTTCTCGTGTCCAAACAGCTCGCTTTCGAGCAGTGCTTCGTTGAACGCTGCGCAATTCACGGCGACGTATGGTCCATTGGACCGATCGCTGGAGTCATGGATCATGCGGGCGACCAGTTCCTTGCCCGTGCCACTTTCTCCACAGATCAATACGGTCGATTGAGTCGCGGACACTCGCGAGATCATGTCGAGCAGTTTCCGGATCGGCTCACTCTCACCCACGATGCGCGAACGCCCCACGATCTCACGGCGAAGCTGCACGTTGGCCTGTTCGAGCTGTTCACGATACTCCAGATTCTCGACCGCCAGGCCGGTCTGTCGGGCCACCGCGATACACAGTTCGAGATTTGATGTCGTTAACGGATCCGAAGGGTTCGTACGCAGACATTCGATCGCGCCGCGACAACCCGATCGCAACGGAATCGGAACGCAGATCGCCGACGTGGGTGTCTCGCCGTCGATGACTGTTGATTCCAGGCCGACGCCCGAGGCCTCGTCTTCCGGTTGCGAAAACAGAAATGCGTCTTCCTGGTCCATGGCCAGAGTAGCCAGCGCTGATGGCGATTCCGGCACATCGTCCAGCTCGGCGCCGTACCGCTTGAGACGGCCGTTGTGGCTCTTCAGCCAGACAACGATCGCATTCGCATGCGTGCCGGCTTTCAATGGTTTCACGACAAGCGTCACGATGGCCGACACGCTGTCTTTCTCGTGCAGCTCGCCAGCAAGCCGACACAGGATTGCCGCATTGCGAACCGAGTCCGGAGTCCCTGTTCCCTTGAGCTGACCGACGACGGCGTCCTTCTGTTCATCACTCGGCACGCGGGCCAGAAAAGTTGTCGACTCCATGAGAGCCGGCTGCCAGCCTGAGCCGGTGAGTTTCTCACCCTGCTCGATGAACACCATCAACCGGTCACCAATGCGGATCGCATCGCCGGGATGCAATACCTCGACGTCGATCTGGCGCGAGTTCACATACGTCCCGTTCCGGCTGCCACAGTCTTCGACCCGCCAGGCACTTCCGTCAAACCACAGCCGGCAGTGGAGTCGTGAGCACAGATGATCGTCGACGGGAAACTCACGCTGTGGATCACGTCCAATCGTGACGGGCGGCCCGTCGGGATCCAGCTTGATGCTGGTTCCCGGCGTGATTCCGTTGAGCTGCACGAGAGCAAACGACACGTCACGTCTCCCCGCCCCATATCGCTGTCCAGGTCCACCCCCCAACAGATGAACTTCGCGTCCTATGCGAACTTCTGTTCAATCATCTGGGACAGAGGCCGCGAAGATCGCAAAGGTTCAGACGTGAGTGTCCTGTTACAGGGCGCGTCGTGCAATCAAAAAAAAGTTCTGTCTCAGGGCGCTTTCCAGAGACTGATATCTCACGAAGAGCCCTGAACAACACATAACAAACTTCTGTGTGAGGAGTTATGAAGTCATATGAATTGTATCTCCGGGATTGGCACTGTTCCTGCTTTATGGGTCCCCTCGCTCGGGTTGCTCCTCTTGCTGACATCCCCGCAGCCCATCACATCACGTCACATCTCGAGGAGGCGAATCATGTCCCGTAAACCAAGTCGCAAGCCAAGTCGCACGTCTCTGCTCCGCAAAGCTCGGAAGAACCGCCGACGCTCACAGGTTCGCCCGCTTCAGTTATAAATTCTGCAGGAACGAGCGTTGCTGTCGGCCGCCGGTGGCGTGCTGGTAGAAGCAGCTCCGGTCGAGGAGGATGTGTGCCTGGTGACTGATTCGACATTCACGGTTGCCAACCAGACAGCGACGCTGACCGGAACTCACCTGGCTGACGACGCCAACGTGGACACCGTGCTGGGGCAGATCGTCTTCACGATCAGCAATGCCAACGGCAACTGGGCCTTTACCGCTTCGGACAGTGCAGTGGATTCGATCGTGATCGATGTTCTGTGCGGGAACGACTCCGTCACCGTGCATGGCGGCGTGTCCGATTCGGTTGATGTGGAAGGCGGAAACGGGGCCGACACAATTACTCACAACGGAACGGGCTTTGCCCATCTCAAGGGAGAAAATGGAAACGACGTGTTGATTGGCGGAGCGTCCGCTGAACTGATTGAAGGTGGCAATGGTGACGACCGAATCCTGAGCGCCGGCGGATTCGATATCGCGCTGGGTGGAGCCGGAAACGATGTCATCTACGGCGGCTTCACGGCGGACATTCTTGTCGGGGGCAATGGGAACGATTCGATTTACGGGCTTACGGGTGCGGACCTGATCCTCGGGAACAGCCTGAACGAACTGCCGAGTCCGGCGCTGATGCCACCGGCCAGTGCTGAGAATGTACTGCTGCGACTCGCCGCGATCGGGGAAGGCAACAATTACATTGAAGCCGGGGGCGGAGCCGACGCAGTGTACGCTGGTGTGGGCAACGATCTGGTCTTCGGTGGAAGCGAGGATGACAAAATCTTTGCCATGGCCGGAGACGACAGCGTGGCCGGCGGATCGGGCAACGACACGATCCACCTGGGAACTGGCACGGACTACGCAACGGGCGACGGTCCTAACAGTCTGGCCGAAACTCCGATCACCGACGCCGACATCACGTTCAACGAGTACGTTGTCCGGGTTGCCAATCTGAACGAAGGCCACGACTACATTGAAGGCGGAGCCGGCGATGACTTCATCGCGTCCGGCAATGGCAACGATTCGCTGGCGGGTGGCACGGGCAACGACTGGATGTTTGGCGATGGCTTCCTGCCGGCGGACGCGCGTCCGATGACGGCACTCGACTGGGCTCTCTCAGACCTCTCGCAACAGGGGCGTGGCAATGATGTCATGCACGGTGGAGCCGGGCACGATTACATGGAAGGTGGAGCCGGCCACGACACGATGGTCGGCGGACCTCGTCAACGACGTCACGATCCCCAGCCGTTGCCAACTGATCCTGTGGTCATCTCGACTGCTGATCTGACGAGTGACCTGAGCGATCTGGACGCGGAACTGACCGACCTGATTGTCGGAGAGATCGATCCGCGGGAAGTTCCGGACAGGCATCCGGAGATTTCCGACAACGATCTGATCTTCGGCGGTTCGGGTAACGACCGAATCGCAGGCCGTGGCGGTGCTGACATCATTGTCGGCGGTCGCGGCAACGACCGGATCAACTCGGGAACCGGACACGATCTGGTTCTGGGAGACGGGCCGAACTCACTGGCTGCGACTCCGCTACCAGGCACTGACCGTGTGCTGGCCGACAACTACCTGCAGCGTGTTGGCAACCTGAATCGCGGCAACGATTCCATCAACGCCGGTAGTGGCAACGATCGAGTTTACGCCGGGCGAGGTGACGATGTGGTGTTTGGCCGCGCGGGCGACGATTTCCTGCACGGTGGGCCGGGGAACGATTACCTCAACGGAGGCTCCGGCAATAACACGCTGATCGGTGGTGAAGGTGACGACACCCTTGTGGGCGGCGACGGCCACGACGTGATTCGCGGCGGAGCGGGGAACGATGTGCTCGATGGTGGAGCCGGTCGTGATCGCCTCTTCGGCGACGCAGGCGATGATCTGCTGACCGGCGGCGATGGCGAGGACTACATGGAAGGCGGCGCCGGTGTTGACGAGTTCTTTGCTCAGGACGGCTTCGCGGATGTTCTGTGTGTCGAAGCCGGCGAATCAGTCCACATCGACGCGTTGCTGGACGAAGTGAACGAGTGCTGATTCCGCAGTCAGACGGGACAGGCGAGTGAGGTCGCCTCTTCCGGGTACTTCGCGACCTGGCCACCATTCGAGGGGAATGTCTGGTTCAGACCGCGGGGTGCCCGGACTTTCTCCTCGTGCAGCACACTCGTGGAAGGAGTAGCTAAGGAGTGCTCCAGACTTACCAGCTTTCACAGGCCGTCACCGCCCTTGCCATGCGAATTCTCTTCCCCATGAACAGCGCGGTCCCTGACAAACAGACTGGTTGCCAGCTTCGCTGAACAAACAAAAAAACCCTCGGAATCAAGCGTCCGAGGGGCTGGTGAATCTGACACCGTCTGTGTTCACTAATCCTCTTCGTCGTCCGTTCCTCCAGGACCGTGGTCGACGCAGTCTTCATTGTGCCACAGCGGCAGGCCCGCATTGTACCTGGCCGCCAGCATGACGACTTTCTCTTCCGAGCCCGGTTTCGCCTCAGTTGGATCACCTGGTTCCACTCCAAGGTCATCGAAATCGATTACCGGATACTCGTGCAGCTTTACATCAAGTTGCGTGTCGAAGTCGGCCGTGCTGACGTCAGCAGGAGAAGTTGGCATTCGGGAGGCTCCAGCTCTACGGAAACGGGTTGACCGTGCCGCGCTCCCTGCGGCGTAAGGAAGGTCTCTGTCTCCTCACAGAGACGATCTGCCTGGCTCAAAATCGAACGATGCACATGAGACGAATTGTGGCCGAAGTGGGTACCGCACCGGGATGAGCCCGGATTGCCGATTTGAATGACAGTGAACGCTTCCAAGCAAAAAACAGTTAAACAAGAAGCGTCTGCGGTGGGAGTGGCAGTCTCTGGTGCTGGCAATGGAAGGAGGTTGACGCGTTGGAAGAAAAAGGCAGGCAAGAAGGGGATTCTCAGGATGTGAGATCACGAAGTCAATCAAAAAATCCGCATTCCCGAACGAGAGAAACCCGATGAAATTGCGAACATCGAAATGACGGACCTGAATTCGCCACTGCATAGCTCTCGCGCGAGTTGACTCGCGGATGGCTGCTTGTCTATCAGCGTTCACCACGTTCTGGACGACTGACGTTGTACCGCTTCAGTTTGCGATCCAGTGTGGAACGTTCGATGCCTAGAATCTGAGACGCCATCGATTTGTTCCAGTCAGTCCGTTTCAGGGTGGCGAGGATGTGCTCACGTTCAAGACGCTCCAACGAGACATCCCGGCCCGCAGAACCATCGCTGACTGGAGCCGGACCAGTGCTCGTAGGAACTGCGGCTGTTGTGCTGGGAGTCGCCGTTGTCGTCGTACGTGTGGAAAGTTGAATATCACCGATTACCACGTGTGGCCCACGGGCAAGAATCACCGCACGTTCAACCGTGTTCTGCAGCTCCCGAACGTTGCCTGGCCATTCATAGTCAGACAACACGGCCATGGCTTCGTCGGAAAACGCCTCGACCCGGCAGCTCGCCTTGCTGCGGCATCTCTGAAGGAAGTGGTCTGCCAGCAGCGGGATGTCTGTCGCATGGTCACGCAGGGATGGGACCGCGATCTCAACAACAAACAGGCGGTAGAATAAGTCCTGCCGAAACGTCTTTTCTTCGATGGCCTGCTCGAGATCACGATTCGTGGCAGCAACGACTCGCATATCGACATTGATCGCAGTTCCACCTCCAACCCGCTCGAACGTATGTCCTTCCAGGACACGCAGGAATTTCGCCTGAATGGGCAGACTCATTTCGCCGACTTCGTCGAGGAACAGTGTTCCACGATTCGCCTGCTCGAACTTTCCGATCTTTCGGTTCACGGCCCCGGTGAACGATCCCTTCTCGTGACCGAATAACTCGCTTTCGAGCAGTGTTTCGGATAGGGACGCGCAGTTCAGGCACACAAAAGGGCCATTGCGGCGGTCACTGCTGAAGTGAATTGCGCGGGAGACAAGCTCTTTGCCCACGCCGCTTTCTCCGCGGACCAGGACTGTCGCATCTGTCTGAGCGATGCGTCCGATCGACTGTTGGAGTTCCTGCATCGAGGGACTCGTGCCCACCAGGTCACTTTCGATTTCCAGCTGGTTACGAAGCGTGTCGGCCTCATCACGCGCCAGTTCAAGTCCGGCCTGCAGGTTCTGCCGTTTATGCAGATTGTCCAGGGCGATCGCGAATTGATCCGCAACGGCCAGTGTGAATTCCAAATCGTCGACTTCGAGTGTCCGTCCGCCATGTGTCGTGTAGAGGTGGACGACTCCAAATGTCGAATCAGCTGCGCGAACTGGAGCACAAACCACGCTCCGCGCCTGCAACTGTTCGAGACTTGCGGTGTCGGTCAGTCTGTCGTCGTCTTTGACATCTCTCGCCAGAATGGCCTCGCTGTCGGCGAGGACGATCTCGGTTAGAGAGGTCGAGACTTTTTCGTAACTTTGATCTTCACTCGCACGAAACGCGACAACGCGAAGATTGCTGGAGTCCGGGGTTTTTGTCGCTTCGGGCAAAAGCAGCACAGCGCTGATGTCGACCTGAATCGCCGTAAACAGCCCAGCCAGGACGATTTCGGAAAGGGCGGTCGCATCCGCTGCCGAACCCATTTCGAGAGCCAGGCGGTACAGCCGAGCCAGTTCCTGGCTGGTACGGTCGCGTCCGATGTCTTCGGGCCCACCGTGATACCGGGTGCGCTGCCGGCGATGCAGAATTTCAGGAGAACTGAGCCCCGCTGCTTTGATAGCCGTCCCGTCGACCGTTTCGGTGTTCGTATCGGATTCGAATTCGTCCGAGTCGACCGAAGACTGCGAGATATCCTGCGTGAAAACGAGAAAAAACTCGCCAATCTGAATCTGATCGCCTTCGCTGAGGGGACAGTCGTTATCAATGGTTTCCGCGCCAAGCAACGTTCCATTGCGGCTTTCCAGATCGCGAACCATCCATGTGCCACCAGCCTGAAAAACCTCACAATGGTGGCGGCTACAGATGTCGTCCGGAACGACGACGCGATTTGTGGGGGCGCGGCCGATCGTCGTCACCTGTCCGGGAATCAACCGGAACACGTTTCGCCACTTCAATTCGTCCCGCAGGATCAGATACACAGTCCGTTCGCTTCCCGTATGCTTGGCTCTTTGCCGCGAGCCGCTTGATCGATGTGCAGCGAGCGACAGAATTCTGCCGGAAAATCGGCAACTCTGAGAATACGCCAGCCCAAGACGCACTCGCAAGCAATCTAAGTGGCCGTGTCTGCAGACCCACCGCACTGGATCGTCCGCAAGACGCAAAGTTCCCGCAGCTCCCCACCGACGTCGCTCACTGATACGAATTCGCGGGAACGCTTGAGCAATTCTCCTGGCGTCGTTCTCTACAACGTGTACCGTATACGCTTCAGAAGTCACCGTGTTGTACCGCGAGGCACCGAATAAATGGCGCTGGAAATGAATCGCATGCATTCGCTGACACATCCACATATTTCACGCAGGTCGGTCCTTCAGGCTGGCTCAGTCGGGCTCCTCGGCTTGGGAATGAACCATGTGGAGGCCTTGCGGGCGGCCGATTCCGGCTCCCGGATTCAGACGGCCAGGTCGGTCATTTATATCTTTTTGTCCGGAGGACTTGGCCAGCATGACAGTTTCGATATGAAGCCGAACGCTCCCGATAACATCCGGGGAGAATTCTCACCCATTTCCACGGAAACTCCGGGACTGCATATTTGCGAGCACATGCCGATGCTGGCAGCCCGAAGTCGACACTGGTCGATCGTCCGGTCTCTCACGCATCCGTACAACGAGCATTCCCAGGGACACATGGTGATGCTCTCGGGTCGCACGCCGATGCCGCCGACATTCAGCGCCAGCCGACCCATGCCGGAAGACTGGCCATCCATCGCAGCCATCGCCGGCGATCAGTTGGCACCCCGCAACAACCTGCCGCCCGCCGTCGCCCTGCCCGAGCGTCTCATCCACCGCACGGGGCGCGGCATTCCGGGCCAGTTTGGAGGTCAACTTGGTCGACGACGCGATCCATGGTTCGTGTCGGCGGCTCCGTTCAACGGCAAGACCTATGGCGCGTTTCCGGAATTCGAGTTTCATCACGCACGTGGTCCGGAGAAAGCTGGCCTCAAGTTTCAGGCACCCAATCTCTCGCTGCCGGAAGGCCTGTCCGGTTCTCGTCTGTCAACGCGATTCCAACTGATGACGAACATCGAGGAGCAGCGTCGAGATCTCGATCGAACAGCCAATGTCCAGCAGTTTGACCGCTATCGCCAGGGAGCCATCTCACTGTTGACGGATCAAGGGGTGCAGGGCGCGTTCGACGTCACGACTGCCGCCGACAGCGTGCTGGATCGTTATGGCCGCAACTCGTTCGGCTGGTCACTGCTGATGGCACGGCGACTGGTGGAATCTGGTGTCAGTCTCGTGCAGGTGAATCTCGGAAATAATGAGAGCTGGGACACACATGGCAACGCGTTCCCGAATCTGAAGAACTCGCTCCTGCCACCGATGGACCGATCGGTCTCCGCGCTGCTTGATGACCTGAGTGAGTCTGGCCTGCTCGATTCCACGCTCGTCGTTATGGCAGGCGAGTTCGGTCGCACACCGAAGGTGTTCGGGCTGCCTCAGCATTACAAACTGCCCGGTCGAGATCACTGGGGCGCCGTGCAGACGGTCTTCTTCGCCGGTGGCGGAATTGTCGGTGGTCGAGTTGTCGGTTCATCGGACAAAACAGGCGGCTATCCCGCCGCAGATCCGCAGAAGCCAGAGAACATGGCTGCGACGATCTATGAGGCGCTCGGCCTGCCTCGTACAGCCGCTTGGAAGGACGAAGTCGATCGCCCGAATCACATCTATTTCGGCGACCCAATTGGCGGGCTGACTTAGGTTGGACAACCGATTTTCGATCGGTTCACCACAGGTCGGCACGTGGATCGGCGGGATTAAGTGTATTGAATTCGCTGATCAGTTCGCGCGAGCGATCGTCGAGGTCCTTCGGGGCGACGATTCTCAGGACAGCAATCAGATCGCCGTGCTGCTTCGTTTTCTGGTCGGTGACTCCCTTGCCACGCAGCCGCAGCTTTGCCCCGCTGGATGATCCAGGCGGCACGGTCATAGTGATGATGCCCTCGCTGAGCGTCGGCAAATCAACCTGCCCCCCGAGAGCAGCCTCGGCAATCGTAATCGGAACATCGACGATCAGATTGCTCCCCTCACGCCGGAAATATGGATGAGGTGCGACCTTAATACGGGCCAGTAGATCGCCGTTCGGCCCGCCGCCGGAACCGGCACCGCCCTGGCCACCCAGACGGATCACACTACCTGTACTGACGCCCGGCGGAATGGTGATTGTCAGCTCTTCCCGACGGCCCTGCGTTGTGACCGTCAACCCATGCTTGCCGCCTTCCGCTGCCGTGCTGAATGCAATTTCGATCGTGGCCTCAGTGTCGCGTCCCCTGCGAGCTCGGGGTTGACCACCAAACCCACCACCTCCACGACTGCCTCCCATTCCAAAAGCTTCGGCGAACAGACTTCCCAGGTCGGCGTCATTTCCAAACAGCTCGCTCAGGTCAATCGGCCCCGGACCACCGCGTCCGCCCGCGTGGCCAAAGCGGTCGTATTTCGCTTTTTTATCAGCGTCGCCAAGGACTTCATAAGCAGCCTGCACCTGTTTGAATTTCTGAGCGGCGGCTTCATTCCCCGGATTGCGATCCGGATGATTCTCGCGAGACAGCTTGCGGTGCGCCTTTCGAATTTCGTCCTGGGATGTGCCGCGCTCGACTCCAAGGACGTTGTAGAGATCTTCCATGGTCGTGATTGTTACGCTGTTGTGGCGATCGGGAATGACGCAGAGACGCTCCAGCGGGAAACATGCCGACATTGCAGCAGGTTTCCGCGGCGTTCGTCAACTCGCTCCCAGGTCGGCTGGTCGGGCCATCGCAGCCCGAGTCATCACAACAGAAAGCGACCATCTCAAGACTGGTTCAGAATCACAATGACCCAATTCTGTCGTAGACGACGACTGCTTGTAAGCGTGCTCACACTGTCTCTCGGTGTGGTTCAGCTCGGTGCGCTGATTCAGGCTGCACCGCCTTATCAACCGCAAATTGCTCCCGCCTCAAACGAGGGCGAACTTGCCCTGTCAGGATTTCAGTTGCCCGACGGGATGAGTGCGAGCCTGTTCGCCGCCGAGCCACTGCTGGCGAACCCGGTCGCATTTACGTGGCCGAGACATTCCGTCAGCAGAAGGGCGTTGAGGACAATCGCTATCACATGGGCTGGCTGTTGGACGACCTCAAGCTGCAGACGGTGGCAGAGCGAGTCGAGATGTTTCGTAAACATCTTGGCGAGAAGGCGGACGAATACGGCGTTCACCACGATCGAATTCGTCTGCTGACGGATACCGATGGTGACGGCCGGGCCGACACGTCGAACGTCTTTGCCGATGGATTCAACAGCATTGAGACGGGCACCGGTGCTGGCGTCCTCGCGCGACGTGGAGACGTCTATTACACGTGCATTCCAAAACTCTGGAAGCTGCGCGATGAAGACGGTGACGGAGTGGCCGATCAGCGAGATGCGTTGCATCACGGATACGGAGTCCGCGTCGCGTTTCGAGGCCACGATATGCACGGGCTGATTCAAGGTCCGGACGGTCGTATTTACTTCAGCATTGGCGACCGTGGTTACAACGTGAAAACACAAGAGGGCACGCGTCTTGTAAGACCCGACACGGGAGCCGTATTCCGCTGCTGGCCGGATGGATCGGAACTGGAAGAATTCGCATACGGGCTGCGAAATCCGCAGGAACTGGCATTCGACGATTTCGGCAACCTGTTCACTTGCGATAACAACTCGGACAGTGGTGATCAGGCTCGCTGGGTCCACATCGCCGAGGGAGCCGATATTGGATGACGAATGTACTACCAGTACCTGCCCGATCGGGGGCCGTGGAATCGTGAGAAGTTGTGGCATCCACGTCATGAGGGCCAGCCGGCCCACATTGTTCCGCCGATTGCCAACCTCGCCGATGGACCGTCGGGACTGGCGTACTACCCCGGTGTCGGGCTGCCCGCGCGATACGACGGCCACTTCTTTCTGTGTGATTTTCGCGGCGGCCTGGCAAACAGCGGGATTCGATCCTTCTCCGTCACGCCGAAAGGAGCGACGTACCAGCTGACCGATTCGCACCAGTTCATTTGGAAAATTCTCGGGACGGATCTCGACTTCGACTACGACGGAAACATCTTCATCAGTGACTGGGTCAACGGATGGGATGGCCTGGGCAAAGGACGTCTTTATCGCTTCCGACACACTGCCGCGGATGAACAGCCGGCGATTTCCGAAGCAGCTCGCCTGATGAGTGAGGGCTTTAGCGACGTCCCCGTGGACGAACTCGTCCAACTTCTGGACCACGCAGACCGGCGTATTCGGCAGGAGGCTCAGTTCGAGCTGGTCGATCGTGGCGAAACCCAAACACTGATCAAAGTTGCGAAGTACGGTGAGACTCGAATGCCGAGAATCCACGCGATCTGGGGACTCGGCCAACTGGCCCGCCATGAAGTGAAGCTCATGTGGTCGGTGGTTGCGTTGACGCTCGACAGTGACGAGGAAGTCCGTGCCCAGTCGGCTCGTGTGCTGGGTCGAACGAACGCGAAACTGGCCGAGTCCGTGCTTGTGAGGCAGCTCAGCGACAGGAGTCCGCGGGTTCGCTCACTGGCTGCCAGTGCTCTTGGACGCATCGACGGGAAGACAGCAGTTCCCGGTTTGTTGCGGATGCTCGACAGGAACGAAGACGGCGATCCCGTTGTGCGACATGCGGCCGTTGTGGCGCTGTCGCGCATCGAGTCACCACAGTATCCGCTGAACCAGCTTCGTCGGTTCAACCTCAAGAACCAGTCTTCAAGAATTCGGCTGGGATTGCTGCTGGCGCTCCGCCGTCGTCGCGATCCGGTCATCGCCGAGTTTCTTAAGGACCCCGATCCATCGATCGCGCTTGAAGCGGTGAGGGCAATTCACGACGAGCCAATCCTCGAAGCCATGCCGGCACTGGCGGCCCTGGCCTCGAACCCGCTGTTGTCAGATAAGCCGGAGTTTGTAGACTCATTTGTGCGGCGCGTGCTGAGTGCGAATTATCGGCTCGGCGGCCCTGAACATGCGAAGAGAGTGGCCGCCATCGCCGCCAATGTGAAATCCCCGGATCACTTGCGGCTGGAGGCGATTGAGGAGTTGCTGACCTGGAACAACCCGGCGCCGCTGGATCGCGTTCTCGGCGCATGGCGACCGATCGAGAAACGCGAGGTGGACTTTGTGGCGGACATTCTGCGACCGCGGCTGGGACTGATGCTGACCGGTTCCGATTCCATCCGCGCTGCTGGTGCGCGTCTTGCCGCGAAATACGAGATCGGCGAAGTCACAACGGTACTGCGCGACATTGCGCAACAATCATCGGCCGATCCGGTCGCGCGTGTTTCGGCTTTGAGTGCGCTTGCGACGCTGGATGCACCGGACCTCGACGAAATGATCGACGAGGCACTCAGGCTGAAAGTCAAGCGGAAGCCGCGCGAGGCCGTGAAAACGCTCTCGACGACAGTGGCCAATGGTCAGACGGCGATTGAGCAGCAGGGAGCAATTGCCGGCCTCGCCAAACTCAGGAACAAGGAGGCTGACGCAGTGCTGGCTGGGTTGCTGGAGTCGCTGACGGCTGGCCGCATCGCCAGACCGATTCAGCTGGACGTGCTGGATGCGGCTCGACGTCGCAACACGGATGACCTGCAGGAGCGACTCGCGAATTGGGAGTCGTCGCTCAAGTCCGACGACCCACTGGCGAAATACCGTGTCGCACTGGAAGGCGGCAGCGCGGCTCGGGGCAGAGCATCTTTTTCGGTCGCACGGTAGCATCCTGTCGACGCTGTCACAAAGTTGCTGGTTCTGGTGGCGCCGTTGGTCCCGACCTTTCAGGGATCGCCAGAGAAAAGAGTCGCGAGTATCTGCTCGAATCACTGGTTCTCCCCAACGCAAAGATCGCAAAGGGATTCGAGACGGTCATTGCAGTGATGGACAGCGGCCGCGTCTATTCCGGAATTCTCAAGTCCGACGCCGGCGACGTTCTGAAATTGATGTTGCCGGACGGCAGCATCATCACGCTGAAGAAGGACGAAATCGAACAGACAGCCAAAGGCCAGTCCCCCATGCCAGGCGACCTGATCAAGCACGTGACGCTGGCTGATCTACGGGACCTCGTGGAGTACCTCGCGCAGCAGAAAAGCAAGCTTACTGGGGACGGCAGCAAGCCCGAGCGGGTCGAGCAGGTAGTGCCATGACCCCGCCGGACTCCGCTCAAATCGTGTCGCACAGACTATCGAGCCATGAGCATGTCCGGTGAATTCGCACAGTCGGGCCTTGCGTCTACCATTCGCGCTGGCAACTCGCACACGGACTCGCGTCCACCTGAGACAGGAGCCTGCTCATGAATCATCCACTTGATCGTCGTGATTTCGTTGAGAAACTCGGCATTGGCACGTCCGGCGTCATCACGGCCGGCTACACGGCAACCTCATTTGGCTATCAGTCCAACGAGACCGTGAATGTGGCCTGCATCGGAACGGGCGGTCGCTGCCGTCGACTGATGCAGTCGTTGCCGAGGATTCCCGGCGTGAAGATTGTCGGTGTGTGCGACATCTGGGACGAGCATCTGGCCAAAGGTCGTGACCTGGCTGACGCTCGCGCGTTCGCGACGAAGAAATATCAGGATGTTCTGAAACGGAGCGATGTTGATGCAGTGGTGATTGGCACGCCCGACCACTGGCACGTGCCGTTGACCATCGCCGCGTGCGACGCAGG
>CAYSJO010000759.1:0-9168 GCA_964431285.1 uncultured Planctomycetaceae bacterium
ACGTGGGATGCGCTGAATTCGTTGAAGGAACTCTACCACTACCACTTCATCAACGCCGAAGGCACGATTGAAGAGGTTGAGGACAACATTCTTAACGAGCTGAAGTACCAGAGTTCGCTCGAACTGGAACCGCGCACGTACGACCGGCTGCGACCGCTGCCACTGGCCGAGGAAATCACGCTGCACGGGCGGCAGGAACTGGTCAAGCGACTGGACAGCTACGAGTTGGAGCACACCGAACTGTTCAAGACGATCGTTGAGATGATCCGGGGGAGGTTCATGCCGATCATCAAGCGGCATGCACTTTCCGGTCGCGCGCATGTGAATGCGGAAGACCCGATCTTCGACAATCCGCTGGCCATCGCGATTCTGATCGACATCTTCTCCGAGCGCGGATTTCAAGCAGTGGTCGACAAGCACATTCGTGAAGTCCCGGAACGAGTCGACCTTGAAACAGGTCGAATCTATACCGGCGTGAGATTCATCTACCGCATCCAGATCCGATTCAAAGGGTCTGAGATTCGCCGCGGTTGAAAGACCGGAAGATCCACATCGAGGATAGACCCCATGTCAGTATCTGACCAATCCGAGACCGGCGGCAAATTCCCTCAACTGGGACGACGGGAGTTGCTGGCCTGTTCGGCCATGTTTGGCGCATCCTTTCTGGCGTCGCAGGGACTGATCGACAAAGCCGACGCCGCCGAAAAGCAACAGGATGTCGCACCGCCGTCGGGCAAGCGGTACGACATGAAGAAGTCGATCAACATGTGGGCGTTTCCGTATCCGGACAAGATGTCGTTGTTCGAGTGTTTCGACCTCGCCGCTGACGCCGGATTCGACGGAATCGAAGTCAACTACGATCCGGATGGCACAATCTCTCCCGAGGCGAGCGAAGCCGACCTCAAACGCATCGGGCACGAAGCCCGCAAGCGGGGCATCGAAATCAGCGGCGTGTGCTCATTTCTGTTCTGGCCGTACGCCCTGACGAGTAACGATCCAGAACGTCGAGCCAAAGGCCGGGAACTCGCGGGTAAAATGGTGCATGCCGCGAAAGCACTCGGCACAGAGAATCTGCTGGTTGTTCCCGGAGCCGTATACATTCCCTGGGATCCCGAACCTGAACCGGTCTCAAACGATCTGTGTTATGAACGGGCACGCGAGGCCATTGCGGGCGTACTGCCCGTCGCTGAGAAGCTCGGCATCTATCTGAATATGGAAAACATCTTCGCCAACGGGTTTCTGTTCAGTCCGCAGGAGATGAACGCGTTTGTCGACAGTTTTGACAGCGATCACGTGCAGGTTCATTTCGATACCGGCAACATTATGCAGTTCCAGTTTCCGGAGCATTGGATCGACATCTGCGGCAAGCGAATCAAGAACGTCCATCTCAAGGAATACAGCAAGAAGGCGGGCACTGACTTCACACTGGAGTCGTTTCGACCACTGCTGGATGGAACGACAAACTGGCCCGCTGTGCTGGAGGCCTTCGACCGCGTCGGTTATCGCGGCTATCTGACATTCGAGTATTTCCATCCGTACCCGCACTGGCCCGAAGCGTTGATCTACCAGACATCAGATTCGCTCGACCGCATGCTGGGGCGGAAGGCCTGAAAGGCAGACTCATGAGTGCTCAACGTCCCATGTCGGTCACGCGATTCGTCGCGGCGAAGAAGGCCCAACGCAAACTCAGCATGCTGACGGCATATGATTATTACTGGGCTCAGATTTTTGATGAGGCTGGTGTCGACTCGCTGCTGGTCGGCGATTCCATGGGCATGGTGGTTCAGGGACACTCTTCGACCGTTCCCGTCACACTGGACCAGATCATCTACCACGCGGAGATCGTCTGCCGAGCCGTCAAGAAAGCCCTGGTGATCGTGGATCTGCCCTTCGGTACGTATCACATCAGTCCGGAGCAGGCTCTGGAGAATGCCGGACGCATCATTAAGGAAACCGGAGCCAATGCGGTCAAACTGGAAGGCGGCGTGACGCAGGCCCGCACGATCGCGGCTCTCGCTGGAGCCGATATTCCAGTCATGGCTCACGTCGGCATGCGACCGCAATCTGTTAATGCACTCGGTGGACATGGACGCATTCAGCGCGACAGCGACCGGTCACTTGCCGACGCCAAAGCCGCTCAGGACGCCGGCGCGTTTGCGATTGTTATCGAACTCGTCCCGAGGCAGATCGCAGCCCGCATCACTGATGAGCTCGACATTCCGACAATCGGCATTGGCGCGGGCCCGGATTGTGATGGCCAGGTGCTTGTGATGCACGACGTGCTGGGTCTGACTCCAAAGTCATTCTCACCAAAATTCCTCAAGCGGTACGCCGATCTGCGTGGTGTCGCCGAGTCAGCCGTCCGCGGTTTCGTTGAGGAAGTTCAGACTGGCGCCTTCCCTGATGACGCGCACAGCCATTCCTGAAGCCGGTCATGTTGGACGCCCAACCGTCGTCACACAGTCTCGTCACTGCAGACCAGGGCTCGCATGTATTCGCGATTCATGCGGGCGATGTTGCTAACCGAAATGGCTGCCGGGCAGGCGGCCTCGCATTCGCTGGTGTTCGTGCAATTGCCAAAACCCTCTTCGTCCATCTGCGCGACCATCTTGAGCACGCGGCTGGATCGTTCGGGTTTGCCCTGTGGCAGCAGAGCCAGTTGTGAAACCTTGGCGCTGACAAACAGCATGGCCGATGCGTTCTTGCACGACGCCACGCACGCTCCGCAGCCGATGCACGCAGCCGCGTCCATCGCTTTGGACTGATCCTGAGCCGGAACCGGCAGGCAGTTGCCGTCGGGGGCGTTGCCCGAGTTGACGGATACAAATCCACCCTCATTCATGACCCGATCGAATGAGGACCGATCGACGACCAGGTCGTGGACGACGGGGAATGCTCGAGCTCGCCACGGTTCGATGACGATCGTGTCGCCGTCGCGAAAACGGCGCATGTGGAGCTGGCAGGTGGTGGTCTCTTTATCGGGTCCGTGAGCCTGCCCGTTGATCATCAGGCTGCACATGCCGCAGATACCTTCGCGGCAATCATGATCGAACGCGACCGGTTCTTCTCCGAGTTCCGTCAATTGCTCGTTCAGCACATCGAGCATTTCCAGGAACGACATATGTTCCGAGACATCGGCCAGACGGTACGTACGGAACCCGCCCTTATCTTCAGGACCGGCCTGTCTCCAGATGCGCAGCGTCAGATTCATTCCCGCACCGGACATTACTTGTAGCTCCTGGTCGTAAGGGCCACTTCATTGAATTCCAGCGGTTCCATGTGGAGCACCGGTTCTTCGCCAACGCCCTGAAAATCCCACGCGCCGACATAACAGAAGTTCTCGTCGTCGCGACGGGCTTCGTTGTCGTCCGTCTGATGTTCCTCACGGAAGTGGCCGCCGCATGATTCTTCACGATGCAAAGCGTCGTTACACATCAGCTCGGCGAACTCCAGGAAATCGGCCACTCGCCCGGCATGCTCAAGACCCTGGTTAAACGCCTGTCCCGATCCGAGCACTTTGACGTCGTTCCAGAAGACTTCCCGCAGGTCCTGAATCTGAGCGATGCCTTCCTGCAGACCAGCCTTTGTGCGGGCCATGCCGCATTTGTTCCACATGATCTGACCGAGTTCGCGATGGATGCTGTCGACGGATCGACGGCCCGCGAAATTCATGATTTTATTGATCCGGTCGGTCGCATTTGCCAGCGATTCTTTAACGGCGGGATGATCGTCCGGGATGTCGCCCAGGCTGTTGCGGTTGGTCGCGATGTGGTTTCCGACCGTATATGGAGCGACGAAATAGCCATCGGCCAGCCCCTGCATCAGAGCGCTCGCGCCCAGCCGATTGGCGCCGTGATCTGAGAAGTTGGCTTCACCCAGAACGAACAGTCCCGGGATGTTGCTTTCCAGGTTGTAGTCGACCCACAGGCCACCCATCGTGTAATGCACCGCCGGGTAGATCCGCATGGGAACCTGATACGGATTCTCGTCGGTGATCTTCTGGTACATATGGAACAGGTTGCCGTACTTGCTGCGGATGACATCCTCGCCATCACGTTCCATAGCGTGCTTGAAGTCGAGATACACAGCCTGTCGCGTTGAACCGACTCCGTATCCGGCATCGCAGCGTTCTTTGGCCGCTCGGGAAGCGACATCGCGCGGGACCATGTTTCCAAACGCGGGGTAACGGCGCTCCAGATAGTAGTCCCGATCCTCTTCGGGGATTGAATCCGGCGAGGCGGTGTTGCTGGAATCCTTCGGGACCCACACACGGCCATCGTTCCGCAGGCTTTCGCTCATCAGGGTGAGCTTCGACTGATAGTCGCCGCTGACGGGAATACAGGTCGGATGAATCTGTGTGTAGCACGGATTGGCGAACAGTGCCCCGCGTTTGTGACATCGCCATGCGGCAGTCACGTTGCAGCCCTTGGCGTTGGTCGAAAGATAAAACACGTTGCCGTATCCGCCGGTGCAGAGAAGCACTGCGTGTGCGGTGTGAGTTTCCATCTCGCCGGTGACCAGGTCGCGACACACAATTCCGCGGGTCACGCCGTCAGCAACGATCAGGTCCAGCATCTCTCGCCGCGGGTACATCGTGACTTTACCCAGCCCGATCTGTCTCGAAAGTGCCGAATACGCACCAAGCAGGAGTTGCTGTCCTGTTTGTCCACGGGCATAAAAGGTCCGCGAAACGAGCGCCCCGCCGAATGTGCGGTTGGCCAATGTTCCGCCGTATTCACGAGCAAACGGGACTCCCTGAGCGACGCACTGATCGATGATGCTGCCGCTGACCTGGGCCAATCGGTACACGTTGGATTCGCGGGCGCGGTAATCACCGCCCTTCACCGTGTCGTAAAACAGGCGCCAGGTGCTGTCGCCGTCATTGGGGTAATTCTTCGCCGCGTTGATGCCGCCCTGAGCTGCAATGCTGTGAGCTCGACGCGGTGAGTCCTGAAAACAGAACGCCTTGACGTTGTAGCCCAGCTCGGCCAGTGACGCGGCCGCAGATGCTCCAGCCAGACCAGTACCAACAACGATGACATCGTACTTCCGCTTGTTGTTGGGGCTGACGAGACCCATCTCGTTCTTGCGGTTGTCCCACTTCTGGGTGATTGGCCCTTCCGGAACCCGTCCGTCCAGAGTGGACTCGGCAACCTTAGCCATGCGGAAGACTCCTGGTCATCTGTTCGCGAAGTAGGTCAACGCGTCAGCGTTGGTCGTCACTGCCCGATTGCCCACACAAGTACAACGAAGAATCCAATGGAGATGACGGCGGCGAATCCGAGCCCGCCCCACCTGACCAGATCGTTATATCGCGGGTGATTCAGTCCCAGACTCTGGCAGGCACTCCTCACACCGTGTGACAGATGGGCAAACAGGAATACGAAGCCCGCGGCGTATCCGATCATTGTGACCGGTGAGTTCAGAACATGAATGGCCACTTCCGTCGTGACGACGTCTGACCCGGCGGCGAGCTCATTAAGTTCTTCATCAAGCCCCAATCGGTGGAGTTTGAAGTCAAACAGGTGGAGCAGGATGTAAAGGAGCAGGATGATACCCGAGCCGATCATCCACGTGTCTGGACGCGCGTTCGAGAGCGTATCCTCGCGCTTCGACTTTGACTGCGCATACGAAGCGCCGCGGGCCCGAGAGTTTTCCGCCGTCAGACTGCAGGCGAGATAGAGGTGTAAGACGAAGACGCCAAACAGCCCCGTCTCAGCGACCATCAGCAGCCCTTCGTTGGCATGCAGCTTCTCTGCGTAATCGTCGAAGTGCCCGCCGCCCATGGGCAGAAGGATGTTGCCGGCAAGATGGGCGATAAGAAAGCCACAAAGCAGGAGCCCCGTGATCGCCATCAGAAACTTCTTCCCAACGGAAGAAGACAGGGCGCGTAACCAGTTCAAGGTCGGCTCCTTCGCTTCTCTCAGATGCCAGTCTCATGCGTCTGCGGCGCCCAGTGCTCACTAAGCGAGGGGATTATAGGCCGCGCGATTCGAGCTGCAATCGAAGCTGTCGGTACGTCAGTGATGTGGTGGTTCACAGCGGCAACTGCAGTTCGTTCCGTAGCAGAGCACCGGCCATTTCCCCGATGAACGCCAGGATGACACCGACAAAAAGAACGCCTGTCGCTGACTGAGTGTTCCGATACCGCAGAATGCGGGCCACAGCCACGGCAACAACAATCGGCCCGATGATGCCCCCGACCCACTCCAGAGTCAGCCAAACGGAGTGTGTGTCGTTCCAGAGCTTGCCCACCGCAGCCGTCGTTTTTCCGGAAACGACCGACCAGTCCAAACACAGAGCGACGACGGCCAGCGCGAGACGCAGCCCCGCGGTCGATCCCTGCCAGGCGTTGGCGCGGTTCAGTGGGGACGTCGACATCGTCGGAGCTGTCAGATACCAGTGCCCCAGCTGCATCCCGCTGACGGCTGCACCCGAGACCCAGGCGGTGGCCAGTTCTGACAGGCAATACAGACCGCCTCGGACAGAGGTCAATTCAAGTCGCGATGCAACTGACAGTATGACCGTCAGGGCCGAGACCCCCGCGATTGTAAACGCGTAGATGGCACCACCGCGACGACGTTCGAGTGTCCACATCACGGACCCAACAAACGACAGAGCCGCCAGTCCCGCGGCAATCCACCGAACAGACACCGCACCGGTAATCGTTGTCTGAGCGGCCGAAAGTTGTCCGGCCGACACTGCCGCAAGCACGGAGAGACCCAAAGTGACGAGCATCTGAATGCGGAAATAGCCGGACGTTACTTGTGATCGCGGCAGCACACACCAGGTCAGACTCATGCCGCAAATCAGCCGAATGGCGAACTGTGTGATCATCCTCGGTCCAGATTCCTTAAATGCAAACAGGATGCGGCGAACGTAGCGGATTCCTATGAATCGGGGTATCCTGCTGCGACTGGGGAAACGGACGTTGTCATGTGAAGTTGCGGAAAGCACCGTTCGGGCCAACACGAAAGCGCCGTCCCGGAAGCGGGTGCTGTCCAGCCAGGATCGAGTCCCCTCATGCAGCCCCGTCCAATCTTTCGAGTTCTGCTGATTGAAGACAGCGACTCCGACGCAGACCTGATCCAGGTGTTCCTGTCGCAGGTTCGGTCTGCGGATTATCTGGTTGAGTGGGTCGATACGCTCAAGGAGGGTATCGACCAGCTTCAGACCCAGTCGTTCGACGTGCTGTTGCTGGACCTGAGTCTGCCGGACAGTTTCGGGATCGAGACCTGCAAACGAGCGCACGTGGCAGCTCCGCTTGTTCCGATCATCGTTCTGACTGGCCTGGATGATGAGGACATCGTGATTGACGCGATCAACGTGGGTGCCCAGGACTTCCTCGTCAAAGGCCGGATCGACGGTGATGTGCTGTCGCGTGGCATCCGGTACTCCATCGAGCGACAGAGAACTCAGGCCGAGGTGCAGGAGAAAACTGAGCGGCTGCGACTGATTTCCGAGCAGCTGCCGGCCGTGCTGTGGACGACCGATCTGGACCTGCGAATCACGGCTCCATCCACGGAATTCCTGATCTCCGATGACGACATGTCCGACGTCGTAGGGCGGACGCTGAATGAGTGCCTGGAAAACGACAGGCCCGACTACCCGCCGGTCGCGGCCCACCGGCGAGCTGCCCAGGGCGAGTCGGTGTCGCTGGACTTCCGCTGGAAGGGCCGCAGTCTCTCCGTTCACGTCGAGCCTCTGCGTAACGCGGTCGGGACGATCATTGGAACCATCGGTGTTTCGATGAATGTCAGCGAAGAACGCCGAATGCAGGACGAACTCAATGCGGCCAGTCATGTCCAGCAGGCCCTGTTTCCCCGGACGGCTCCGCAGATACCCGGCTTTGATGTGGCCGGGGTGGTGTACGCCGCCGAAGAAACCGCTGGCGACTATTTCGATTACATCCCGATGGCGGACAACTGCATCGGACTGGTGGTGGGCGACGTCACCGGACACGGACTGGGCCCGGCTCTGCTAATGGCCGAACTGCGCGCGTATCTGCGAGCACTGGCCAGCACGCGGCCGCATTCTGGTGAGATCCTGATGATGGCCAACCGGTTTCTTGCGGCGGACCTCGAAGAGCATCGATTCGTAACGCTGTTTTTTATACGTCTCGATCCAGCGAATCGCAGCTTCACCTACGCGTCTGCAGGGCACAGCGGCTACCTGGTTAAGAGTTCGGGTGAAGTCGAGACGCTGAAGAGTACTGGCCTCCCGCTGGGCCTGATCCCGGATACGATTTTCAACACGAGCTTTCCGCAGACGCTCGAAGCAGGTGACATCCTGTTCGTGCCGACCGATGGGTTTCAGGAAGCGCAGGGCCCCGACAACGAGCTGTACTCTCTGGAACGTACGCTGCGATTTATTTCCGACCGACGCAGTCAACCGGCGCAGCAAATCCTGGAAGCGCTCAAAGACGATGTCTGCGAGTACGTCGGCTCGTCAAACATGCCTGATGACATGACGGCGATTATCGCAAAATGCTTCGACACTTAGAGTTCGGGTATGATCGGCGGTGCCTGACACTGGCGCTGCGAAGTTCTGTCCCGTGACCGGGGGTGCAAACAATGGACGGCTACTTTCAACCTTTGTCTGCCTGGTGCGTTGTTGCGTTGACGACGTGGCAGGCGGCCACTGCCGTCGGCGCCGAAGCGCCCGACTGGGGCGAAGTGCAACGTGTCGTCGAGCAAGTCGACGCTCAGATGGAATCGCACTGGAAGACGGAAAAGGTGCAGCCCGCACCTGAGTCGAGCGACGCCGCGTTCCTGCGCCGCATCTGGTTGGACCTGGCCGGAAAACTTCCGCGCGTCGCGACTACGCGGGAATTCCTTAGCGGTGAATCTGCCGATCGGCGGAGACAACTGATCGACCAGCTACTGGCCAGCCCAACATACGTCACCAGCCAGGCGGACTTATGGCAATCCGCACTGATCCCGGAAGCAGTCAGCGATCAGCAGCTGCGGTTCCTGCCGCCGAGCTATGCGGCATGGCTGCGAGATCAGCTTCGTGATGACGTACCCTACGACGCGTTTATCCGTGAACTGCTCACAACGCCCATCCGGAACATTCAGCGCGATCCCCGAGCGAATCGCGAGCCAGCACCCGAGTCGGTGTGGGACCGTCGGGTTCCATTCAGGAAGGATTCGCGTACGCGTACCATTA
>CAYSJO010000760.1:0-13576 GCA_964431285.1 uncultured Planctomycetaceae bacterium
TAACTGCCATTCCGACGTGATGGCCGATTATGTTGTAAGCAATGCGCTCGGCACACGGACAGAACTCTCGGCCGAACAACGCTCGCTGATCGAATTCCTGACGGCGGCGCATCGGCCATCCGCCGTCTGGCAATAAGCATAAAAGGTCCAGGGCTCGGCCACCGTTCATGGACAGACGATCGAGATCGTCTGTTGAGCCCGACTCAGAGGCGAACAATGCTCACCGGTTACCCAATGAATGTGAAGACTCTCATCTGCAGTGCTTTACTGGCAGTCGGGCCGATTGCTGCACTCAGCTATGCCGAGGACTGGCCCGTGTGGCGGGGACCGCGCGGTGATGGAACGAGTTCCGAACGGGGAGTCCCGACTCGTTGGAGCGCGACGGATAACATTGCCTGGAAAGTAGAAATTCCTGGTGTCGGACACTCGTCACCAATTGTGTCGGGTAATCACGTCTTCATCACCACTTGTATCGAAGAGACCCGGCAACGGGTTCTAATATGTCTGAAGCGAACGACCGGTAGACCGCTCTGGCAACGGGCTGTGATTCAGGCGCCGCTGGAAGCCATTCATGAACTGAACAGCAGAGCGTCAAGCACACCGGCCACTGACGGCAGGTTTGTCTACGTTTCGTTCTGCGAGCCGGATGGATCGACTGTTCCGGCCGAAGTGATTCGAGAACAGAGTGGAGAACTGCGTGCCAACAACGCGGCCCTGCCCGTCAATCCCGGGAAGATGTGCATCGCTGCTTACGACATGGATGGCAATCGGAAGTGGATTGCACGACCCGGTGCATTTGCCAGCGTCTGGGGCTACTGCGCAAGTCCCATCGTATTTGAAGATAAGGTGATCATTAACGGCGATCATGATGGAGACGCCTACATCGTGGCACTCAATCGTGAGACCGGCGAGACCGTCTGGAAGGTCGCTCGTGAGAATCGAATACGCAGCCACTGTGTTCCGTTGATTCGCAGGTTAAATGGTCGACCTCAGATGATGGTCACCGGCAGTCATTCGATCGTCAGTTACGACCCGCGGGACGGCTCGAAGCTCTGGTACACCGTGGAACCGAAAGGCCGCGCGGTCGCGTCTCCGGTCTTCGCGTCCGGCCTGTTATTACTCAGCGCGGCGTATCCGGATCGCGAATTTCTGGCGGTACGACCAGACGGTAGTGGCAATGTGACCAAGACCCATATCGCATGGCGCAATGGACAGTCGGCTCCGTATGTTCCGTCACCGATCGCCGTCGACGGCTACTTCCTAGCCGTGTCGGATGCAGGAATCGCCAGTTGTTTCGACGCGGCAACGGGTAAGCGGCACTGGCGGGAACGAATTGGTAAGGGGCACAGCGCTGGGGTGGTTGCTGCCGCCGGGCTGGTGTATTTCGTGTCCGATGCCGGCGTGACTCGCATTGTGCGGCCGGGTCCGGAATTCGAGCTGGTCGCCGAGAACTCGATCGGTGAGCGTTGTTATGCATCACCAGCGGTCAGCCACGGCCAGATACTCCAAAGAGGCGAGAAGCACCTGTTCTGCATTGGGAAGCGGCTGTAAGGACTACTTTGAGACACTCCGACGGTTGCTTCGAAAATCGACGGTCGCTTCCGTCTGAGACATCACCAACCAGCGTCCGTCCTGCATCGCCGTTGCCTTGATCGTCAGCGGCCAGCGGCCGGACAGACGCTGGTCAGTCATCGTTTGAATCTGCAACGGGACGGTTGACTGACCAGGCTCGACCTGGACCGGCCGGCACCGAAGCGTACCCGTCAGTTCTTCGGGGATGATGAGGCTCACTGTCACCGTTTCCTGCAGCTTGGCCGAGCGGGAAACTGTCAGCGGGATTGTGAACGCGGAGCCGGGAGCGACCGTCAGCTCACCAGCCTGCTGCGAGACCTTCAGCAGTGCCCCTTCAAGGATCATCGTGATCCGTGCGGCAGCCGGTTTCGTCACATACCGTTTTGTGCCTTTCGGATCCGTGATGACGGCCATCCCGAGGACGGTCATCCGCGTGGTCCGGTCGGTGGCCAGCCACTCGGGCATGAAACTCGGATAGAGAGAGCGGTCGGCTTCAGGTGGTACTTTGATGATCGGCCCGGTGATGCCCTGCCGATGACGTGACTGCCCGGCCGCCATCATCATCAGGACTTCTCCCTTGAAACCCTCGTCGCGCTGGATAATGAACTCGGCGGGATAGGTCGTGCCGCGATGCACGGGTCGCTGACGGTTGCGGTCGATGAGTTCCAGGCTGAACGGCGGTTTCAGTGTTGTCGTCAACAGAATGCGGCTGGTCGTTTCGGTGGCGGGCCTCCGCGTGACGAGGTTACCAGCAGCTGGCGCCCGGGCAATGCGAGTGACTGTCGCCTCGCCGATCTTTGCCTCGCCGATGAGTTGGATGGTTTCCGCCCTGGCGGCTGTTTCCGCTGCGACTTCGACGTTGAGTTTCAAGTCGTTCTTGCCTTCGGGAATTTGAGCGTCTTCGGGCACCGTGATTCCATCCGGCAGCCCCTCAACCCGGATCGCAATCGGTGCTTTGAAACCCGCTTTGCGAATAGCCTTGATGGCGAGCTGGGCTTTGCCTCCGATCGGCACGTTGAGTAATTGTGGCACTGTCAGTTCAAAGTCGGGTTGCTGCGGGCGGATGCTCAACCGAAAGATCGAAACGGCATCGAGCGGCTGACCGGAAACATCATCGATCACACAGGTGAATTCGCCATCGGCCGGCGGCGTGAAGTCGAGCCCGGCGTCTGTGGTGCCCGGCAGGTCGTCGTTCTGGGCGAGTTGCTTTCCGTCGGCATCTCGAATCGACAGTGAGAGATCGAGACTCGTGCCGATCGCTCGTGAAGCAGATTCGATGCGAAGCGGCTGTCCCTTCTTTGCCGCAAACCGGATCGCCGAGCCGGCCGGCTTCGTCAATTGCGCTGTGGTAGCCTCCGCAGGTTTGATGCTTTCGACGTCCTCATGCTCGACCAGATCGGACAGCCGGATATCGACGGCGGGAGCATTTCCGTGAGGCGTTTCGAGCCTGAAGCGGAAGGAGTGGGCTTGCGGGTCGGCGGGGATAACGACTTCCCGCGTGACCGATTCGAGTCGTGCGGTTCCGGTGGCCACGCCGACTCCGACGAATTGCAGTTGCTGTGTTTCGCCCCGTCGTCCGGCGGCGGGGATCGTCGTAATGACTTGCGGACCGGGAGTGATCGCGAGTCGGTAAATAAACGAGCGGTGACCTCGAAAATCGGCGTCGTGGAAACGGATCGTGTATTGCTTTCCGGCCTTCACAACGAACGTAACGGCCAGATCGTTGCCCTGGGTGTCAGCCCTGTCGATGAGGACCTGACCGTCTTCGTCGAGAATCTGCAGCAGGCCATTGAGACTGACTCCCAGGCGACGGGCGAACAGTTCGACTGTAACCGGACCATCTTTCTGTGGTCTGATCTCGTAACGGTCGACTTCCGCAACGCGACTCAGTCGACCAGAGACGCCGACCGGCAGGCTTTCGATTTTCTGCGACTCGTCGCGGTAACGGTCTTCGACAATCTCCGGCCGATCACTGACCATGACGACGGCAGCCGCAGCAGCTCCATTTGCGTTGGCCACCTGCCAGCGAATCAGTCCCGACGGGCAGTCGGAGGCGACGTGAATCTGCGCCGGCACCTCGCGCGGGAGCTTCATGGCCGTACTGAAACCTCGCGGCCCGAACCAGTACGGCGGTGGCGGGACAAAGAACTCACCGGGTTCGCCCTTCGGTGCCAGCGTGACGCGATTATCGAGTGCGAAGAACTGCATGTCGGGCGTGAAGTCGTATCCGCCGAGCGCGATCTCGACAGTGGTCCCTGGAGAAACAGCAGGCGGAAACGCGTAGCCCAGCGACGGGGCCTGCTGTGCATTGGCGGCGGGAACGACGGCCAGCAGCGAGCACAGAACGATAACCGGCCAGAAAGTCCTCGTCGGAAATGCCAATCGTGCCATGACACGGGCCCTCTGGTCGTTTGAGTCTGGGATTCAGAAGCCCGGCTTTTCTGAAAAAGCCGGGCTTCTCCTATGAGACAGTCATTCTTCGCCGAACACCAGATGATCGAGGGACACCGGACTTTCCGGCTTCGTTTCAACGAAGCGTTGATATCGCTCAGTCGACTGAAATTCGTGGAGTATGATCTCCGTATTCGGAAGCGATCCGCCGCGAATGCCAATGTATTCGGGGTAGCTTGAGAACTCCCAATCGACTGGAGAACCTGCCAGGTGGGCCTCCACGGGGTTGAGAATGATTGGTCGATCCGTCGAGAAGCCCGGCTTTTTCAAAAAGCCGGGCTTCTAGTCAGACAAGCAGTTCATCGATCACGTGACCGCCATTGACGATTGGAACAGGCCGGCCCAACGGCGTCAGGTAAGTCTTGTCCGAATCCACACCCATCAGGTGAAATACTGTCCGCAGCAGATCCTGTATGCCGTACGGCGTGGTCGTCGGGTAGCTGGCCGTCTTGTCGCTGGCTCCCACGACCATACCCGGTTTGGTGCCGCCTCCGGCAAAGATGACGGTCTGGCACACCGACCAATGATCGCGGCCGGCGTTGCCGTTGATCCGCGGCGTGCGCCCCATCTCGCCCAGCATGACGACGAGTGTTTCGTCGAGCAGGCCTCGCTCTTCGAGGTCCACCAACAGTGCACTGAGGGCCATGTCGGTCGGTGGGACGAGCGCCTTTTCGTGGCTGGTGAAATTGTCGACGTGCGTGTCCCAGCTGCCGTGGTCGATCCCAATGAAACGCGAACCGGCTTCGACCAGGCGACGAGCCAGCAACGCACACTGACCGATGGATGTGAGGCCGTAGCGTTCCCGAAGTGTGGCCGGTTCGTCCTCGATGCGGAAGGCCTTGCGGGCCTCCGGAGAAGTGACAAGCTGCAGCGCCTTCTCGTAGTAGGTCGACATCGACTTCGCGCGACCCGTTCGCGAACCACTGCCCAGCTGTGACGCTCCCTGCAGCAGTTTTCGGCGAAGACGGAAGCGACGGTCGTCGACGCCCTTCGCCACGTTCAGGTCGCGGACTTCGAAGTCGGGCTGGACGGGATCCGTTTCAATGGTGAACGGCGAGTAGGTCGCTCCGTAAAAACCAGGTCCACCAGGCCCGAGGGGATTCGGCATTTCGATATACGGCGGCACGTGGCCTCGCTGCCCAAGTTCCTTCGAGACGATCGAACCGATCGACGGGTATAGTTCGTTGTAGGGCATGCCCTTCGCCTGGCCGTCGGGAAAGTTGGGTGGGTAGCCGGTCAGCACCCAGTGGCGGCCTGTCTGATGCGCGTTGTCGCGATGGCTGTGCGATCGAAGAATCGTGTACTTGTCCGCGATCTTCGAACAGTGTGGCAGGATGTTGCCGATCTGCGTGCCGGGCACGTTCGTTGAGACGGGGTGGAAGGTGCCTCGAATCTCTTTGGGAGCCTCGGGCTTCAAATCCCACATGTCGATATGACTTGGTCCTCCTTCCAGCATGAAGAAGACGCAGGACTTCGCCTTCGCGGGTTTCTCCGTGGCAGCTTCGGCCTGAAGCTGAAGCAGCGACGGCAGCGTCAGCCCTCCGAAAAGACCCGTGCTGCCGATTCGCAGCGCGTCGCGGCGGCTTGCTCCGTCACAGTCTGGACGGTTCAGATTGAAGTGAAGCTTCATCATGTGGAAGCCCTTTTGCTCCGGGGGCCAGAAGCCCGGCTTTTTCAAAAAGCCGGGCTTCTTCAATGGTTGTAGACAAACTCGCGCGTATTCAACAACGTCCATAAGACATCTTCGGTCGCCGCGCGTCGGTTGCCTGACGAATCCTCGAACGCCTGCCGCATCAGGGCAAATTCACTCTCGCTCGGTCGCCGCGAGAGTGTCGCCAGGTAGAGTTCTTCAATCAGTTGGTCGTCGGTCTGTTTCGACCCGGCCAGCCGCGCCGCCCGGCCGTCGCGATGACGAATCTTGCGAACGGACTCCGGCGAATTCATCAGGTGCAGCGCCTGAGCGATTGACGGCTCGTTGCCGCGTTCACACTCGCAGACGCTCACTCGTTGAGGCTTGCCGAAGACACGGAAGAAGTACGACGGATGCCGGTTGTCCCAGACCTGAATCGCCCGGTAGCCGTCGGGCCAGCCGTTGAACTTTTCGGGGATTTCAGTGGCCTGGCAGAACGCGTCGAGGAGCACCTCGGCCGGCATCGCCTTCCACGCCGCCCGCGAGAAATTCTGGTCGTCGAGTTCGTTCGTGTCGTTCGGGACGGCGCTGAGCTGATACAGCTGCGAGTTCAGCATGACGCGCGCCAGGGCTCTCAGGTCGAAGTGATTGTCAATGACGAACTTCGACAGTGCCTCCAGTAGCGGTTCATTCGTTGCAGGATTTGTCGCCCGCATATCGTCGATCGGTTCGACCAGACCTCGACCGAAATAATGCGCCCAGAGGCGATTGACGATCATCCGTGCGAGGAACGGATTGTCCGGCGACGTCATCCAGTCGGCGAGGACTAGTCGGCGATCAGTTCCTTCCAGTAGCTCGGCCGGTTCCGCACCGAGGCCCGCGGTGGCGACGGTTTCTTTCGTGCGGGGATGCTGCAGGTCTTTGCCGGCCTGCGAGAAGATTTTCTGTCCGCCTCCCAGCGATCCCTTCCGCCCGATGCCGGTGAAGAAGCCGGAGAACGCGAAGTAGTCGGATTGGCCCCAGCGTTCGAACGGATGATGGTGGCACTGAGCACACTCAATTCGCACACCGAGGAATACCTGGCTGACCGACCGGGCCGCGAGCTCGGGCTTGTTGTGCACCTGGTAAAACGCGGCCGCACTCTCGGCCAGCGTGTTGCCGCGAGCGGTGATGATGTTCCTCACGAAGCGGTCGTAGGGCGTGTTCTCTTTGAACTGCCGCCGCAGCCAGCGGGTCATCGCGACGGCGCCCTGCGGCGTGACCCGGTCCTTGTCGACGCGCAGGATGTCGGCCCAGCGGATCGCGTGGTAATCGGCGTACTCGTCCCGTTCGAGCAACCGGTCGATTAGCTTCGCTCTTTTCGCTGGATCGGTATCGTCGAGGAAGGCCCGCGCTTCGGCCACGGTCGGCAGTGTGCCAATGGTGTCGAGGAACACGCGGCGCAGGAACGTCGCGTCGACGGCCAGTTCGCTGGGCTGGATCCGCAGCCGGTCGAGTTTGTTCCAGGCGTGCCGGTCCACAAAGCTGTTTTCCGGCGGACGCGTGAAGTCAATCTCCGACCGTGGCAGCGTCACCCGGCAGACTCCGACGTGGCCCATGTAGCGCACCAGGATTGCCGCTTCGCCGGGTATGCCGCTGACCCGGATCAGGCCGCTACGATCGGCCATCGCAATGGGCTCGGCGTTGGAGTGAAACTCGGCTTCGATCGTCACGCACCGCCGAACTCCATCCTGGTCGACGGCCGTGACCCGCAACTGTTGCGTAGCCGTCGGCGACATTGTGACCTGCTGCGGTTCAACTTCGATGCTGGTGATCGAATGCGTTCCGGCCTCGTCGCGCCGGGCGCCTTCCTGAATCCAGCGAGCAAGCCGGCGGTGCCACAGGCCGCCACGAGGAATCTTCGCCCCGCCGCCGTGCGGCATCATCGCGATGCCCTTCTTGAGCAGCAGGCTGGCTTCGGGCGCGGACACCGAAACCCGTCGGCCCCGACCTTCGAAGATCAAGGCTTCGTGATCCGCCAGCGGGTCGAAGCCGAAGATGCTCAGTTTGAATCCGTTCTGCCCTTCGGCCTTGCCGTGACATCCACCCGAGTTGCAACCGGCTTTCGACAGAATGGGAATGACGTCGTTGTGAAAAGAAAGCGGATCGGGCTTGATGAGGCCACGAATGGTGACTGGAACGGAGATACTCTCGTCGTCGCGCGACTCATCGCGAATCGTTATCTGCGTTTGACCTTCCGCGCGAGGCAGCACGCGCCCAGACGGAGTGACGCTGACGATATCCGGGTTCGCCGATTCGTACGTCACCGTCCGCGTCAAATCAGCGTTCGCGTTTGAGGTGTGGTTCACCAGCAGTTGCTGAGACGCCTCTGGCCGATCGAGAACGATCTTCGCGGGGCTGACACGTAACCCATCCGCGGCCTCGACAGGGGTGAACGCCACAACGAAGACAACAGCGAAGTAGAACAGCAGCCGCGAAGCCATCGCGGAGTTCTCCGGGCAGGACAGTATCGGGGGACCAATCAGTTTATGCAGAGTGGCCAAAGAACGCCAATGGCCCGTTTCGTCGGAGAGTGGATCGACAGTCGAGTAGAGTCAGTCCTGAGCCCTGACCACGACAACATCCAGGGCCGTTGCACTGCGTGGTGTGTCTGATTTTTTCGAGCGCCTGACAAGTCGAAGCGCTGCCGAATTGCGCCCCTGCGTCACCTGACTGCGCTTGAGGGCCGCCGTCAGAAGCGCACCCTCTCGCTGGAATGAAGTCAGCCTGTTCTCGTTGAAAACGACCTCAACCTGGTCGTCGGACTGCAGATTCTCGACGGAGAGCCGCAGCGTGATCCTGGCCGATTCGTTTGACTGCGAGACATCTTCACCGACGCGGATCGAAACCTTTAGAGGTTTGTCCGTCAGTTCGGCCGGCAGGATGCAGTGCATCCAGTTATGTGGATACTCGCCGGCGGGACGGCCCCGGTCGGCCGCGAACATCAGGCGCGGCTGCTTTGCGCGCAGCAGCTTCGGATCACCGAGTTGTTTCATCAGCGTCATCTGATACTCGCCGGTCGCTTCGCTGTTGTTTTTCGTATGCGGAAACCAGTTGAAGAGGTAGATGCCGTCGGCTCCCTGGTTCCAGTACGTCAGCGTCATGCCGCTGGCGAGTTCCGGCGGGATCGGCGAGTAGCGACTCGGCCAGCCATACAGGCACGGATAAACCGGCACACCTCGCGGAGCCGCGATCTTTCGGAATTCCTCGACTTCGATATCGATCACACCACTTCCGAGCACGATCAGATCGACAAGATCGTTCTCAATCCAAGTCGGAACATCGAAGCCATCGAGCCGGCAGGCGTTGAGGCTTTCATTGACGCGCACGGCCAGTGGAATCGGCCGACCGCGTTCCATCGCCCGTTTGTTGAGGTGTTTGCGGACTCGGGTCAGGAACTCCGTCAGCAGCCGAGCGTTCTTGCCTTCTGTTCCGGGGAGGAAGTACGGAGCACTGCGGAGCCAGTCAATTTCCAGTCCGTCAAAGTCGTACTTCGTGAACAATTCCTCAATCACTCGAAACTTGAGGTCACGAACTTCCGGCACGGCGAAGTTGAGGGCCGTTTTATAGCTCTTCACGTTGCCGTACTGCTTCTCGCCGATCAGCCACTCCGGGTGCTCGATTTTGAAGGTTGGCAGCTCAGCCTCAGTGAAGTGTCGTGAATGTCGTTAATGCGGAACGAGTAGAAGACGTCAATCTTCCGCCGCTTCGCTTCCCGTACGACGAGCTTTGGCGGGTCGTTGCCCTCAGCAATCAGCTTCGCGAGATGCGGGTCTACAGACCCGACTCGCTTGCCGTTGAGTTCCAGCACATGACTGTCGTAATTCGACGTGTTGCCGCCCGCTCCGTCGCACCAGAACAGAGCATCAACGTGACTGTCTTCGAGCGGCTCGAACAGGTTTTTCAGCCACTGTGCGGTGTCGCCTCTGGCGTCCTTGAAAACGGCGTGGCCATCACAGTTGAAGATGACGCGGTACTTGCCGATTCGCTCTGGTTTCTCATCAGCGATCGCTCCGGTCTGAGTCAGTACGGCGAGCAGAGCGATCAGCAGAGTCTTCCGCGAAACGAAGCTGAGCATGGGGTGGCCTCGGTTGTTCAAGTTGCGAAGTCTTGATGGGTGTGGTCAGCCGCTGCGCAACCAATACACAGGTACGATTGCAGCAACTCGCAGGTCAGGATAGCCATCCGCACCCGGAGGCGCTTTGCTTGCCGCTCCGATGAGCAGCGCGCTGCGCACCAACGGTTGTCTCAGAGGCGTATCAATGGGACCCTGCGCAAGAATGATCACAAAGTTTCAGGTTGGGTCTTCGACCTGACCCCTTGGTCGGGGCGGAGTACCTAGAGGTCAACAATGGACTCATCCATCACTCGATGGCTTGCGGCACGACACGGGAGAGCGTTGACCGGGCTCGTCGTCTTGTCTGCTTTCGCCGTTGCCGGCGGATATTCCACTTGTGTTGCCGACAGCAATCGCGTGAGTGACGACTTTGAGAAACGCGTACGTCCGTTGCTGGTGACACACTGTTACGAATGTCATGGACCGCAGAGCGCAGGGGAAGGCGGACTGCGACTGGATTCGATCGCGGCGATTCTGCGAGGCGGAGCATCGGGGCGTGCCGTTGTTCCAGAGCAACCAGGTCGCAGCCTGTTGGTCCACGCAGTCCAGCATGAGCCGTCTGTCGAGGCGATGCCTCCGGATAAGCGGCTGACCAATGTCGACATTTCAACAATCGTGAGCTGGGTCAACCTGTCCGCGGAGATGTGGCCAAAGTCCGGGCCTGAGGTGCGACCTCGTGTGCGGCCCGACGAAATCACAGACAGCGATCGAAGCTTCTGGGCATTTCTGCCGCCCGTGGAACGAGCCCCGCCTGGTCCGACCGATCGAGACTGGATTTCCAATCCCATCGATGCATTTGTGCTGGCTGAACTCGCAAACGCAAATCTCACGCCGTCGCCTGCGGCCGATCGTCCGACGCTCATCCGCCGGGCGACCTGGGACCTGCACGGGCTGCCGCCGACACCGGAGGAGGTCGAGTCGTTTGTACGGGACGGCTCACCTGACGCCTGGGCACGGCTGATCGAACGGTTGCTGACCTCACCGAGTTACGGCGAGAAGTGGGGCAGGCATTGGCTCGATGTTGCTCGTTACTCCGACAGCAACGGTATGGATGACAACATCGCCTGGGCGGATGCCTGGCGCTATCGCGATTACGTCATTGCCGCGTTCAACAGCGACAAACCGTATGACCGCTTTGTGCGCGAGCAGATCGCGGGGGACCTGCTTGAGGACTGGTCATCACCTCGGCGGGCCGAGGGGGTTGTGGCCACAACGTTTCTGTTGCTGGGACCGAAGATGCCGAGTGCAGACGATCCCGTGAAGCAGCAACTAGATATCGTTGACGAACAGCTCGACACAGTTGGCCGAGTCTTCATGGGGCTCACCTTGGGTTGTGCCCGTTGCCACGCACACAAGTTCGACCCCATCTCCAGTCGTGATTACTACGCTCTGGCCGGCATCTTTCGCAGTACTCGCTCGATGTTGGGGTTTCGAGTGGATTCCAAGTTCAATCTCACCGCGCTCGCCGACCGGGCAGCGAATGAAGAACTCTCCAGACACGAACGGGAGATGGACCGTCACGACGATGTCCTCGTCAACGGCAACAGGCTCGACATGACGTCCGAGCAGCGCAAGCAGCATTCGGAAGCCGTCGATGCGGCGTATGACCACATGGCGAAGATACCGGCCGCGATGGCCGTTGAAGATGCAGAGATCGCCGACATGCCGATCCTGCTGCTCGGCAATCATCTGACGCCGGCCCAGATCGTCCGGCGGGGTGTCCCCCTGGTTCTCACGCGTGGCCAGCAGCCATTCGAGGTTGCGGCAGACGAAAGCGGCCGCCGGGAACTGTCCGAGTGGATGACTCATCCTGCGCACGCATCGCGTGTTCATGGCGAACCCGTTCAGGATGTTGGCCCCAAAGACCATTTCGGCACCGACAGAAACAATCAGCCATTGGCTGCTCATCCGCTGACGGCCCGTGTCATGGTGAATCGCATCTGGTGCTGGCACTTCGGCCAGGGACTGGTGAGGTCCGTGGACAACTTTGGCCGACTTGGACAGCGGCCCGACAACCAGCCGCTGCTCGACTGGATCGCAGTGCGGTTCATGAGATCGGGGTGGTCCGTCAAGGACATGCATCGGCTGATAATGTTATCCAGCACCTACCGACAGGAGTCGGCGATGCGACCGGTCCACACGCGGGATCCCGAGAACCGACGCCTGTGGAGAATGAACCCACGTCGGTTGACGGCCGAAGAACTGCGGGACTCCCTGTTGTTCCTGAGTGGCCGGCTTGATCAGCGGATGGGAGGTCGAACGCTGCCGATTCGCAACCACAAAATCATGAATACCGGTGAGATCGCCCGATGTAACGCCGTGCATCAACAACCGCGTCGAACAGTGTACCTGCCCGTGATTCGCAGCGGGCTCCATGAACTCCTGAAGACGTTCGACTTTCCGGATCCGTCCGTTCCGGCGGGCCGGCGCAGTTCGACAACAGTCGCTCCGCAGGCACTGTTCATGATGAACAGCCTACTGGTCACCAGGTCCGCGCGAGACATCGCGACGCGGCTCCTGGACATGGAGAATTCTGACCGGAAGCGAATTCGATTAGCCATCCGCCTGATTCAATCACGCGAAGCCACCTCCAACGAAGTTGAAACATGGCAGCAGTTTCTGGCTGCCCGACAAACGCTGCCATCGGTTCAGCCAGAAGACGGGAGTCCGAATCGTTCCGGACAGTCCAGGCTGGATGTGTGGGAGTCAGTTGCTCGAGTACTGCTGTCGTCGAATGAATTCATGTACGTTAAGTGAGTTCGAAATGACGCTTTCTCAACAGGATTTTCGATTGCCTCGCCGGCAAGTCATCGCGCAGCTCGGTGCGGGCTTCGGCGGAATCGCCCTGGCTCCCCTGCTTGCCGAGGCCGCGGGTGGACGGCCAGCGCCACATTACGCAGCCAGGGCCAAACGCGTAATTATGCTGTTCATGTTCGGAGGACCGTCGCACGTCGATTTATTCGATGAAAAGCCGCGGCTCGTGCGGGACAACGGTCAGGAACTGGCGAGGTCTATGCTGCACCGCGAGCTCTCGTTTCCGCAACAGCTCGGTGGACTGCTGCGTTCTCCCTGGAAATTCAGGCGGCATGGGGCAAGCGGCACAGCGGTCAGTGAGTTGCTCCCACACCTGTCGGGCATGATCGACGAGGTGTGTGTCATACGGTCCATGCATTGCACCAACCCTCGACATGGTGGTGCTGTGCTGGAATGGCACACGGGCAGCGATACCTTCATTCGGCCCAGCATGGGTTCGTGGATTGCCTATGGACTGGGCAATGAGAACGCGAATCTGCCAGCGTACATCACGATCGATCAGGCCACCTCTCAGGGCGGCGGCAACAACTTCGGCTCGGCGTTCCTTCCCGCAAGTTTTCAGGGTGTGCAACTCGGCGGTGACCCTGGTGCCACATTTCCATTTCTGTCGACGGATGCCAGACAGCGACACCGTCAGCGACTCGAACTGGAGATGCTGGCCCGTCTGGGACACAGCCGGCATGAGGTCGATGACGAAATGGAGTCGCGGATCGCATCGTTTGAACTGGCCTTCCGCATGCAGATGCAGGCCCCCGAAGCTCTCGACCTGGCTCAGGAATCGAAGTCGACTCACGAGGCGTACGGGCTCGATGACGATGCCACCGCCCACTTTGGTCGTCAGTGTCTGCTGGCGCGACGGTTCGCAGAACGGGGCGTGCGATTCGTGCAGTGCAACGCCAACGGCTGGGACGCTCACAGCAATCTGAAGAACAACCACGAATCGCAATGCCGCA
>CAYSJO010000761.1:0-19488 GCA_964431285.1 uncultured Planctomycetaceae bacterium
TGTTGTTGTTGTGCTCGGCGGGCGGTTTGCCTTCGGCATTGGGGTTTTGATTCTGGTGGGCGCGTTTGTTGTTGTATTCGATTTCGTTGCCTGTGATCTGCAGGTTGCGGATCTCAGAGTCCTCGATGCGAATGCCTCCGAGTCGGCTGTAGCTGATGTGCGAATCGCCGATGACGGTCTGGTGCAGGTTGACTTTGTCGAGATGAATACCGACACCCGTGTTGTGATAGAAGTTGCAGCCGTTGACGATCAGGTTGCGTGCCCGTTCGGTGACATGCACGGCCGTGCGAACGTTACGGATCAGCACGCGCGTCAGCGTTGGCTGCATGACCCCAATGATGCGGATGCCGTCGGCTTCCGGGTGAGCGCCTTCGATCTCGATGCCGTCCACGGTCGGCATACGTTCGTGCTGCCACTCTTCCGGGCGGAACCCGGCTGGATCGGCCGTCTTCGCATGTGTTGCGCTGAGGAAGATTGCGGGACCCGGTCCGTGCATGACAATCTTTGCCACGCCGCCCAGCCCACTGATTGACGTTCGACTCCGTTTCTGCAGGTCAACCAGCAGCGTCTTTGAGATGCGGTAGGTTCCGCGAGGAAATTCGATCAGGCCCTCACCATCATCGAGAGCGTGTTGAATCGCCTCGGTGTCGTCCATCACACCATCGCCTGCAGCGCCGAAATCGAGCACGTTTGTCATGGGGTGTCCTTTCGATGGTTGTCGCGAGGTGGGGGAGCATCGCGTCCAGTTACACGGCCCTCTCATCCGGCCTTCAGCCACCTTCTTCCCCCGTGGTGGGAGAAGGAACGGGATCAGCTTGCTCCTCACTGGTATCCGCTTCCGCGTCACTGGTAACGGATTCGGGCGAGGGAAACTCGCCACGTCGGAACCAATGAACTTTCATCGTTGAGTAGTCGCGGCTCTTCTCGAGTTGCCACACGGGCGGGCATTCAAACTCGGCGTATTTTGGCGTGCGAAATAGCAGCAGCGTGTCGGTTCGTGTGGTGCCGTCGCGTCCCAGTCGTTCGAGAGACTTGTACAATTTCGTACCCGGCTGGATTGTCGGGACGAGCGGGTATGGTGGGTCGAAGAAGACCAGATCGTATGGCAGGCGGTGGTCGCAGTTTTTTGGCCGGAACGATGTCTTCAGGACGTCGGTTGGCCAGCACAGAACCTCTTCCTCGACGCCCAGTTTCTGCACGTTCTGCCGCAACAGCTGTGTTGCTTTGCGATCCTGTTCGATGAACACCACCGAGCTGGCACCGCGGCTGAGCGCTTCCAGACCAATCGTTCCCGTTCCGGCGAAAACGTCCGCGACGCGTGCTTCATCCAGTTCGTCTTCCAGAAACTGAAACAGACTCTCCTTGACGCGATCCGTGATTGGCCGAGTGACAATCCCCGGAGTGGTCAGCAGTTTCCGCCGTCCGAACCGGCCTGAAATGATGCGCATCGATGTGGCGTCCCGGTGTGTTGTCGCGTGAATGCCGGCACCATAATTCATCGAGTCCTACTGGACATCTCACCTGGTGGTTACACCGAATGCGCTCAACACACTACAAGTGCGCCGAGAAGGGCAGAGCTTTGAACTGCAGTGTGGGATTCCTTCGGATGACAAGTGGCACACTTTCAATGGGTCGTTAACAGCACAGGAGCAGGTATGGTCGATCGATACACACGTCGCGAGATGCTCATTACGTCGGCGGGTGCAGTGGCTGTCGGAGCCTGGGCCCGCGGCGAGGCCAATGCTGCCGCCCCCAGCGCCACGATCGAGTCACTCGAAATCATCAGCCATCAGCCGCATCTGTATGGTGGCTGGCCGACGCTCACGCGTCGCGCGGACGATGAGTTGCTTCTGGTGTGGTCCGGCGGGCGTGAGGCTCATGTCTGCCCGTTCGGTCAGGTTCACATGATGCAGTCGCCGGACGGTGGCCGCACATGGACCTTTCCTCGTGTCCTGATCGACAGCGCGATTGACGATCGAGATGCTGGCATCCTGGTCACCGAGGCCGGCACGCTACTTGCCACGACGTTTACGTCTCTGGCTTACGAACCTGGCCTGGCAAAGGCCGAAGCCGGTTCGTCCTGGGACGCGGCAAGACTGAAACGCTGGACAGCCGCCCGCGATCGACTGACTGCCGAGCAGCGCCGAAAGCAGCTCGGAAACTGGATGATTCGCTCAACGGACGGCGGCATTGAATGGTCCGCGCCGTACCGCGTTCCCCTGAACAGTCCGCATGGCCCCGTGCAGATTTCGAAGGGGCGACTGATTTACGCGGGCAAGGCGCTGTGGACGGAAGAGAACCGGGTGGGTGTCGCTCAGTCTCTCGACGACGGTCAGACATGGGATTGGCTCGCAATGATCCCGACGCGTGCCGGGGACGACCATCGAAACTACCACGAACTGCACGCGGTGGAAGCCGCGGACGGCCGACTGATTGCACACATCCGAAATCACAACGCGAAGAATAATCGTGAGACGTTGCAGACCGAGTCGGGCGACGGCGGCAAGACATGGTCGGAACCTCACGCGATCGGAGTCTGGGGACTGCCGTCGCATCTGTTGCGACTGCGTGATGGGCGATTACTGATGAGCTACGGGCATCGCCGCGCCCCTCTTGGCAATCGGGCCCGTGTCAGCTCAGACAATGGCGACACCTGGTCGGAAGCGATTCTGATTTCCTCGGACGCCGCGTCCGGCGACCTTGGTTATCCGAGCACAGTTGAGCTGGATAACGGCACTCTGGTGACCGTGTGGTACGAAGTGCGGAAGGACAACTCGAATGCCATTCTGCGGCAGGCGCGATGGAAGCTGAAGGATTGACTCAGTCGACCTGAATCTCGATGTCCCACTGCTGATGTCCATCTGAATGTGAGACGCGAATGATTCCTGGCTCGGCATTCGGAATCAGTTGGAAGCTCAGCGGAATCGTTTGACATTGGAGCACAGGCGCGTTTTCTGCGGTCGCTTCACCCGCTGAAACCAGCGTTCCATCATCCAGGTGGAACAAAGTCAACTGCCAGGGATGTCTGTCGATGATCAGTAGCTCTCGCGTGCCCACGTCGGCGTAAAAGTCGAGTTTGTCACGGGATTTGTCTCCGTCGCTGACAATCTCGACTGCAAAGTCGGGTCCGCCGTACCAGAAGGCGCCGCAGTTTTCAGCTTTTGTTCCGTTGAGATAGACAGCCACGTCAGGGATGCGGTAGTTCGACGTCCAGTCATCGTGGCGATCACTGATGTTGATCCCAGGGCGTGTCTGACCCAGCTTCTGCCAGTCGATTACCGTCCCGATGATCATTGTGAGTTCTTTGACCAGATACTGATGCTCGTCGTTGGCCAGTGGCGACATGACATAGACCCCATCCCAGACTTCGTCAAATCCGTCAATTCCGCGTTCCTGCCGATCGGCAATCAGTTCGGCTTCGAGAAGCGGGTCGGTCACAAGAGCAGCCATGTCGGTTGCCTCCTGGGATTTGAGATGTGGAGTTCCGCCTGAAGACGGGACTGCATTGACACGATCATAAACGGAGGGCATCAATCCTGCGAATTTGCTTTGGGGCGTCGATCCTCCACCCAGTCCTGCTTCGGGACCCGGTTTGGATTCTCCTTCGCCCAGTCCGGTTCTGGGAACCAGCGCAGGCCGCTGTAACGCGGGTAGGTTTCGAATATGTCGCCTTCGTCATCGTCGACGATGCGCGGGTCGCCTGTTTCTATGAGATAGCTCATCAAACGCTGATCAAGGTCGCGCCGGATGTCGAGGAACCGTGAGTCGTCGGCAAGGTTTTTGAGACAGCCCGGGTCCTTTCGAATGTCGAACAGCTCGGCGGCTGGACGTCGGTCAACGGACAGGCCGAGGAACGGGCCGATGACGGGGTTGTCGCGGTTGTCGATGAGGAAACTCAGTGACGGGCAGGCGTCGATGTCGTGATAGCCACCGTGCATCGGACCGAGAACTGCGTCGGCGGTTTGGCCGCCGGCCTTGTAAGTCGCTTTTCCAAATTTCTGTGCAGGCCCTGCAGGCCAGCGTTCGGGGCGGAAGTTGCGGATGTAGAGATAGTCCTGTGTCCGGATGCAGCGCTGCGGATAACTCAGTGAGTTGAATCGCGATGACGAATGCCGCTCGCGTCCGGAAAATACAGCCCTGCGAGTAGGGACGGATTGGTCCGATTTCTGAGTCGGCGTCAGGATGTCGAGAATGCTGTGGCCGGCAATCGGGAGTCTGGTTGGCGGCTCGACGCCTGTGGCTGCGTAGATAGTCGCGGTCAGGTCGATCAGGTTGACCAGCTCTTTAGAGGTTCGATCCCGACTGGGTTCCGGAATTCGAGTTGGCCAGCTCATGGCGAGCGGCATGTGGATGCCGTACTCGTACACATTGGCTTTCGCCCGTGGGAACGCCATGCCGTTGTCACTCGTCACAATGACCAGTGTGTTGTCCAGCTCGCCAGCTTCCTCCAGTAGATCGAGCATGCGGCCAAGGTGCTGATCGAACCACTGAATCTCGAAGCAGTAATCGAGAATGTCGTCGCGAATCTCAGGCGTGTCCGGCAGGAACGACGGGACGACAACTTTGTCGGGATCGAGGCCGTGTTCTCGGCCGATGCCCTTCTTGAAAACACGATGCGGCTCGGAACCTCCGTACCAGAAACTGAACGGTTTTCCTTTCGTTCGCGACTTCAGGAATTCAGCAAAGTTGGCGGCGTAGTCCGTGCTTCTGATTCCGCCTGGCGGCTTGAGTTTCTTCGAGGAAAAAGCAGGGCCAGCGGGATTGCGCGAGCGACCACTGGCTTTCCAGTTACCCGGGCCCCAGCCTTTTCCGGTGTATCCGACGGCGTATCCTGCGGCTTCGAGTCGGTCCTGATAGACCTCGTACTTTGAGGGAAACGAGCTGGCATGTGTTCCGGCGTGTTCGATTTGCCAGATGTTGCGCCCTGTCAGAAAGGCCGCGCGCATCGGGCTGCAACCCGGAGCGGGCGTAAACGCATTCGTAAAGAGCACGCCCGATGTAGCGACACGATCGAACGCTGGCGTTGTGATCGCGTGGTAACCGTAAATCGAGGCGTGTGGATACGACTGATCGTCTGAAATCGCGACCAGGATGTTGGGCTGAGTCTGGGCACGTGCCGCCGTTGCAAGCAGCAAGACCAGGATCAGTAAGCAGCATCGCAACATGATCAGTGTCCTTTGGTGACTCGCGCACGCAATGGGGAACGGGACGCGGAGAAACGCGGATTCAGCGGATCGACAACGATCAACCAAAGTGTCATCCCACTAATCCGCTGAATCTGTGTTCATCCGCGTCCCAATCCAGCCCCTAATGAGCCGACTCATCCGTTTCCTGTTCGAGCAGGTCGGTGTCGTACTCGTCTTCGAGTTCGCGGATTTTCTCGAGCATCTCGTCGTTCTCTTCGACGACATTGGTCACTTCAACTTCCCATTCGTTGCTGGCTGTGCGCAGCGAGTCGAGGTCGAGTGCCAGATGCAGGATTTTTGCGAGCCGTCGTGTGATGGCTTCGATGCAGAACGGATTCGGACCTTGCAGGTAACCGGGAATCTCTGCAACCAGCGAGACCATTTCGAGACCGGCCGACGGGGCCTGCGTCAACAGGTACGTCATGAACGAACCGGGACCTTCATAGCCCGTGCGGCGGAGACCAACGTTCTCGAGGTCGGCATGCAGACGTTCCTCGGAACAGGTTACGTACATGCGAGGTTCGCGAGTGTGCGGGACAGCTCCGCCAAAGGAATCGACAAACAGCAGCCGAGAAATACCGGTGTCCCGAGCGAGTTTGAAGATGCAGTCGCCGAAAGTCCGCCACCGCATGTTCGGTTCTTTGCCGCGGAACAGCAGCAGGTTCGATGTCTTTGCCACGTAGAACCGATTCCGTGGCATATCGATGGACCGGACGAGTCCATCTTCGATGTCAATCTCCGGTCGGAAGATCGAGGCGATTTCCATCGAACCGGGGAAGTTCAGGATGTAGAAGGGCTCGGCGTCGATCGATGCAAACGGCTTCGCATCCAGCAGACGGACCAGTCGTTCAACAGTGCCGGTAGACGCGTCGCCACCGTCCATCCAGCTGCTGAACGACATGATGAGCGTGCCGCCGTCCAGCTTCGGCGTTGAAAAGTATTCCACCAGGTTGTCTGGTGCCTCGTGCATCGGATCGCCTCGTGCGGTTCAGCAGGGTGGCTGGTAGTACAGCGGTTGCGGGACGCATCAACAAGCCGCCCTGGCTTTCACGAAGCCGTACAGGCGCGCCGCCGTTCCACCCAGAATCATGTTCTGCTCATCAGCACTCAGGTGCGAGAGCAGCGACTGCACCATCTGGCGGTAGGCTCGATAGGACGCGGGCGTGGCGTCTGCATTAAATCCGCCGCCGTAGATCATCCGATCGGCACCCCACGCAGCGGTCAGTTCGCGAATGATTGGTTTGACGTCGCGGTGCGGGTACTTGTCCTGTCGCGGGATGGACGACACTTTCATGATCGTGTTGGGATACTCCGACCAGCGAACAACGACGGCGTGTTCCTCAGGAGTTCCCTGCATTGGCCGGCCCAGATGATCGAGGATTACCGTCGTGTCTTTGAACTGCTTGATCAGCGGTTCGAAGCCGGGCGCAAACTTCGGCTCGAAATGGAGTTGCATCGCCAGGCCGTGATCGGCCGCTGTCTTCCACAGATGTGTGAGTTCCCGTGAGCCGAATGGTGGCAACCGCCGCCGCTCTGGTGCATAAGCGTGGACCCGCGCCGCGACGATTCGATCCGGGTACTTTTTCACGAGCTGCGGCAGCTTCAACACCGATCCCGGCCGATCCGAAAAGAACAGGCACGTGCCCTTCAGCCGCGGCGACGTGTCCAGACAGTGCTCAAGATAGCGATGGTCGTCCTGATACGGCTCCGGATGCACGACAACCGCGTAATCGACTCCAGCACCGTCCATACATTTGAGCAGATGCTCGGGAGTAGCCGCCGTCGACGGCTGATACGGCGCCCTCGCGTGGTACGGAAATCGGTCGTCATCCGGTCCAGCGAAACAATGGAGATGCGTGTCCACAACCGGTGCGCTGTCCTCTTTCGAATCCCGTGCCACGAGTGTTGTCGGAGCTAACGACGCAACTCCAGCGGCGACTGAGGATTGGAGAAACTGCCTTCGATCGAGTGCTGCTGTCATTTCAGATTCCTAACGCTGTGAGTCCGAGCACATGACACATTGCTGAGCCTCGAACATCAGGCTGGTTTCGACTGTCTCAGTCTATCAGCGGTGCTGGTGACCGGCGACAGGCCACGGGGGAGACATTCCTGAATGAGTCTCTACAATTCCTCCGCAAATCCGCCCGTTCTGCGGGCACTTTCCAGCTGATAACTCTTTCGCAACAGGTTCAGGCTGAGCCTGTCCAGCCCAAAACGGAGACGTCATGACTACTGCGACTGCCGCTGCCCTCCCATACAAAGTCAAAGATATTGGTCTCGCCGAATTCGGTCGCAAGGAAATCGAACTGGCCGAGAAGGAAATGCCTGGGCTGATGGCTCTGCGTGAGAAGTACGGTCCGGATCAACCGCTGGCCGGTGCCCGCATCGCCGGCTGTCTGCACATGACGATTCAGACAGCCGTCCTGATCGAAACGCTGACGGCACTGGGTGCGACCGTCCGCTGGTCGAGCTGCAATATCTTTTCCACACAGGACCACGCCGCTGCCAGCATTGCCGCAACCGGCGTTCCAGTCTTCGCGTGGAAGGGCGAAACCAACGAGGAATTCGACTGGTGTATTGAGCAAACGCTGTTCTGGGAAGACGGCCAGCCGCTGAACATGATTCTCGATGACGGCGGCGATCTGACGGCTATGGTCATCGACAAATTCCCGGAACTCGCCACCGGAATTAAGGGCATCACCGAAGAAACGACGACCGGCGTTCTGCGACTGTACCAGCTCCAGGAAGAAGGCAAGTTGCCTCTGCCGGCGATCAACGTCAACGACTCAGTGACCAAGAGCAAATTCGACAACCTGTACGGTTGTCGCGAATCGCTGGCCGACGGCATCAAGCGGGCGACAGATATCATGGTCGCCGGCAAGGTCGTGGTGGTGTGTGGTTACGGCGATGTTGGTAAAGGCTGCGCCGCCGCCATGAAGGGGCTGGGGGCCCGCGTGATTATCACAGAAATCGATCCGATCAATGCTCTGCAGGCTGCGATGGAAGGCTATCAGGTCACCACGCTGGAAGACGCCGCAAACGACGGCGACATCTTCGTCACGACAACCGGCAATTGTGACATCATTCGCGGTGAGCATCTGGACGCGATGAAGAACAACGCGATCGTCTGCAACATCGGACACTTCGACGACGAAATCGACATCGCATACCTGAACGAGCGAGCCGACATCGAGAAGATCAACATCAAGACCGACAACATGGAAGGTGGTCCGGTCGACAAGTACGTCTACCCGGACGGCAGATCGATCATCGTTCTGGCAGAAGGTCGGCTGGTGAACCTCGGATGCGCAACGGGACATCCGTCATTCGTGATGAGTAACAGCTTTACCAATCAGACCGTTGCCCAGATCGCTTTGTGGAACCCGAACGTGCTGGGCTTCGACGAAGACGAGTTCAAGGTCGGCGTCCACATGCTGCCGAAGAAGCTGGACGAGGAAGTGGCCCGTCTCCATCTCGACAAGCTCGGCGTTAAGCTGACCACGCTCACGCAAAAACAATCTGACTATCTGAATGTGCCAGTCGACGGTCCTTACAAGCCGGAGCACTATCGGTATTAGATTAGGCCGTTCGAATTATTTCGATCATCCCGCTGTCGCCGAATCGTGTCGGCAGAATCGATTGATGATTGTGATCGGTGACACGTCCTGACCCGTCTGCAATGATGGCAGGCTGTCACATTCCGTGAGATTCTGACGCCGCTCCGAAAGTTACGCATGTCAAATGCGCGACGCTGCCTGCTGGCAGCTTTGGCCGCTGCATTGTTTGTGTTCCCGGCGCCGGTTGCGAAGGCGGCTGGCGATTCGTACTCGGCCCGGCAGGACGATCTGCAACTGACCGCTGACTGGACGTGGGCTGGCTGCGCTTTGGGGGGCTACTACCCGATCCGAACCGCATTGAAGAATTTCGGACCCTCGCGTGAGTTTGTTGTTCAGTTCCGGCCCGAAGAGAATGGACTGCCGCAGGTATCCCGACGTGTCAACGTTGACCAGAACGCCACTGCCAGTTTCAGCCTGCTGATCCCTATGGTGGGTTCTGCCGGCTATGGAAATCTGGTCGTTCTGCACAACGGTGAGCCGCTTGAAAGCCTGACGCGACACGTCTCGCTGGCCGAACGAGATTTCTCCAGTGTTCGACCAGGTCTGCTGGTTATTGCCGATACCCAGGTTGACTGCGCTTCGCTTGAGACCGCTGTCACATCCGTTCAGGGTCATTCCGGTCATGGACGTTACGGCGGAACTGTGCGGACAAGCGATCACGAGGTCATCGAGCCGTTTCTGCTGCCAGACACATGGCTGGCTTACAGCGGTCTCGACATCGTGATGATCCGACAGGAACTGCTGGCCGGACTGGCCGAGACGCAACGCTCCGCATTAGTCGACTGGGTCCGTTCCGGCGGCACGCTGCTCGTTTACAACGTCGGTGAGCCAGCCCATGAGTCTGCTGAACTCGCACGTCTGATCGAATTGAAAGGGTCACTGCAGGGTGGTGGCTGGACGACCGCATTGCAGTATGCGCGCCGCGCGATCACCGTGATCGACGTGGATCAGTACAACAATGCTTCCAGCCGCGGCGGTTCGCTGGACGAGTTCACCTGGGAGGAATCACCCGACGTATTCGCCTCGCACACGATCGCACTCGGAAAAGTCATCGGATTTAAAGGCGACCCTTTCTCGGGTTCTGTCCAGGACTGGGGCTGGGCACTCGATGCGATCGGCAGCGAGCGACTCAACTGGGGTCAGCGTCACGGGGTCTCAGGACGCACGCAAAACGAAGAGTTTCTGCAGTTTCTGATCCCCAACAATCGCAGCGTTCCGATGGCTGCGTTTCTGATTTTTATCTCAGTCTTCACCTTCGTAATCGGGCCATTCAATTACTACGTGCTGGCAAAACGCGGGCGGTTGAATTTTCTGGTCGTCACGATTCCTGCCATCGCACTGGTGACGAGTGTCGTACTGTTCGCGTTCTCGGCGTTCTCGCACGGATTCGGTGTGAAGTCGCGTGTGCGCAGTTTGACGTTGATCGATCAGAGCAGCCAGACGGCAGTGAGCACGACTCGGTTAGCTCTGTACGCCGGACTGGCTCCGTCCGAGGGCCTTGGCTTCTCGCCGGCCACGGCTGTCATTCCGATCTGGCCGAATGGTTCTGAGTTTCAGAGCGGCGGCGTCGACTGGACCGAGAAACAGAGACTATCAACCGGCTGGTTGAGATCTCGGACCCGCACGCAATTCCTGACGATTAACGTACGTCCTGAGCGCGGTCGGCTGACGATCGAACCAGACGAAACCGGAACACTCAATGTGACCAACGGACTGGAGTGGGATCTCGAGGCACTGCTGGTGTCGCACGAAGGCGAGTTCTTTTACGGGACCTCTCTGGCCGCCGGTTCCGCGAAGTCGCTGCAGCCAGTAGCCGCCGAACAGCGAAGTGATGTGGTCGCTTTGTTGAATCGCTCGAAGCCATCGATGCCAGAGGACCTGGAAAACAGCAATGACGTGGCCATACTCAACGAATTCAACCGACGGCGGAGATACTACGGAAACAGGAAGCTGTTTAAGGTCTCGCTGGGCCAAACCGAACAGCGTATTCAGAAACTTCAGCAGACCCTGAGTCGGGCGAACAGTTCGATACCCGATCGGGGATGGATCGCCATTCTCCGCGAACCGCCGGGCACTGAATTCGGAACCGAATCGACTGTCGTCGACGGCTGGCATCTGGTGCTGGGGACCTATTAACGCGTGATTGTCCGGAACCACAGCCATGCCCACCGCACGCGAGTGGAAACTTCGGCTGCTCAAACTTGGGCTCTCGGTGCAGACGCACGTTGCGCGCATGGTCCGTGAGGCGGCCCGATCTTCCGATCACGCACTGGCGGAAGCTGTCGGCGAGGAGGGCGGCGATCGGATTTATGCGATCGACCGTGGCGTCGAAGTTACCCTCGACGTCGAAATCGTTGTGTGGCCCGATGAGTGTTTTCCCTTGATGCTCACTGCCGAAGGCATGGGAAGCGATGGTCGGCATCGATTTGGTGATCCAGATCAGCCGCTCCGCTGGCGCCTGCTGCTTGATCCGATCGATGGCACGCGCATGCTGATGTACGACAAGCGGCCCGCCTGGTTCCTCGCAGCGATCGCTCCGGATCGTGGGGAAGAAACATCGCTCTCGGACGCAATCGCATCCGTGCTGGTCGAGTTACCCGTCAGCAAACAGACTTTCGCCGATGCTTTTGTGGCGACGCCTCGTAGCGCCACTGAAGCGTACCGCTTCGCGGTCAGCGAACATGGCGTGCCCGATATTCAGTCCGGATGCCCGATTCCAGTGGGACCGACGCGTCGTAAGGACCTCAGCAATGGATTTCTGTCGGTCGTGGCCTGCTTTCCCGGCACGCGTCGATTGGCCGCCGACCTGGCCGAGCGCATTGCCGAAACCACGGGCACGGTGACATCCACACCGGAAGTCTTCGACGACCAGTACATCTCGACCGGCGGCCAGATGGTTCAGCTCATGACCGGTCGTGACCGCTGCGTGATCGACGTGCGGCCTCTGTTCAATCGCATTCTGGGTCGGACAGAAAATGACCGTTTCATTGAAACGCATCCGTACGACATGGCCGGCCTGCTGGCCGCGCAACGATCCGGCGCCATCTTCACCGACGGACTGGGTCGCTCACTCGACGCGCCATTTGACGTAACAACCGGGGTTCACTGGTGTGGCTATGCCAACGCCGGCATCCGCGCGCTCGTGGAGCCCATTGTTCTGCAATGGCTCGCCGATCACGGCATCACGGAAGGCGCATAGCAACCGCATCATGCCGGCAATGTGCCAACGCCCCACAGTTGTCCGCGTATCGTCCGTGTGCCAGCATGCTCGTATCCACGTCTGCTGGTGTGTGTGATTGAATTCCACGTAACTGGGAGCGCTGTTGTGAGATCAGTTCTGACCGCCTGCGTTGTACTGTTGACGTTCACCGGACTCGTCACTCCAGTTGCGTTCGGTATAGAAGTTCCGGACGGTTTTGCGCCGCTGTTCGACGGGAAGACGCTGGACGGCTGGCATGGCCGTCCGCATTACGATCCCCGCAAGCTCGCGGTGATGAGTGACGAAGAACGGCAGAAGACAATCGACGGCTGGCGCGAGGAAACGGTCGCGCACTGGACCGTCGATAAGAATGGCGAATTGGTCAACGACGGGAAGGGACCGTACCTCACCACGAACCGTGAATTCGGCGACTTCGACTTTCGGCTTGATTTCCAAACTGTCGCAAAAGCCGATAGCGGCATTTACCTGCGAGGTAATCCGCAGGTCCAGATTTGGGACTACACACGCGAAGGTGGAAAGTGGAATCGCGCGGCGGACAAAGGGTCCGGAGGGCTGTTCAACAATTACAAACGAACTCCCGGCCAGGAGCCGCTTGTTCTGGCCGACAAACCGTTTGGTGAGTGGAACGAGTTTCGCATCCGCCAGGTTGGCGCACGCACGGACGTCTGGCTCAACGGACACCTGGTTGTCGACCACGCGATCATGGAAAACTACTGGGACCACAGCCGACCTCAGTTCCGCATGGGCTCGATTCAGCTTCAGACGCACGGCGGCGAAATCCGCTGGCGCAATATCGTGCTGCACGAAATCGGTACCGAGGAAGCCAACGCCGTTCTCAGCGGAAAAGCAGATGACAGATTGACTGAGGCGTTCAACGGCACGAACTTCGATGGTTGGCAGGGAGACATCGACAATTACGAAGTCGTCGACGGAGCCATCCAGTGCAAGGCCGGTCAGGGCGGGAACCTATTCACGGCAGAAGAGTATGCGGACTTCGAAGTCGAACTCGAATTCCGTCTGCCTCCCGGTGGTAACAACGGCCTTGCGATTCGCTATCCCGGCACCGGACGGCCACACCTGGACGCCATGTGCGAACTGCAGGTGTTAGACAGCGAACATGAAAAGTACGCGACGCTCGATGCACGTCAGTATCACGGATCGGCCTACGGCCTGGCCGCAGCGGACCGCGGCTTCCTGCGTCCCACGGGCGAATGGAATTTCCAGCGTGTGCATGTGCAGGGATCGAGAATCAACGTCGAGCTGAATGGCTTTCCGATTCTGGACACCGACCTGAGCAAAATCACCGAGTCGAAAGACGGTGCCCTGCCACCCGGTATGAATCGTACCAGTGGCTTCTTCGGATTCGCCGGGCACAACGACCCGGTCGCATTCCGTCACATTCGTATCCGTCGGATTGATCCGGCCGAAGAACTGGCCCGCACAACGTGGCCACAGTTCCGCGGACAGAACAGCTCGGGTCTGGCTCAGACGCTGGATTCCCTGCCGACAAAAATCGGACCGGAGACAGGCGTCGTCTGGAAAACGGAATTGCCGCCGGGGCATTCGTCCCCAGTGGTCTTTGACGATCGCGTCTATCTCACTGCCGTGCGGGAAGAATCGAAGCTGGTCACGATTGCTCTGGATCGCGCATCGGGCGACATCGTGTGGGAGAGGATCGCTCCGCACACCGAACTGGAAAAGATTCACAACGTCGGCAGTCATGCGCAATGCACGCCGGTCACTGACGGCAACATCGTGATCAGTCTATTCGGCTCGACGGGACTGTTCTGTTACGACCGCGATGGCAATCAGTTGTGGACAGTTCCCATGGGCCCGTTCAACAACGACTTTGGAGCCGGAAACTCGCCGATTCTGGTGGATGACAAAGTCATCATTGTGCAGGACCACGACACCGATTCGTTCCTGCTCGCGATCGACAAGAACACCGGCAAGCAGGTCTGGAAAACCGACCGTTCTGATTTTCCCCGCAACTACTGCTCGCCAGTGGTGTGGGAATTTGACGGCCGGAGACACATTGTCGTGGCCGCCACACTGCGAGTGATTGGATACGACGCCGACAGCGGTAAAGAATCCTGGACTGTTCAGGGGCTGTCACGCGCTGTGTGCATGACACCCGTCGTTGGTGATAACAACGTGCTTTACGTCGGTGCCTGGGCGCGTGGCGGAGATGTTGATGAGCGGATCGTTATTCCTGCCTGGGCAGCTGCCATCAAACTCTGGGACCGCAACAAAAATAACACGATCGAAGAAAGTGAACTGGACAAGGGCGGCGACATTCAGCGTCGCTTCAATCAGTTTGACCGCGACAAGACCGGCACCATCACCGAGGCTGAGTACACTTGGTATCGTGGTGTCTTCGAGACTGCTCAGAACAAGATTGTGGCCATTCGTCCGGGCGGTCACGGCGACCTGACTGACACCAATATCGCCTGGGAATTTCGCCGCTATCTGCCCTTCTGCTCGTCACCACTTTACGTTCACGGTTACGTGTTCACGGTGAAAGACGGCGGCATCGTGACGTCACTCAACGCACTGACTGGCGAGCCGATAAAGACAGGTCGCGCGGCGGGAACGGGCAACTATTACGCGTCTGCAGTTGCCGGTGACAACAAGGTCTATCTGGCTGACCAGAAGGGCCATGTCTCTGTTCTGTCGTCCTTCGCCGAGTGGAAAACGCTTCACGACGCGGAATTTGGCGAAGCCATCTACGCAACTCCGGCCATTGTCGAAGGTCGCATCTACCTGCGAACCAACGGCCATCTGTACTGCTTCGAATAAGCGCCGCCGACTGAGTATTGCTGCACGCTGGGGATCAGAGGGGTAGGTGGTGCGCGGCGGAAACATCGAGGGAGCGATCAGTGCTGAACCTAAGATCGGTCAGCCGCACGGCTTCGGAGGCATCTTAAGCGAGTCGCACCTGGCACGGCGCCAGAAACAAACAGTTGCGGTAGGAACCCGTGCCGCTGCGCGGCACTGTTTGCAAGTAAACGAGGCTACGCGAGCGGCAGAAGGCTCCCATCTAACCTTGGGACGTTTGCGTGGCTTGCGGTTCCAGAGCTCCAACCTGAGATCATCGACATGACTGGAATTGCGGCGAAGCATCCTGTGTCTCGACCGGCAGGTTCCGTAAATCGATACATCCGGAGGAGCACGGTATGCTCGACGTCATCGATCTTAAGTGTGGTACGAATGTCTTCGAGCACGAAGATTGCTACAAGAGCTTCCTCTTCGTGAGTCCGTTTCGGAAGAGACTTGCATACTATACGTCCGCATCGCATCCTATAGTAAAGATAACTCCACTGTATTGGCTCAATGTACTTCTAAACGGTCGTCTTAATGCACTCCTAGAGTCGATTCGCCGTAGCATTATCGCAACTGCTATGGACTCGTTCCGAGATGTGTATAGATAGTCCCGGTGCGAAGAAGGTTGCGATAAGCCGCAGCATGCAATGTGGTCAGTGTCGCTTGAGCCGGCATCGTTCAAGTACAAGACCTTGCTGGTGCCCCTTAAGGAGCAGGAAAAGTTCCTCCAAATCGAAATATGTGCGACAATGCGACTCGTTGTGTTTTGCGACTCCACCATGGACAATCCAAATCTGGGGCGTTTCCCAACGTGGCGTGATGATTGGGCCACGCTCAACGAACTCGTTGTTTTGGACGATGACAATGTGCATCGGCCAGCGTGGGACCCATCTGACTTTTTCCCGCAGATATGATACGGATTCCCAGAGCGTCCAGGCGCTGTCAGGTTCTGCGGCATTTGGTCGTAGTCGTGGAAAGAAAAGGGGACGCGACGACCCAGCTCATTGTTTCTTGAGTTGGTGCAGAATGCCGCGCCGTCATGCTATGACGTCCTCGGATCTGCCCTGCCGGGATGTGATTTCACGTGTTGAACCATGCGTAATCACTGTGGCAAAGTCACATAGACCGGGCTGCTCCAGGCGAGTGATTGGTCTGTCTGTACGACGCGAATCCAGTAGGGCTGAGTTCCAGACAGCGGTTCGCCGTCGGACGATGCATGCTCAAACAGCAGCGAACCGCCGGGCACAGGCGGCGGGCCGATCTGCACGAAGCGATTTACGCCGCCTGCGTCCACGCGCTCTTCGGTCGCGAACTGGTTCAGCGGCATCTGAAACTGCTCTGGTCCGGTATCAAATGACAGCTCGCTTTCGTCACCGAAGACGCGGACGACAACTCCTGCCACGTTACCCGCTGTCTTGCTGCACCACTCAATTTGATTGGCCGACACCGAACGCACCTCATCGGCGATCGACTGAAAATTAATTGGTTCGATCAACTCGAGTGTGCCGTCCTGAATCGTCAACGAGCCGTCCCAGTCGACACGCTGCAGGCGCGCAGTTCCTCTGCGTTCCGTTCCGCCCCACAACACACGCACAAGTCGACCACCCTGGTCGTCGGTCGTCGCCCAACTCACACGCGACGCCACTGACCATGATTCAATTACTTCGATTCCGCGAAACAGATCGATTCGCTCGATTGGTTGCGTGCCTTCCACTTTGAATTGAATGGTTGGTGGTCCGGATGCTTCGATTTCTGACCCCATCGGATGGCCGTCGACCGAAAACGTCAGGCGGATGCGTTCGCCGGTCGTCGCGTAGCAGCGCCGATTCTGCAGGGCTTCCCACAATGACTCGCGCGACAGGTCTTTCGCGTAGACGGCGGTCAGGCCGTTCTTCAGATTGCGAATCAGGCGGCGACCCGGATGATCCGCGCCAGGACGTCCCATCACGCCGTCCGTGCCGGCTGTCAGACCGACACGGTAACCGCGACTGAGTGCGTCCATGAAAAACCACTCGACCGTGCCGTGTGTCGAGTGTGTTTCGCAGAGCTTCTCGATGGCCTGTTCGTACCACTGCAGATTCGTCATCCGCCCACCGACATGGATATTGACCAGTACATTGCGGTCGCGAAACGCATCGTGAAATTCTGGAGCAGTGCGGATATCGGGCTCAGGGTCTGGCTCATCTTCGAGGAAAAACCGGTCGCTGCGACGCAGGACGGGATCGTCCTTGCCGTAGAAGACATTTCGATCACCTCCGTCTTTCGTCAGTGGACTCCATTCGCAGCCCAGAATCGGGACATACCGGCCAGGCTCGTAGTACTCGTCGGTGACGCGTCGAGTCTCGCCCCATTCTTCGTGCGTGACGTAATGGTCGTTTGCCTGGTGCGTGATGAACTGGATGCCGGCGCAGTCTCGGCCAAAGGCGTAACTTTCTCCGACCGTTCCGCAGCCGCAGCCAATTTCTGTCTGCCCTGAATGCAGGTCGCCCCAGAACAACTGCTCGGCTGGCCGCGTCGCGTGTACCGTCAGCGGATTCGACTGCGTCGTGAAGTCCCCCGCCGAAGCGGTCAGCGTGAATGCCCCGGAATTCGCAAACACGACCTCGAATTGCTCGACCGGACGGACGGTTTCGCGATCCAGTTTCCGGAACTCGAACTCCGCGTCCGGTTGATTTCCGGTGATCGATACTGGTTCGGTCAACCGGGCAGGGTTGCCCCAGCAGTCTTCCGCCCGAACGATCAGTTCCACTGGCTCACCGACGACTGCGTCCGACGGAATGACTGCCGCCAGTCGATCGGGCGGGCCGGCTTCCACGCGGAAGGGCGACGCATCGACCAGCCGATGTCGTGTTCCGTCACCTGCCGGATCAATCAACATGAGGAATCGGCACTGGTCGGCAGCACATGTTGGTGCCCGCCAGCCGGAACCGCCTTCCGAGGTGTCACCGCAGACGAGTCGAACCTGGTCGCCCGTTTTCAGTTCTCCCGACAACAGGGCAACCTGAATCTGGTGATGCCAGGGTTCGATTCCGGCAATCCAGTTATAGCGGAGTGACAATTCGACGTCCGCGACACTGCCATCTGCGGAATGAGCCTGAGCCTGCATGAAGCCCGCTGCAGCCGAATCCTCGGATTGCAGATCGCTCCAGTCGAAAGGCCACCTCCATACGACGAGCAATTCACCACCGGTGCCGATTGATCGTTCGCCGATCGTCCACGTGAACTCAACACACGTCGATTCGCTGACCGTAATCCGTTGAATTGGTGTGTGGATTCCCGTTCCGTATTCGAGAAGTCGTTCTTCGGTCGGGATGTCAGAATGATGCAGAATCTTCGGCTTGCCCGGAGCAACCTGACTCGCAACGCGCATGGGGTGACCACCTGTTTTCAATGGAGCTGGCGGCGTGACACACCGGGCTGGTCTGATGTGCTGGCCGGTCTTCGACGACGTGCAACTGTTCTGACGTTCTGGCCTGGATGTGGTTGTCAGACGTCAAGGAAATACACCGTGTTTCCGACACCAGACATGAGAATGTGAGTCCGTTCACGATATAGCATGCAGGGAGAATGATCACCTCATGGAGCATCTCGCAGGCATGGCCCATCGTGTGAATCTAATGCAGTTTCCACTTTTGAGACGGACACGGTCATTGCGGACACGTTAAGGTTCACAACAGAGAGTTCTTAACCGTTGCTTATTCTTTTCAGGTTTTCGATTTCGGAGCGCCAGATGAATCAGAATCACATGACGGGAGTTCGCACCCGAAAAACGCGTGGCTTCACGTTGATTGAATTGCTGGTCGTCATCGCCGTCATCTCAATTCTGATCGCGCTGCTGCTGCCGGCTGTCCAGCAGGCCCGCGAAGCGGCCCGGCGGACTCAATGCCGCAACAATCTGAAGCAACTGGCCCTGGCTCTCCAGAACTATCATTCGAACACAACGGTGTTCCCGCCTGGCATGCTGGGGTACGACAGCCTCCCTGGCGGGCTGTCCGGACATAATGGCCTGGCATGGTCAGCACTCATTCTCCCATATGTCGACTACGAGCCGCTCTTTACGAAATTCGATTTCGCTTACAGGAACAGGTTCTACCGGTCGGTCCAGAACAACGTGGTCTCTCAGGCCATTATTCCGGTCTACCGCTGTCCCAGCGATCAGGGACCAGAGAAACAAACGCTGTTCGGGTCAATTCTGGACCAGGGCACCAGCAACTATCCGGCGAACTACGGAATCGGTGGACCCGGTTCTAATAGTGGCGTTCCATCAAACAGGTTCATTGCCGGGATCTTCGGAATCAATACGAAGCTGCGCATTCGGGACATCAAAGACGGATCGTCCAACGTGTTGATGCTCGGTGAGCGACGCATGACACCGGGTTGCTCTGCTGACACTCATGCAACCCAGCCCGATGGGACATTCTGTACCTTCTGGGCGTCGGCCGATGGTGCCGATTGGAGCGGTGTTATCCTCGGTACGACATCGACCGGCTGGCCCAGAGGCGACGTTCAAGGTCGGTTCCGCGGCAATGTCTCCGGACTCCCGCCTGGCTCCCGGCCAATCCCGATTAATCGTGACAGCTTGGGCGAACGACTCGGCCCCACCCACTCCGTCGATCCGAATCGAACGTCTGTCGGATTCAGC
>CAYSJO010000762.1:0-11644 GCA_964431285.1 uncultured Planctomycetaceae bacterium
CATTTCCAGGCGAAAGTTGACTTCCGGCAGCAGGAGGATGGCGGCCAGCGTACCTCTCGCTCCCTCTTCGCGACCCGCGGCGGCGATGTTCGTCTTCATCAGCCCGGCGAAACGCAGTGCTTCGGCGGCGGTTGGCGGACGCAACAGCACCAGATTGAATTGCCGCTTCACGGTTGTTTCGATGACTTCGTCGTCCAGGTTCACCGTGGGGTCGAACAACGGAGCAAATTCTTTGACGGCATCCTTCGCGACCGTCAACTGGCCATCGACGAATGTGAATCCAGTTTGAATGCCGACAACGGCCTGGGCGTTTCGGATAAGCTGCTGTTTCGCGGTCTCGTCGATCGTATAGAGAGCTGACAAGTCAGAGAAACCGTGGGCCGATGTGACAGGGAATGGATTGAAGACCTCGGCCTTGCGGTACTTATCCAGATCCCACACCAGCCTCTGGTAGATGAGCGGCTAGAGCCGCCACGCTCGCGACGCCGCTGGAATCGAAACCGCTTCATACCTGGGGTCGAACAACAGTGAATGCTTGACGGCATTACCCTGGCCCGGCTTTCTCGTTCTGTTGATTATGTGGCCGGCCGCCTCGGCTTTCTTCAGGCCCGCGCGAACCCAGCCGAGGACATGCTGTACCTCTGCAGCAGCAGGCCGGCGTTCAGTCCTGGGGGGCATTTCACCAGCGTCGAGCCGCTCCAGCACGGCCTGCCACCTGTCCAGGTCCTGGCCCGATGCGAGGTCGGTGTTGATGTTCTGTAGCGTCAGCCGACCCTCTTTCTTCGTCGCACCGTGACACTTCTTACAGTGCGCCGCCAGGAAAGCTACAACGGACCGCTCGGTCTCCTTGTCCGAATCGACTGCGAATGAACGGGTAAACGGAGTTGCAGTCAGTACAACGATCGTCAGCAGTGGCACGATCAACTGCTCGGCATTTCGAGCCAGCTTGCCCTGGTTGAAAAGCGGGCGTAAAAACCCACCGCACGGATTGAACACTGAACTGACTGACCGCATGACCGGACTCCTTCAGTCCACCCTGAATGCAACACCTGCAGCCTGGCGTTTTATCGACACAAGTTCCAGGCGTTGCCGAAACGACTCGTGCGACGAGCAACCTGACACCCCACTGGAGAGATCAGAATGTTGGCAATTGACCTGGATGTTAAGGCCGCTCTCGGTGTCGGCACCATAATTGGAGCTGTTGCCTCGTACGCATTCGTACGATTTATCGTGATGCCTCTGATCCGCCGAGGTATCACCAGGAGTTCAACGCAGTGGGATGACATACTCCTCGACCAGACCGTTCTGCACCGCGTTGCTCTGGCGGCGCCTCTGCTGGTGTTGTGGGCAACGATCGCCATGTTGCCGGAACTGTCTCAGTCCTGGCCGGCCGTCTTCGGTTCTGGATGGACAGCTGAATCGCTTGCTGAGTCCTGGTTCGGCCCTCTGCTGCAGTTGAATCAGGCCGCACTGGTCTTTGTTGTCATCTTGATTCTCAGCGCAGGGCTTACGGCGGCGAACAACCTCTACCGGACGTTTGCGATCTCAAAACAACGACCGATCAAGAGCTATGTGCAGATCGGGAAGATTGTCATCTGGATATTCGGCGTCGTCATTTTCCTTGCCGTTCTAACCGATCAGGAAGTCGGGTATTTCGTGACCGGCCTGGGGGCGATGACCGCAGTGCTGCTTCTCGTCTTTAAGGACACGATTCTCTCGCTGGTGGCCTCCGTCCAGCTTATTCAGAACGACATGCTGCGCGTTGGCGACTGGATTGAGATTCCTGCTCAGGGAGTTGACGGGGACGTGATGGACATCGCGCTGCACACGGTCAAAGTGCGCAATTTTGATAAAACAGTGACGACGGTGCCGACTCATAGTCTGATCCAGGACTCGTTTCGCAACTGGCGTGGCATGTCGGAATCCGGGGGCCGTCGAATCAAGAGATCACTTCTGATCGACATGTCGACAGTCCGTTTTCTGACTGACGAGGAAGTGGACAGGTTCTCCCGATTCGAACTGCTGAAAAGTTACATGAACGCAAAGCGGGAAGAACTGGCTGAGCACAACGACAGCGTGGATCAGGATCCGAACGCCATCGGGAACTCGCGGAAACTGACGAACGTCGGCACATTTCGGATGTACGTCGTCGGGTATTTGAGTGCTCATTCCAAGCTGCATCAGGAGGGAATGACTCTGCTCGTACGTCAGCTGGCGCCCACCAGCCGGGGACTCCCTATCGAGCTTTATGTTTTCTCCAACGACACGGGCTGGGCAAATTACGAGAACATTCAGGCGGATATTTTCGACCACCTGCTGGCGAGTCTACCGAAATTCAGCCTGCGCGCGTTTCAGGAACCGTCTTCAGGTGACCTGGCACGATTCGCGGAAAGTCAGAGAGAAAAGGGTCGTTTACCCACCTGACTCGAGCGGTTGTTAAGTCAAGTCAGAAGCACCCAAGGGCTTGGCGCCGACGTCACGTGGGAGTGATGAACCACCTGACGTACACCGTGCTTCCTGTTAGAACTCCGCGAATGAAGCACATTCGAAACTTCTGCATCATCGCCCATATTGACCATGGCAAGTCGACTCTGGCCGACCGACTCATTCAGACCTGTGGAGCCGTTGCGCTACGTGATCTTCACGAACAGATGCTTGACTCGATGGACATCGAGCGAGAACGGGGCATCACCATCAAGAGCAACACGATTACGCTCGATTACCGTGCTCCGGATGGCAAAGACTATTTGCTGAACCTGATCGATACGCCCGGGCACGTTGATTTTTCGCACGAAGTCCGGCGTTCCTTAATGGCGTGCGAAGGTGCATTGATCATTGTTGATGCGTCTCAGGGAGTCGAAGCCCAGACGGTCGCCAACCTGTATCTGGCTTTAGAGCATGATCTGACGCTCTTACCAGTCATCAACAAGATCGATCTCATTGCTGCGGACGTGGATCGTGCTCAAGAGGCGATTGATGCGGAACTGGGGCTCGATCCGTTTGAGGCAATCGCGATTTCCGCCAAGAACGGCATCGGCATCGACGACGTGCTGGTTGGCATTGTTGAGAAACTGCCAGAACCGCAGGGTGATCCCGACGCACCGTTGAAGGCACTCGTGTTTGACGCCCACTTTGATACCTACCGGGGAGTCATCCTGCAGTGTCGTGTGATGGAAGGCACGCTCAAACCGCGCGATACGATCCACTTCATGCACTCCGATCGCGACTTCACCGTCGATGAGGTTGGCTACAACCAGTTCAAGCTCAATTCGAGACAGCAGCTCAGCGCCGGTGAGGTGGGATATGTCGTCGCCGGAGTCAAGAGTGTGCAGGACATCGAGATCGGCGACACGATCACGCATCTGGATCGCCAGGCGGAAGAACCAGTGCCCGGCTATCAGGAAGCCAGGCAGGTCGTGTTCTCTTCTATCTATCCCATGGACACGGGTGACTATGTTGAGCTGACAAAGGCTCTGGACAAACTCGCGATCAATGACGCGGCCCTCACGTTTGAAAAAGACAGTTCGGCTGCGTTGGGTTTCGGGTTTCGTTGTGGGTTTCTCGGACTGCTTCACCTGGACGTGATCCAGGAACGTTTGCGGCGAGAGTTTGACATCGGCCTGGTCATCTCGGCACCGTCAGTGAAATACAAACTGACATTGAGAGACGATTCGACAATCGAGATCGACAATCCAACCTACTGGCCGGACCCCACGTTGATTGAATCGTGCAGCGAGCCCTTCATCAAGGCCTCGATACTGACTCCCGAAACGTATGTTGGTCCGGTCATGGAACTGTGCAGAGAACATCGCTCGGAAAGCCAGACGATGAACTATCTCTCCGCCAGTCGGGTTGAAATCGTCAGCGTGATGCCGCTTGGAGAAGTCCTGTTCGACTTCTACGGTAACCTGAAGATGATTACCCGCGGATACGGATCGTTCGATTATGAGCCGATCGAGTACCGCAAAACCGATGTCGTCAAAGTCGACATTCTGGTCAACAAGGAGCCGGTCGATACGCTTTCGTACCTTGTTCATCGTGACAAAGCGCGACCTCGAGCACTGCACTACTGCGAACGCCTTGCCGAAGAGATCCCCCGGCACCAGTTCAAGATACCGGTCCAGGGTGCCATCGGTGGTGACATCATTGCGCGAACGACCATCGCGCCCTATCGCAAAGACGTCACCGAGAAACTGTACGGCGGCGATGTGACGCGTAAGAAAAAGCTGCTCGAGAAACAGAAAAAGGGCAAGGCAAAGATGAAGCAGTTCGGCAGCGTCAATATCCCCCAGAAAGCCTTCGTCTCAGTCCTCCGCGCTGACAAGGATTAAGGCGTGAAACAGTCCGAGATCATTCCGGGCTGTTGATGCGTCGCAGGAAAATCCGATTAAGTCGCATCAATTCCGTGCCGTGGGCATCAACGACTTCGGCTCTTAAGCTCTTGGCACCTTTTTTCAGCTTAAGGGAACCAATGCGTATGCGTTCGAAGACGTCTGCGGTCGAGGTGGGCGGGGGACGGGATACGATCGACTCGTCGCCGACGGAGATCTTTAACGTGCCACCGCCGCGAGCCGAGCGGCCGTAGCTGATTGAGACGTCGTATTGTCCATCGCGCAAGACGTCGAGATTCCAGATGGCATGTTCGCCGGGCTTCTTCCATCCTTCGATAGTGTCCCAGTCGTAGCCGCGGAACACGTATCTAATATTGTCTCCGTGCCACCAGGCCCAGCTTGCCTGGACCTCGACCCGTGGCTCGTCCGGATGTCCAATGGGAATCGGCACGGGCTCGTACTTCACGCCATCGGTCACATTGTCGAACCAACGCACAAACTCAGCCCGCAATCGTCGAACGACATCCGGACGCTTGTCGAACACATTGTGTGACTCGCCCCGGTCGTTTTCCAGATCGTACAACCGCCAGTATGCCTGCGCTGGCTGTTTGCCTTTGGGTAGTTGGCACAGAAGCTTCCAGCGTTGATCGGAAACTGCCCAGCGATTGTCTGGATTCGGGAAATAGCGATCCCACGTGTGGTAGACGTATCGTTGGTGGATTGTACCTTCGCCTTTGTTGAGCAATGGCACGAGGCTCTTGCCATCAAAGTGACGATCGTCGGGCAATGGCACGCCTGCCAATTCGCAAAACGTCGGGAAGAGATCGACGTGCGAGCATTGAGCCTGGATTCTCCCGCCGGCCGGGAAATGATCTGGCCAGCGAACAAACAAGGGGACGCGCACGCCGCCTTCGTAGACAGAAGCTTTGTTGCCTTTTAAACCAGCCTTGAAATGTTTGCTGACGCCACCGTTATCCGTCATGAAAAGGACAACCGTGTTTTTGTCCAGTTTCAATTCACTCAGCTTCTTCAGTAGCCGCCCCACATTTTGATCAATGATGTCAATCATGGCGTAGATTCGAGCTTCGCGCAGGGCCAATCCACGCTTGAGATATTTGTTGATCAATTGGTCGCCCCGCTGCTGCCCGTCATGGCTTGTGCCGACGACAAAGGGTGAATGTGGAGCATTGAAGGGTACGTAACAAAACCATGGCCGCTCGCCGCTGTTTTTAATGAACTCGATTGCGGCATCGGTAAACAGGTCGGTCACATAGCGTCGCGCTTCGACGGGTTTGCCATTGTGGACGATCTGATCGGGATAGTCGTACTCGTCGATGTGCCCGTGATAGTGGCCAAGGAACGCGGCGAAGCCGCGGTTGTGCGGTTGATAAGGCGCGTACTTGCCGAGGTGCCACTTGCCAAAACAACCAGTTCGATAGCCGGCAGTCTTTAACATCTGGGCGATGGTGATTTCGTTGATGCCCAATGTGTCGCCACCGAATCGCGTGTTGTACAGCCCCGTGCGAAAACAATATCGACCAGTCATCAACCCGGCCCGCGTTGGGGCACAAACGGGCGCCGCATAGAACCGTGTGAAGTCGACGCTGTCACGCGACAGACCGTCCAGGTGAGGCGTGTCGATATCCTTGTTGCCTCGCATGCCCACGTCCCACCAGCCCTGGTCGTCTGTCAAAATGAACAGGATGTTTGGCTTGTCGGCCGATCGAGCCGGATGTGACACGAGACAGCCGACGAGGGTGACTATCAGGGTGGCGTACGTTTTCATGGTGACTCCAGTGATTCATCCGGGTGAAGACGAAGAGGCCTTGTCAGCATTCCTCGTTGACCGAAGTTGTACACGGCGCCGCCCATACCGAAAACGGACCCCAGGGTGCCCCAAATTCCACGCGTTCGAATATGATCGCTCGATGAATGAACCCGGCTGGTTGCATTCCTTGGAAAGGGAATCAAATGAGAACGCTGACTTGTTTGTCCATGATTGCGGTCGCTTTCCTGGTTGGTCTTGTGGACGCCGCTCCGCCGAAAAAGCACGAGCACAAACACGACCACAGCAAGCACGTTTCTTTCGGTATTAAGAGTGTCCGATCCGGTGCGTGGTCAAATCCGAAGACCTGGGAACCAGGACGAGTGCCGCGTTCCGGCGATCGCATCCTGATCCGACGTGGTGACCGAGTCACTTACGACGCCGTCAGCGACGAGAAGATTCGGTTGCTGCAGGTTGTCGGCACGCTGGCCTTCGCACGGGATCGCAGCACTCTGCTCGATGTGGGCGTACTCAAAGTACAGGACAGCGATGAGTGCAGTGAAAGCAGCTTTGCCTGCGACTTCGAAGGCGCCAGTCCCAATGGCGAACCTCTCAAGGCCCGGACGGGTGTCATGCCGACGCTGGAGATTGGCACGTTGGACAATCCGATACCAGCCGAGCACACCGCTCGCATTCGTCTCCGCCATTTAGAGGGATTCGACAAAAACGACGCTCCGGCGCTGGTGTGCTGTTCGGCTCGAATGGAACTGCACGGATCACCCATGAATCGCACATGGGTGAAGCTCGGTAAAGACGTCGAGTCTGGTGATCGGTCGGTTGTGCTGGCTGAAGACGTAATCGGCTGGCGCGTTGGTGATGAGGTCATCGTCACGGGATCGGAGCATCAGTACGCAGGCGGTTCATTCCGTGATGATCCGGATGCCATGGGCACGGAATCGCGAATCGTCAAGGTCATCGACGCAGAGCATCGCACCCTCGTACTGGACCGACCGTTGGACAACGCCCACTTCGGGTCTGGTGAGTTCCGTAGCGAGGTCGCCAATCTGAGCCGAAACGTGATCATTGAGAGTGCTGATCCGGATGGCGTGCGAGGGCACACGCTTTATCACGCCTACAGTAGTGGCGGTATCAGTTATGCCCGCTTTGCCCATCTCGGGAAGGAAGGCGTGCTCGGACGTTACTCGATCCACTACCACCTGATCGGCGACACGATGCGCGGCAGTCAGGTGCTGGGCGCGGCCATTGTGGATTCGCATAATCGCTGGGTCACGGTTCACGGCACGCAGTATCTCGTGGTCCGAGACTGCGTGGGTTACAGGAGCGTCGGGCATGGTTACTTCATGGAGGACGGCACTGAAGTTCTCAACCTGTTCGACCGCAACCTGGGAGTGCAGGCCTATAAGGGACGTCGACTGCCCAGGCAGGTACTTCCGTTCGATCCCAACGATGGTGCCGCCTTCTGGTGGGCCAACGGTCGCAACACGTTGACTCGTAATGTCGCCTGCGAAAATGACCAGTATGGGTATCGATACGATAGCCAGCGGCGGAGCAATTTTGACAGCAACCTGGGCATTCGTACCAACGACGGGGGCCAGGAAGTTGTCGACATCCGCACGGTGGCGATTTCACGGTTTTCGCACAACGAGTCTCACACCGAAGGATTGTATTCCGCGGCATTCGCGGGAACTGATGGAGTTGGACCGGACACGCAGCATCCACACCGCATCAACGACTTCAAGGCGTGGCAGACTCACTACGCTTTCCGAGCCCAACTGCCGACGATGCTGGTCGAGAATCTTCACGTCAATCACGCGGCGTATGGTGTCTACCGTCCGTACTTCGAGAATCACGTTTATCGCAACGTCCACATTGCCGCGACCGGTGCCGAACCGTTCAACCGCGGTCTCGACGATTGCAGCTCTCAACACGGCAGCATCACGGTGGACGGGCTGACGTTTTCTCAACTGGGCTACGGCGGTCAAATGCCGTTGATTCAAATCAGTGCCAACAACGTCAATGGCTCGGCCGCGTCGCACTTCCGTAACCTGAAAGTGGAAGGCCGTAAGAACGCGAGTCGATGGCCGACGGTCAATCTTGGCGGTGGACCACGTTTGACTCCGAAGGGCCTTGGTGTGCCGGTCTTCGTTCACGACCACTTTGGCGATGGCCGACACGCAAAGGTTGTCAGCACGCGAGCCAAAGACTTGCTTGCCGACGGCAACAAATACAAACCGGCGCCGCCGCTGACGGGCAACGAGTCGGTAGTTGCGGAAGTGGACAATGTCGAGTTCCCGGAACTGCTCGATCCCGTAGACGACCTGTCGCCGGCAACTGTCATTACGCATGTCCGTCGCGATGGCGATAAGACGATTGTTGAAGGGGTCACGCATGACAACAGCATCATCGAAACGGTGACCGTCAACGGGCGCCCGGCGAAGTTGACTCGCCATACGGATGGCGTGCTTGACTGGCGTATTGAGCTAAGCGTCAAGAAAGGCGGGACTGTCGTGGCGGTCGCAACAGACCGGGCTGGCAATGTCGAACAGACTCCTCACCAGTTCAACATTCCTTGATCTGTCCTGCCTCGGCACGTACCTGCGTCTGCTGCGTTGCATGCTCGTCTGGTCACTGCGGTGGCCGGCCGCCTGTTTAGTGACAGGTGGGGGACATTGGTCCGAAAATACCATTATTCGCCGAGGCGCTATGAGGCTCCGTCGAACGAACTCACCGGTTCTGTAGTACACGATGGGCCGCTCCCTCCGGTATCCCACGTCCCCGTGAAACTCAATCCGACGCGACCCCGGGATTCGACCTACCGTGAATTCCAGGGGCGAATCTGTTGACATCATTCTGACGCCCCCGTTTCTCGCGGCTCTGTTGGAGTTTCCCTCTCAGCAACCGCGACTTCGCAGCTCCGGGGGGAACTGATGATGGCTGTCGAACTTCAGGCACGGGGTCAGGATCAGGGTCAGCAGGCACGTCTGCCACTGGGTGACGAGTTGATGTTGCGGCTGAGCCGCAATCCGGCATCCGGCTGGACGGTTGGCTGGGACCGCCAGATTTCTCGCGAACACGCCGACCTCGAATGGAGCGGCGAACGTCTGACTGTTCGGTGTCTCGAACGGGCCACCAATCCATTGCTTGTGGGTGGCCAGGCAGCTCGAAACGCCGTGATCCGAGTCGGTGATGAATTCCGCATCGGCGAAACGCTCTTCCGCCTGGTAGGCGAACAGCAGAGCGAAGAAAGTCCCGTTGGCCAACGCGGCGCATCAACTCCACCATCGCAGCTTGAATTACGAGACAATGGGCATGACGCGTCCGATGACCTGCAGCAATTCCGCTCCGAAGAACTGTGACAGGTCGACTTCAGTGATCCCGTGCGGCAAATGGAGATACTGGCACGTTTGCCGGATCTGATCTCCGCATCAACAACCGATGAGGACCTCGGTTCGCTGCTGGTCGATCTACTTCTGGAAGCGATTCCGTCAGCCGTGGCGACAGCGGTCATCCGGTACGACGATGACCAGTTGGTGAGCTTGAAGACACCCGAGGTTTCGGGATTCGATGCCACCCGTCCGGCCATGATGCGCGTGGCAACTCGCGAGGACTTCGAGGGGCGATTTCGGCCCAGCCGGCGCATGATCAGCCGAGGGCTGCGGACCGGCCAGAGTGCGATGCACGTTTGGAGTGACGACGCTGGACGCGAAGACGCTGGTCAGTTCACGATTAGCGGAAGTCTGGACTGGGCATTCTGCACACCGGTGAGGTTGAAATCATGCGAAGGCTGGTGCCTGTACGTTTCGGGCGAAAGCGGTGAAGGAGCCCTCGTCAATGAAGAGGTGCTGAAAGGCGATCTGCGATTCACCGAACTCGTCGCGAGATTCATCGGCTCGATCCGCCAGGTCCGGGTGCTGGAAGAGCAGAAAACACAGATGAGCTCATTCTTCTCGCCGAGTGTTATGGACAGCCTTTTAGGCCAGCAGTCCGGCTCGCTTGAGCCATCTCAGCAACAGGTTTCCGTGCTGTTTTGCGATGTCAGAGGATTCTCTCGCAAGTCCGAACTTCTGCAACACGACCTGCTGCAGCTACTGGCCAGCGTTAAGAAGGCCCTGGGAGTCATGGCCAACGGTATTCTGGAGTACGACGGTGCCATCGCGGACTTCCAGGGCGATGCGGCTTTGGGTTTCTGGGGCTGGCCGATGACGCTGGAAGAAGGCCCCGTGTCGGCTTGTCGGGCTGCGCTGAGCATCCTTCGCAACTTCGGTGACAAATCGCAACACGGTGGACTGTTGGACGGGTTTTCCGTGGGGATCGGCATAGCTCATGGAGAAGCCATCGCCGGTGAAATCGGGACCGAGAAACAAGCCAAAATCGGCGTGTTCGGTCCGGTTGTGAATCAGGGAGCACGGTTGGATGGGCTCAGTAAGCAATTGGACGCGTGCATCTGCATGGACGACGCGACCGCCAATTTTGTCAGGCGGTTTGTGCCCGAATCGCGAAGCGAGAACCCGGCGTCTTGTCCGTGTCCGACCGGCCGGGATGGATACGCCCATCACCGTGCATCAGCTTCTGTTCCCTGACGAAAGCGATTCGGCCGTGTCCGACGAGCTGCTACGGGGATATCAGGACGGTCTTGAGGCAGTCGTCGACGGAGCATGGTCCGAGGCCCGGTGTCTGCTGGAACTGTTCCGCGAAACTGACGGCGCATCAGCGTTCCTCCTGAGTCAAATGGAAGCGCTTGGCAATCGTCCACCTGAGGACTGGGACGGCGCTTTCTCCCTTTGCAAAAAGTGATACGTCTCTTGCTTGCCGACGCTTTCGGCAGCCTCGACACTGCGAACCACTGACAGTGGTTTGAAGCGTGTCGAGGGATTACTGATGAAAGCGCTCGTAAAACAGGAATCGACCACCGGACTCTGGCTCAAAGATGTGCCTGAGCCTGAAATCGGCATCAACGACGTTCTGATCCGCGTGCATAAGACGGGTATTTGTGGAACAGACGTACACATATACAAGTGGAATGACTGGGCTCAGAAGACCATTCCCGTGCCGATGGTGGTCGGACACGAATTTGTCGGCGAGGTGGTCGAAGTCGGAACAAACGTGTCTGACTTTCACGCAGGCGAGATCGTCAGCGGAGAAGGACATGTTGTCTGTGGCCGCTGCAGAAACTGCCTGGCGGGACGACGCCATCTGTGTGCCCATACCGTCGGTATCGGAGTCAATCGGCCCGGCGCGTTTGCCGAGTACATCTCGCTGCCAATGACCAATGTCTGGCACCACGACCCGGCCATCGATCGCGACGTCGCGTCGATCTTCGATCCGCTGGGCAACGCAGTGCATACGGCTCTTTCGTTTCCGCTGCTTGGCGAAGACGTATTGATCACGGGAGCCGGCCCGATCGGCCTGATGGCAGCAGCCGTCGTGAAGCACGCGGGGGCGCGCTATGTCGTGATCACCGACGTGAATCAATATCGACTGGAACTGGCTAAATTACTTGGGGTGACCGTCGCTCTCAACGTCAGCG
>CAYSJO010000763.1:0-8753 GCA_964431285.1 uncultured Planctomycetaceae bacterium
CGAGGCAGAACCGGAACAAAAGCCGCCGGGCGACGGCTGTCGGTACCGGACCGCAGCTTCTTCCGCCACTGATAAAATAACGCCTGAGAGACGCCTTCCCGCCGACAGAACTCACCCACCGTGCCGTCCCAGCTCTCGAACTGCAGCAGCCGAGCCCGCCACTGCTCCCACAGGCCTCGATCGATCGTTCTTGCCATTACCAGGACTCCCCACTTCAAGAAAGAAACCCGGCACACTACCGAACCTGTCAACAATGGCTCTCATGAACGCACACAGACATCCACGACCGAGCCAGACGCTCCGGCTGTGTGGGTTGAGCCTGCAGAATGAACACTTCCTCGGCGCTGCAACAGATCAACCCCGAAGGCGCATCCGCAGGCAACGCGAAGATCAACGACTGTAAAAGCAAGTGTGAAATCATCGCGTCTTACTCCATCTGTTCCGGAAGCCACGAGGCCGAGCCCGCCAAATGTTGCCGACCGTAGCTGGAACCGCATTGAATCAGATACATGTACCATGAAACAGCCTGGGAAGGACGAGTCAACACGAAGGCCCGAGGAGTCTCACGTGATGCAGCAACAATCAGCCGGACAGACATTTCAGATGCGGATTATCGCCACGGCCATGGCATGGGTGATCGCGTGTAACTCGGCGTACGCCGACGAGCGACCGAATATCATCCTCTGTATGGGCGACGATCATGGGTGGGACGAGACCGCGTACAACGGCCATCCTCACCTGAAGACTCCCGTGCTGGATGAAATGGCGGCCACAGGCCTCCGAATGGCCCGCTTCTATTCGGCTCATCCTTCGTGTTCGCCGACGCGGGGCAGTGTGATCACAGGACGCCATCCGATTCGGTACGGCACACTGGCTCCCAACTGGTCCATCCGACCTCAGGAGATCAGCATCGCGCAGATCCTTAAAGATGCTGGTTACGCGTGTGGGCACTTTGGCAAGTGGCATCTGGGCCCGGTGAAGGCAAACTCACCCACCAGCCCGGGGGCGATGGGATTCGACGAATGGCTGTCTCATGACAACTTTTTCGAGATGAATCCAATCCTTTCGCGCAACGGTGGTGCACCTGAAGAGCTGAAAGGAGAAGGTTCGGAAGTGATCATCGATGAGACGATGCAATTCATCGCCAGAGCCACGCAGAGCGAAAAGCCCTTCTTTGCGGTCGTCTGGTTCGGCTCGCCTCACGAACCCTACAGCGGGCTGCCGAGCGACCTGGCCCTCTACGATGATCTGCCTCAAAGCTACCAGGAGAAGTTCGTCAAATTGACGAGCATGGAGACAGGCCGTCCAGCAAAGCGTCGCTTCGACAAAGTACTGCGGGAGCGGTTTGCCGAAATCACCGCGATGGATCGGTCAATCGGGAAGCTGCGAGAATACCTGAAGGCTGAGAACCTGCGAGACAACACACTGCTGTGGTATTGCGGTGACAATGGCGTTCCCAGCAGTGGACGTGTCGCCACACCATTCCGCGGACAGAAAGGCCTGGTATATGAGGGCGGCGTGCGCGTGCCGGGCATCATTGAATGGCCGAAGCGGATTCCCGAGCCGCGTGTGTCTGACGTGAACGCTGTCACAACAGACATGCTGCCCACGATTTGTGACCTGATTGGCCAGTCGCTCCCGAACCGACCGCTGGACGGCGTCAGCCTGGAGCCCATGATCGATGGCAACATGACGACTAGGTCAGAGCCCATCTGCTTCTGGAACTACAACGCCGGTCGTGAAGCCAGGCAACGCAATGCGAAGCCATGGATCGAACCTATCCTGCAGGTCGGGACAACGCCACTGGTCAAGATGATGGATGGCCGCTACACGCGAAACTTCCACAATCTTCATCACCCCAAAATCAGTGATCAGGACTTTGCAGGGTCCAGAGCCATTCTCGGCAACCGCTACAAGTTCGTGGTCGATGGACAGTCTGGTGGCGAGATCGTCAAAGAACTGTTCGACGTGCGTGACGACCCGGCCGAGGCGCACAATGTCATCGAAGAGAAGCCTGAGATTGCAAGCAGCATGGAACAACGGCTTCGCGATTGGCAGCAGTCAGTTCTCACCAGCCTGACTGGCGCTGATTACAGGAAGCGGTAGTCGCTACTGCCCTGCAGGGTCAGCTGGCTGCGCCCGTTCGTTCGGTGCTGGCCAGTCCAGATGTTTGTGCAGAAACGCGAATGAGCCTTCGCCGTTTATGCTGTGACCGCCCTGGAAGAACTCGATGCCAACGCGATCAGCAAGTCCGAGTTGCGCGTACAGCCAGCGAACTTTTGCAAACTCATGAGCGACCCAGCGATCGCGGCCGACCCTATCGAGGTGACCACGTTCCACCATGAACGGGCGAGGCACCATCAGGTAGGTCATCTCTGCGTAATCAAATGTGTGGCCGAGATTCCAGTACGGCATTTCCCATTCGATCGTTCGCATGAAACTGAAAGGCTGATCGGTGGCTGCAATCTTGTGCGTCCACTGGTTGAAATCGCCGGAGCAGATTGACAGGCAGTACTTTTCGAGAATTGTCGGCACACGCACGGCTGTTTCTCCGCCATAACTCAGTCCGTAGAACGCAATGCGTTCGCCATCGAGAAAAGGCTGTGAATCCAGCCACCTCAGTATCTGATCGTGCTGCGCGACAATGAACGAGAACAGGGAACATCCAATCGTGTTGGCCTTGCGATCCAGCCATCGATAGCGGTCTTCCCCGCGGTACAAATTGTGAGGAGCGAACGTGATGAAGCCGCGTTCGGCAAGTTTTGCTGCAAAGTCGTTGTAGGCGGTCTTGTGATTATCGAGCGTGTCACGGGGCACTCCCTGTCGACCGTGCTGACAGACAACGACCGGTCGCTTTTCACCAGGCTTCAGGTCGTTTGGTAGAACAAGCACGCCCCACGCAATCAGGTCATCGAACACATCCAGTACGACGTCGTAGGCCTTCCACTTGTCGGTTGTTCGAATCAGTCGTGACCGCGCGTTGAATGGCAGGAGCGACTCATCGAAACGTCCTATGGCTTCTTCCTGAAGTCTCTTCCGAAACTTACGAGCGCCTTCAATGAACTTCTTTGAGTCGTGTGTCGGATGCCGCTTTTCCGTACTCCATCGAGAATCCATCAACTCTGGCATCAACTCATACAACATGAACTGATCACGGACGTGCTCTGACTTTCGCACCAGTTGCTGCACATGAGCTTCGATCTGTTGCGCGGTCCGTTGTTTACGGGCGGCCAGATCGAATGCGTACCGATTGTCGTACATGCGACTGACAGGTTTCTCGGACGTCTTGACCTTGAGCGACTTGAGAAACGCGACGGATGCCTTCGTTGAGTAGGGGCCGATTGTTGTCTCGTCCTGTCCATGAATGAAGACTGGTGGATCGGCATCTGGTGGAGTCTGAATCCGACTGTATTCACGCTGAGCACTTTCGAACGACGGAGCCTTCGAGTCTCCTTTGTGACCGACGATCGTCGGTGCCTCGCTGTGCTCGATGATCAGCTTTCGCGGGAGTATCAGCGACGCGATTTCCGCATCGCCAAATCGCTTCAACAGGCTCCATACGTTTCGGTAGATTGGCTGGGACCAGACATTCTCTCGCGAATCGAAGTAGCCGCTGATTAGAGTGGCATCGATGCGCGTGTCGACAGCCGCCGCATACATCGCGATCAACGCCCCCTCTCCGTAACCGGCAATTCCAATGGGTTCAGTAGATCCAACCAGCGTTCCGACTGCGTAAGTAGGATTCGTGACAATGGTCAACTCCTCAACATTCGGGACCACGAACGGCTTTCGCGGGCGAATCCATGAGGCCGCCTCCTGCGAATGTCGCACTTCCAGCCAACTGCCCGCTGCGAGCACCTTTTGAACTTCGTACCCGATGATGTGCCGGCCCATGTGGAACGCCTGACGGTACAGCCACTCGCGCTCGGTCTGGTCGGACTGCTTCAACCGCACGTCGTCGGTGTCGAGCTTGTCTCGACTGACGAGCAGTGGGATCAACACTTCGACATGGTTTGCGACGAGCCGCCGGGCGATCTGCGAGTCAGGTGGAACTCCTTTTTCCATTCCCAGGAGTTGTTCCGGAGTCTGATCTGCGTCAGGCACCACGATGGCCGCCGCGACCACTGGATCGTTTGGCGTAACCAGCAGCCCTTCTCCCCAGACTCCTTCGAGTACCGGCCAACGAACAGTCGTGACTCGAAATCCTTTGCCGTCGTATGCGATCACCCTTTCGAACGTGTTACCGAAGTACTCGATCCGTTCTGGCAATCGCTTATCAACAGCGCCGATGATCGTCCTCAATTCGGCGCGGTTGGCTTTAATTGTCTTCCGCCACTCGTCAGCGTCTGCATCATTGGAAGGCCAGTACTGGTGACGGTCCTTCGCAGCGTCGGCGATCTTTCGCTCGGCAAACCGATGTGCTCCATCCATCAGTCGGCTCGGCAGATCGGCCTCAGTCCATTCCAACGGCGCTGTTCCCGGCAAACGTGATTCATCGCACATGGAACGGGATGACATTCCCGACAGGACCAGAATGACTGTGCAGGTCAGTTGCACAACACGCATCGTCAATGAATGCCTTGCCATCGTAATCTCCAGACGTCTCGTCTAATCGTGAAGCAGCAGCCGACCTTTGCGCACTGCAAACCAGTCGTCACCTGAAAACACCAGGTGGACGGTGCGGCCGTCCTGACTCATCCATTTCGAGGGCAGGCATGATGTTTCGCCCGGCCCGACATCCCATCGCTTTGTCGAGAACGCGGTCGTCCACGGTCCCCATGGTTCGGGCGCGTCGTAGATCGCCAGGCCACCTCGAAACCGTGTGTCGCCTCCCGTTCCGGTCTGGCACCACAGATACCGCTGCAGTGCCGTGTTGTAGCTGACGGATGATCGATAGCAGTGACCCTTGTGAGTAAAAACGGCTCCACGCCGGTCGATGTCGCTCGTCCACACGGGGGGCCCGTCATCGAACTTCTCAAAGTACTCGTACGCGTCCTGCTCTCTAATCTGTGATGCGGGAACGCGGGCCAGCACCATGCGATCCGCTCGCCTGTATGCACTGTCCGAGTCCTGTGAGTAGACGTAAACGAATTCGTCACGGGCGCCTGCGTAGTTCTTTCCGAAATTCAGAAACGTCGGATAGCCAAAGCTGGTCGTAAACTTCCAGTCGCTCCAGATCCAGGTGCGGCCATGATTGCTTGACCATGCGAGCTGTGAATTGCCCGTGTTGCGAACGAGCATGTACAGCACTCGATCAACCATCAGCATGCCGCTCACTTTGGGACCACCTGATCCCCCACCCGTACGCTCGGCATCCGGCGAACGAAGATTCACACCAACGAATGTGTCTGGGCCGCCGGTCACTTTGCACAGACCCATGCTGAGCTTCCGTTCGACATTCGGCTTGAATCCGCGACCGTCACCGTATGCTGTATAGAGAGCGTCGTCATCACCCCACGTAATTGGCCAGTTGTCACCGCCTTTGGCCTTGCGAATGATCGTTGATGCGTCCGCCCACTCGATGTCTCTGATAACAGGACTCTGCGAGTACGGACCGCTATCGCCATCCGTCGAATCGCAGCCCTCTTCAAACACACAATTCTCGGCACTGGCTGACTTATCACGGGTCGAATTCACAATCGGATCAAAGAACGGTTGCAGCACGTCGTAGTGCCCGGCCCAGTCTCGTTTCCAGGACTTGCCCCCACGCGCCACAACGACGTCTAACGAGGGAATAACGACAATCAGACTTTCATACAAACCCCATGACCAGTACGCATCGCGGGGGACGTTCTTCAGCGTGCCATCAGTATTGTTCCACCACATCAGACCATAGTGGTCTGATGCGTTGCCATAACGCTTCGCATCGACCTCCGGAATTCCGACAACTGATGTGACCGTCGTGCTTACTGCTGTGACGAACTCTGCCGGCATGATCTGCTTACCATTCCAATTGCCGCCGTGCAGATACAGATAGCTGATTCGCGCCATCGCATTCACATTGGCACTGATGCCGGATCCGAATTCACGTCGCGCGACACCGTCGATCTCTTTCTTCCGGTAACTGTTACGGCGCCAGCTCAAGTCCCTGCGATCAATGCCCAGCGGAGTGAAGACCAGCTCAAACATGAGTTGGTCAACGTCACGTTCGTACGCCAGCGTGATGCACTCAGCCAGCCAGTTGGGACCACCGTCGCTGTACGACCACTTTGTTCCAGGTTCGAAGATCAGCTTTGTGTAGCCGCCTGGTTTCTGGAAGCGGGCCGTCTGAGTGGCCAGGTGCTGGATCGTGATGCGATCGATCCACGCGGTTTTTCGGTTGGACTCCGGCGGAACGGCGAATGTCGGATGATGTTTGACAACCTTGTCCGCCAGAGCGATCTTTCCATCCGCGATCGCGAGGCCCAGCGCGGTGACACCGATCGACTTGGTCGTCGACTTGAGGTCGTATCTTCTGCCAGGATCTCCCCACGACGTCACCAGCCTGCCATGCCGCGTGATGTAGCCTGAGCCGCCACCGGTCAGCGCATAGTCACGAGCATTCTGGAGTTCAGTTTCATTCATGCCGACGTCAGCCGGACTGGCCCGAGCCCAATTCGGAAGCGGCCAGATGTCGTTAGCGGCCAGGCAGGAAGTCTAGACAAGGAATACGGTTCCGGCGCAAGCTGACAAGCGCAATTCTCTCATCTCGTAAGCCCTCTGCCGCGCGGATGTCATTTCGATTCGTCAAGACACGAGGTTACCTTCACGTCCGTCTCGGCAGTAGAGCCGGACGTTAGACGGGGTTGCGGCCGGCCTCGCGAAAGACACGCATCGATGCAAGCTTCAGTCCAGCGGCTGCAAATTCCGCCAGGCCTGCCATCGGCAACTGACACGTTGAGATATGCTGTATCTCGTAATTCGCGTTCTGATACGCTCCCGTTCGTCTCAGAACTTCAGGATTGAAAACGATCGCTGCAGAAATGCGAGCGACTATTGGGATGCCGCCATGTCGAACGGCTCGGCTGATGATCAGCACGTTTCGGGAGAAGATCAGCAGCACGATCAATGTGTAACGGACACACCTGGGGGAGAGGATAACCAGACGCGGAAAGTGGACACCGTTCATCATGTGAAGCGTGCGTTTGATTCGGCCCGCCGTTTCATCGTCCGGCAGAAAGTGCCGGCGTTTCTACAGTTCTACCGGGACCACTGGCGGGAACTGCTGCAGCATGTGCGCGATGGGCTCTCGCAGCCGACGGACAGCGAACTGTGGATTCGTGGAAGCGATCCCAGCCCGGGCGTGTTTCGAGAGGAGCATGCCTGGGACATTGACGCGGCACATGTCTGCGTGATCTGCGGCCGACCGACGGATGAGCGACGGCGCGTGCGGAGTGTCGTCCGCGACTACGACGGTATGGTCTATGGGTTGCTGGTTACGGTCGTCGTGATGATCGTGGTTCGCATTGCAACGGCATCATCCTTCGTTGCAGTCGCGTCGCTGTTTATGGGCCTTTGGTGCGCCCGTCGACTCATCGTCGAAGAGAAGGTGCGCCTGGACTGCGGCACATGCACCGAGCATGCCGGGCGAGAGGAAACGCTGCCGTTACGTCTGAAACAGGACACGCTAATCGTCGAACTTGGCGGACGCCGAGCCAGACTCGGTTTTCTGCGGAAACTGCGAGACGTCTCGGGCGCAACCGGTTGGGAAAATCAACCACCGGCGACGCAGAGTTCGTCCGGATTTCCGCCACCGACATCGCCTGTACCTGGCCGAAGTGATGCCGAAAGCGACCCCGCCGATGCCGATCATCCGACGGGACCGCTCACAAGTATACCCGCGAATTCCAGAGAAACAGGATCGACCGCCGATGAAGCGCCTGTGCGGATTCCACTTGCGGATTCCGACGATTCGAACCCAGTCGAGTTCCGCACTTTTTCGGTACATGATTCGGACGGCTCCAGCGTCGATGCTCCGATCGCGTCGAAGCAGGAGTCCCACAGCGAGTTGCCCTCTCACTACTTCCAGACGCGGGCGACCGACACTGATGCGACGAGTGGCCCGACCTCTGCGAACAGCTCAGCAACGGAGTCGACGGACGCCGACTCTGGCGGATCGCCAGTCGGCAACGTGTTCATTCCAGAATCAGAAGGACCAGCAGAAACGATTCCACTCACCTCTGGTCCAGTGGATACGTCGGACTCGGACGCACGCTGGTTCGTGAAGATCGACGGAGTCGAGATCGGTCCAGTGCCTGTCGAACAGGTCCGTCAACTCAAAGAGTGTGGGACACTCAAACAGACGGACCTGGTGCGAAGCGAAGACGAGCCGAACTGGCGCGGTCCGGACTCCGTTCCCATGCCGGAAGCGTTGCTGCCAACTCCGACGCCCGACGACGAAAAGCCTCAGACGGCCGCTCCAGACCCGTGGTCTGAATCGACGGACGACACGGACGCGCCGTGGGACCCATGGGCAGAATGAGATCTCAGTGACAAAGTTAATCCAGAGCATTTCCAGAGGTGGTCTGCAGTAGACCTATCCGACTCGAAACCCCGTCTCCCCCGTGGGAACTTTATTCATGGGCGTGTAGAGGGGGGAGTCGCTCTATCTGTAAATAAAGAAACAGTTTGCAATCCATGGTTGTGACAGAACTTCCCTTTCGAGGAAAGAAGCCATGGATGGTAAACTGTGGAACGAAGTGTATCGCGTTGTGATGACCATCGACTACACCACCTGTGAGACGGGTGGCTCGTGCTACCACAGTGATCGGACC
>CAYSJO010000764.1:0-7888 GCA_964431285.1 uncultured Planctomycetaceae bacterium
AGGACCGCGGATTTCATCGGGCAACGACAGATCGGGGGATCCAAAGTCAGGTGTTTTATTATCTGTCATTCGAATCCTCATTGGCTTGGTGTTACAGACCACGGATCGATTTGACGCAGACGCTTGCTTTCGATCGCCCGATAGCAGTCTGGCAGGTCAAAATGGCTTAACACGTCGGGAAGCATTGCGGAAAGTGGCCAGTCGTAATGCTCGGTCTCGGCCATGTCTGAGTAAGACGTCAGTGCGTTCTTGAGCGTTACCTGAGTCACCTGATCAGACAGCACGGCCGCGAATGTGCCAGGTAACGCTCCCCAGCCCTTTGCGACAAGGTGCACGTCGCTCCTGCCAATGCTCTTCAGCCAGTCAAGCACGCGCAGAACATCAAACGTCTTCTGACCGACGTATGGCCGATCAAGCATCAGGCTGTGCACTGCGTAGAAGTAATCGCTGCCGTATGGCGAGCGAAACGAATTCACGCCGCAGGTTTCCGGACGCGATTCGCCAATGCCACGGACATCGCATGTGAAGACCGCTGCGTCCTGTTCGGTCTTCATCACTTCCGCGATCAGTGCTTCGTCGCGCAATTCCGCATCACTGGAATGATGCGAGACATACAGAATCGCACGCGATCCGTTCCGCGGCGGTCGGGAATACCAGCGATCATCCGACAGCATGTAGGTCAGAGCATGAATGCCAGGCTCAGTTTCGACGGCGTCTGAGATCGCGTATCGCTTCGGATACTCACGTGAATTGAGGTACCGCAGGATTCGGTAGTCTGGAACGGACCTGGTGGCGGTGAGAAGTTTGAGCACTCGACGCAGCGCAATCTGCAGATCCTCACCACCAACGTTGCCGCGATTCTTTGCGAGAGCCCGAGACGCCTGACGCGTAAAGCTGAATACTGTTCGTGTCCCATCCAGTTCAGCCACTTGCCCGTTTGGTGTACACCACAGAGTCTCATCTTTCTCGATCACAATCTCGGGCTCGGACCGGGCGTCCGAGGCTTCTGTGGCCCGGTTAAACCAACGATACATCGCCTCGCGATTCTCCTGCGAATACCCGTGCGTTGTTGGTCCGATGAATTGGCTGATGTTCTCTGGAGCTTCCAGCAGGCCGTAAAGCTTCTGAAGTCGTGCATAGGATTCTTCCGCGCCGCGGGCATCGAAATAATCACGCTCTTTTGCCAGCAAGACGACGGGGCGCGGCGCGAGCGCAGCAATGAAATCATCGTGATCCGGGTTCAAGGCGAGTGCTCTTGGTGGGCACTGTTCCGTGTCGGCGGGTAGCTCGTTTTCCATATTTCGTCGGAATGTGGTCACGAAACAACTTGGCGCGGCCATCGTCCAGCGTTGCTCAACACCGCACAGCCACGACGTCATCGTGCCTCCGCCTGAATTTCCTGTGACACCAACGTGAGCAGGATCGACGTCGTCTCTGGTCAGCAGATAATCGAGTGCGCGAATCCCGTCCCAGGCACGCCACATGGCAAACGTCTCGCCCACCAGAAACTGCTGGTTTCCGGCGTGCAGATGCTCACGCACACCAGAGCCGATCTTCGCAGTCAGGTCTTCGTTCACGTACTGCAAACGCTCGCCCTGCCCAATGGGATCGTAGATCAGGCAGACGTAACCCTGACGCGCCAGTCCCTGAGAAAACGACTGGTATGCGCCCGCCGCTTTGCCATTCGTCGAATAGCCACACGTCCCAATGACTCCCGGCATGGGCCGCTTCCGCCCTGTTGGCACGTAGACGTTTGCCGTAACTGGAAATCCAGGGCGACTATCGAAGATCAGATTCTCAATTCGATAGCCATCTCGTTCCACAACTTTCGTGATGCGAGGATTCAGCGGGGTTCGTTCTGGTTCCGGGCCGAAGCATTCACGGATTCGCTTCCGTACTGATTCGACATGCTTCTGAGCGTCCTCTTTCGTTTTGAGCCGCGACATGGTCTGCAACTTGCGTTGTTCTGCACGACGCACCTGCTCGACGAAGTACTCGTGCACCATCCGCGGAAAACGGTTCAGCGGTTCTGTTTTATCGGCCGCGCTGACTGTTTCTGAAAAGTCGTGTCCGACCCAGGGCAGTCCCAACGTGGCCGCACCGGCAAGCTGCATCAATCTGCGTCGAGAGAATTCCGCTCGGTCATTCCTCATGCTCTGGTCGCCAGTCACAGCGATCTCCCTGCAAAAAACACGCTCTGTGATTTCGCGGGCCATCGTAGCGATGCCAAAGCAACACGTGCAGCTTACGGAGTCGACTGCAAGTCATGTCGAGTGATGACACGGATGGCGTGGCCTCACAACCGGGGAGTGCCTTCTGCAATGGTCGTCAGATGATTCGGGCGACATCCAACGGCCGGAACAGCCCGAATACACCGTCCATCCACAACCGATCAAAGTCATCTGGCGACATACCAGAAGCGGCAGTGTGTTCCACCAAATCATTGTCTGGCGCTGGTTCCCTTGCTGGTGAATCGTTGGGAATGCTGGCTTCGATCGATAGCTGTGGTCGCACGACCGTCTGAACTTCGATCCGATGCTGGTGCTGTGTCTCCGCTGGTGCCAGATCCGTAGTTGGGTCTGGTACTGAGACACTGAGATCACTTTTGACTGCGGCGGTGGCCTCGGCGGACGATCCGGACTGCTGCAACGATAGAGGCGGGACCGGTCGCCAATCAGCTGGAAAATTGCCGTCGTACGTCTGCGGGATCAATGAGTCGCGCGTGCTGCCGAAGTTCTCCGCGAACAGGATAATGTCCGCAAATTCCACGACTCCGGTGCGGTTAAAATCGGCACGGTAGGCGCCGTTGTTGTTTTCCAGAGTCGTACCGAACACAGCGGCCAAATCTGCTACGTCTCCAAAGCCGATCGTTCCGTCGTCGTCGAGATCGAACATCACTGGCCACACTTCAATTGAGGTCGCTGTCTGTGTATTCACATCAGCGGAAACTCCGCCGGACATGCTGATCGCAACGTTCTGAATGAGGAATTCATCGTCGATGGTTGGCAGGATATATTCCCCTGACAGATCGTCGTTCGGCAAATCCGCTTCGGCACGGACCTGAAAGAACACTCGCGCCAACAGTGCGAAATCGTTCAGGGCAATCGACGTCTGCGACGTGCTGGCCGACACGCCCTGAATAAGTCCGGATGAATTGTCGATCGTCCCCTGACGTGTGTCGGTAAATGCACCTCCGTGCTCAATCGTCGTGGCTTCGAACAGCAGTTCGTCGAAGGGAATGTCGACCGTAAAGCTTGAAACGGATGATGTGTCATCGGCTGGTGTGCTGGCCCAGACTTCCACCAGAAACTCGTCCCATTCGTCCAGAAAGTCGACGTCGTCTGGAATCGATGGGACTTCGCCGTTCGCGTCGGTAGCTGATGAAGTTCTCAGAATCCGCAGATCGACCTGCACGGACGGAGCAGCCTGCGCAATTTCCCACCCGAGATCATCGAGTCCCGCCACATCCAGTGGTGTGGGCAGCTTGCGAGTCCCGACGAAGATGACCGGGTCCATTGCGGCCTCGGCACCGTTATCGGTCGTTCCATCCTCCCAGTGGCCGCCGACCTGGCCGTCAACAATCTGGACCGGAGGACCGCCCGGCTGATCAAACTCCGCCGTCGCCGCGGTACCTGTGAATGATGAACCCACCACCAGGTTCTGCCATGAATCGGCCGTGCCGAAGCCGATCAAGTGATACAGCTCGTGAATCGCGACCGACAGAAAGTCTGATTCGCCGTTGTCCAGTCCGGCCACATCCGTCCCGAAGTGCCAGTTGGTTGTGGTGTTAAATGTGATCGCTCCACCCCACGGGCCGAAGTCGCTTTCCTCGTCGTCGGCCAGCAGTGCTCCGGCCTGGCCTCGCCCGGCAACAGTATCGATCCAGGCCTGCGTTGCCCCGCTGACACCAAATCCGCCGGGGCCCCCAACACCCAGTGTCGCACCCAAATCACGACCGCCGGCGAACACGCGGATGACGTTCTCGTCAATCGACAGGTTGTCCGTGCTGACCGGATCGCCGGTGGACGGGTCGCGGTAGGTCGCCGTCCAAGTATCACCGGGACTGATCGAACCTGGCACAATCGCAGTCAGCGTATCGCCAAGACTGGCCGTGATGATTTCGCCAGCGGCGACCAGAGCAGCGCGACGCTCCGGCTCTGTTTCCGTGAAGAAGTCGTTCGCGTCGAGCGAAAAGTCGAAGTCGAACGTGATCGTCAGCAGCATGCGCGGCTCGAGTTGCTCGGCACGGCGCGCCGACCGCCTGCATCGACGCATTCTGCGCAACCGGGTTTCTCGAAGCATGGCGCCGCCGGATTAAGGAAGAGGATGGCCCGGCAAGAAAACGGGCACGGATCTTCTCACATACGGTTGATTGTGCCTGTCACATCCATGCTATCGAGACAATCAGGCTATGGGAGGAGATCGTATATCTCGCCGAGACTTTCAGTCTGCAGTACCGGTGCAACAATAACAGCCGTAAGAACCCACCCTTGCCGATTGTTACGAGCCTGATATGGCCCAACGGCCCAATCTGCTGCTGTTTCTGACGGATGGTATGCAGGCCGCAACCGTCGATCCGGGGCATCCGTGTCTGACGCCGAACATAGACCAGTTCGCCGAGCGTGGCCTGCGATTCAGTAACGCTCACACGACTTGCCCGACCTGTTCACCGGCACGCGCGAGTCTGATGACCGGATTACTGCCGCACAATCACGGTGTCCTCGAAGTGGAACACGGTCGCGACGCCGATCAGTGCCTGTTGCGTCTGGACAAATCGCACTTTGCGCAAAGATTGTCTGCCGCCGGATACCGGACGGGATATTTCGGCAAGTGGCACGTCGAACGCACCAATCAACTCGAACAGTTCGGCTGGCAGGAATCGATCGTCAAGGGGGCCGAGCATCTGAGAGGACTCGGCCGCGGAGACCAGGGACCGCGTACGTATGAACTTGATGAATCGCTGACCGGCTACGTTGACGGTCCGCCCGGCTACAACCGCGTACTGCACTGGGGTGTGACCGACACGCCCGTTGACACGCGATATCCCGGCATCACTCTGCAGGATGCTGAATCATTCATCGATCGATCTGCCGGCGGTGACGATCCGTGGTGTTGCTGCGTCAGTTTCTCCGAACCAAACGAAGCTCTGGTCGCCGGTCGAGAGGCATGGAACAGATATGACCCGTCGACACTTCCGTTACCCGACAATTTCTTCGACGACATGTCAGACCGCCCGAATCTGTATCGGCGAGAACAACAGATTGGCCGCGACATTTCCGAGGACCACTGGCGTGCCGCGCGAGCCTGTTACTTTGCGCGCATCAGTGAACTTGACGATCAGTTCGGCCGGTTGATGGAACGACTGGATTCGGCGGGAGTGCTCGACAACACGATCGTTGTCATGTTGTCTGATCATGGTCGCTACGTGGGCGCTCACGGATTCGAGGCTCACAACTTCGGACCGTTTGAAGAGATTTATCGTATTCCACTCATCATGGCCGGACCGGGCATCACGGGTGGAGCCACCTGTAGTGCCGCTGTCAGCATCGCGGATCTGTGTCCGACTTTATGTGAGTTAGGCGATGCTGATCCGATCGACGTTCCGGACTCCCGATCACTCGCACCGCTTCTCACCGACCCGACCGCGCATCCGGGATTCTCGACCGGATTTGCTGAGTACCACGGAACCCGCTTCTCACTGACACAGCGGATCGTCTGGCGAGACAACTGGAAGTTCGTCTTCAATGGGTTCGACTTTGACGAACTCTACGACGTCTCGAGCGACCCATACGAAATGCAGAACCTGGCTGGTGATCCAGCACAACAATCGCGTGTCGAAGCTATGATGTGTGACGTCTGGGACTGGGTTCGCCGCACGGGCGATCTCGCGATTCTCGAGACGCACTACTACTCGATGCGACTTGCCACAGTCGGGCCGAATGCCGAGATTCAACATTGAGACGACAACGCAGTCGCGCGGCCTGCGTCACTTCCCGTCGGGCGTGCGAGCCTTCAGTGAATCGTTAGCAGAGCTGAGCAGCTTGAAGTCGGGTTTGCTTGCCGCTGGTCGCTGGTCTGCTGGCACGGGCTGCTTCTCGAAGGGATCGTTTGTGGTGTCGAAGAACGTGCCGTTGTTGTAGAGCTTCCACCGTTGAGTCTTGGCGAAGAATCGGCCGCGACCTTCTGCATACGCCCATGTTCGCGGTGAGCGAGTTCCTTTGGTCAACAGTCCGGCGAAGCTGTGCCCATCCCGCCGCACTTCTGCTGGCACAGAACCGCCTGTCAATTCGGCAAACGTGGGCAGGATGTCACTGAAGTCGACCAGGTCGTCCCATGTCTGGCCAGGTTTGATGACTCCTGGCCAGTTCGCAATCGTCGGAACTCGTGTTCCCCAGTCGGTCAGGTCGCCTTTGCCGCCGGGTATGTCCTGGCCTTTGAAATTCGACACGACTTTTTCGTAAACACACTTCTTGCCGTTCTCATCAATAGCCGAGAGCTTTGATCGGCCGGCCGTGCCGTTGTCCGTTGTAAACAGAATCAGCGTATTGTCACGAATCCCCAGATCGTCGATGCCCTTCACGAGTCGGCCAACTTCGACGTCCATCATTTCGGCCATCTCTTTGAAATTGTCGTAGCGTCCACGCGAACGTAGGGCACAGCCTCGCCAATATCGTCGGTCACATCGTGACAGAGTGCCATTGAGTAAAAGGCCAGAAACGGCTTTTCCTTATTTCGCTTCATGAAGTCGACGAGGTAGTCGACATACAGGTCCGGGCCATACTTGCCGGCCGTGTCCGTGCGGACTTTGCCGTTGTGGTAAATCATCGGTTTGTGATAGCGGGCGCCCTCGTGCCATCCGAATACAGACCACTCGTCGAACCCAAGTCGACGCGGGTGATCCAGATCGTTCTTCATCAGACAAATTTTCCACATGCCGGCAACTGCCGTTGCGTAACCGGCGTCTTTGGCCACGTGTGCGAACGTCTGCTTCTCAGACGGTTTCGGAAAACTCCCCCATCTCGGATTGCCCAGATGACGCGGATAGCGACCGGTGAGCAATGTCACTCGTGTGGGATGGCAGACCGGCATGCTGTAGCAATGCTCAAACTTCGCACCCGTCGTGGCCAGCCGGTCGAGATTTGGCGTGAAGTACGAACTGCCTCCGTAACAGCCCAGCACTTCGCGGCCGACGTCGTCAGCAAGAATGAAAACGATATTCGGCTTGTCGGCCGCACGGCATGGAAGAGCAACGAGCAGGACAACAATCGCGACACGTAACATGCAGGCGTCTCTCCGTTCTGATTCGCAGGTTGGCTTCGATCAGCTCACAATCGCCCGTTTACTCGCCTTCGTACTCCCGCAGGTAGCCGAGAAACTCACGGCGGTGTTCTTCCTCGTCGCCGAGTGCCTGAATACACAGGTCCTGCGTGACGTAGTCGACTCCGTCACACAGCTTGTTCAGCTTGTTGTACTGTTGGATGGCTGAATTCTCTGCGGCGATGACTCCCTTAATCACGGCAACGACGTCGGTGAGCTTCGCTGGTGGCTGCAGATCTGATTGAGCGGCTGTAAACGACAGGCTCCCGGGAACGACACCGCCCAGAGTCTTAATGCGACGGGCCAGCGTTTGCGCATGCAGCAACTCGGCTTGAATGTCGGCCTGCAATGCTTTCTTGATCTCCTCGGCGCGAACTCCGTCCAGGTTGATTGAGTTGGCGATGTAGTTCATCACCGTCTCCATCTCCATCTAGGCTCTGTTTGAAAACGACGCGTATTAGAAAATGGCTCGCATGTACCGCTGAATGAACGCCAGGCGAACGATACCACCGAAGTTCAATGCGGTCTTTTCATACCGTGAAAACACACGCCGGAACTCCTTGAGCCAGCC
>CAYSJO010000765.1:0-5349 GCA_964431285.1 uncultured Planctomycetaceae bacterium
ATCTCCGAGATCGCGAAGAAATCCGGATCGGCTTCCAGCGTGATTCCATCACCGGCTTCGGCCGTGAATTCGAGCACAGTCGCGTTAACTCGAGTGCCCCTCAGATGCACGCCGGCACGTCCCGTCAGACCAGTGTGCCGCCAAGTTCCGGACGGCAGCAGAACACATCCACCACCCGACTCCGCCACCTGGTCGATGGCGGCCTGAATGGTCTGAGTGTCGTCGCCCGAGCTGTCACGTTGGACAACGACCCAGCCGGGGACTGGTGATGTATCGTTCTCAGACTGCTGGCGGGCACCGAGCAGGCCGAACAGGCACAGCAGAATCAGAACGACGAACAGCTTATGCACGACCGTCGACATAGGCATCCTCCGGTTGTCAGGACTCTTGGTTTGTCGAGGCTGAAATTGAAAACGTGGTGCGGACATGCGGCGATCCGCTCAGCGGATTGTCCCCGAAGGAATGATCGCTTCCATCAGCCCGATCTTCTGGTGATGCGGGGGCAGTGCATCCTCGCCGGTATACCACACTCGCATCCGCCCGTCGGCGAAGATCATCTGACTGGCGTGTACCGAGTGATTGCTGCCGATGCCGGCCGTATCAAAGTTGCCTTTCGGTGGCACTCCCAGCACGGGTCGGCCGCCGCGGAGCTGGCCGAAACGGAATCCACCGTCACTGACGGCCGAATACGTCTTCCATTGCCCGCCGACGTCGCCGCAGTAGAGCAGGAAATACCGCCGACCGTCGAAATAAACGCTCGGCCCCAGCTGCCCCTGCACACCGCCCTGCAATCCGGTGATCGGTTTTCCGTCAAATGACCGCTTCCACACCAGGCCATCACGGCTTTCGGCCAGCGCGAGCGCGTGCTGGCCGTTGTAGGCGCCGTACCACATCCGGAAGACGGGCCCATCGGGGCGTTTGATCTTCAGAATATGCATCCCCGTCACCTGGATGCTGTCGACACTGCCCCGCCGGCCCAGCGGCATCACCGGGCGGCCATCGTTCTCGCGTTCCCAGTGAACGCCGTCGCGACTGCTCGCCAGGCAGATCTGCTCAACTCGAACGTGCCTGGGTGTCAGATCCAGGTCTCCGGCACTGCGTCCGTCGATCGCTCCGTACCACATCAGAAAGCGGTCGCCCACCTTCAGGACAAAAGGATGAGCCAGACCGCGATGATCGGCGCTGCCCTCCGGCCCAGACGACAGCACGGGGTTTCCGTCGTTGAGTGGCGTCCAGTTCAAACCGTCCGTGCTGGTAGCCCCGCCGATCTGCTCGATCACCTTGTAGGGGTACCGCGCATCGTCGGTATTCCGGCCACCGACATACCACATCCAGTACCGGCCGTCGTCAAAGACAACGGTCGGCGATCCGACATACTGGCTGTTCCAGCTTCCGCTCGTTCCTGTTGAGACGCATGCTCCCTGACCCGCCGGCCCGGACACGCGGCGAAAGACGGATTTTTCCAACTGGTTGACCGAAACCGACTGGTCGGGCGGGACGCCGCCGTCTTCGGCCGAACCTGCTGCGACCTGCCCTGCCCACGCGGTCGCGACGAGGACTCGTATTAATCGCATCATTATCGACGATCCTCACTCCGCAGAGCTTCATTCTCCATCGTTACTCGTCGCCTCGTCGTCGCTCTTCGCCAGCGAGACGCGGTAGAACTTTCCACCCTCGCCGGTCGCGCTTGAATAGTACATCCACCAGCGCTGGTCACGGCGGATGAGGTAGCAGGCAAAGCACGCGTATTCATCAATGCTGCCCTCGGGGCCATTCGTGATTGTTGGAACGGGGTCCTTCACCCAGTGATCTCCATCCCGGCTGACCGCGTGAATAATGCCATTATGGTTGGGGCCGGTTCTTCGGTTGTCTCTGGACCAGGCACTGTACCACATGTGAAATGTGTCGCCTTCCAGCATGACGAAGACGTTGTAGACGTATCCCTCGTCGAACGGGCCGACCCGGCTCGGAGTCAGCACGGGCCTGCCGTCGTTGCTGCGATTCCAGTGAATGCCGTCGCGGCTGGTTGCGTGACCAACTCGAAACGTCTTCTGAGGCCCAACGCCGTTATACCACAGATGCAGGACACCCTGTTCGTCCCGGACAACCGCCGGATGCAGCACGACCTCGTCGTCGAACCGGCCCTGCTCGCCCGGCCCCAGCACCGGCCGTCCGCCGTTCTCCCGTTGCCACTGGAGGCCGTCTTTGCTGGTGGCATAACCGATTTTGTAGCGGCTGCCGGCGTCCCCGGCGGTGTACCACATATGAAAACGACCACCGAAACGCAGAACGGCAGGATGATCGACTTTCGTTGAGTCGAACGATCCGGGCTGCCCATGTCTGAAGACGGGATGGCCGTTGTTCTGTTTTTCCCAGTGGATCCCGTCCCGGCTGGTCGCCAGGCCAATGGACCCGGTAAAGCGATTGTCCGTCCGGCCGTTGTACCACATCCACCACGAGTCACCGACACGCAGGATGCTCGGATACTTGGCCTGCGTTGAGTCGAACTTTCCCGGCCCGCCAACATCCAGCACCACGTCATTCGTCTTGCGGAAGACGAGGTACGGCTGCTGTGCGCCAGCGTCGGGACAGAGAAAGGGAATCAGGACCACCGCCTGGACGAATCTCGCGAAGGTCATTGTGGTTCCTCTGACAACTGCCGGGGCTGCCGGGCCAAGCGCAGCGGGACGTGAGTTTTTCGTAGACTCTCTGATCGACCGCCTGAAACGTCAGGCATGTCTCAACTGAGGATCTCTACGGCACTCTTGCCTGAAAGTCGATTTGTTATGGCACGTTCCATCACAGAATGCGACCACAGTGACACCGACAATGCCAGCCGACGTCGTTTCCTGACCTCGGTCGGCGCGGGAATGGCGATGGCCGGACTCCCTCTGGCATCGACGCTCGCTGATGACGGCAACCCTGCCGCGCGCCGTCCGGTGATCGCTATGGATATCAAGCTCCGGCATTTACGGGCTGCGAAGGCACCACGCGACGAATCAAACGAAGACAGGACTGAGTTCGCCCGCAGCAGCGGGATCGTTGGACCGGAACAGTACGAAACCGACTTTGCGTACCGGGACGAATACCGAATCTACAACCGCTATGTCGATCAGATCTTCGAATCGGGCGGCATCCCGCTTCTCGTTCCGTGTTTTACCGATGAATCGATTCTACAGCAGTACGTCGCCATGGCCGATGGCTTCCTGTTTGTGGGAGTCAACGACTACCCGCCGGCGTTCTACCGCGAGCCGAAACTGATCGAGACTCACGTGAAAACCACGCCGGGATACAAGCGGCTGGCTGAGTCGAACATGATTCTCGCCCGGATGGTGCTGCAGGAAAACACACGGATGCCGGTGCTGGGAATCTGCGCCGGACCTCAGCTCTGTACGATCGCACTCGGCGGAAAACTGATCCAGCATGTTGAGGGTCATATCGCTCACAGCAACATCCGCGATCGGGAACACAGGGTCACGATCCGCGGCGGTCACATCATGAAAGGCCTGTTCGGCGAAACGTCAATCACCGTCAATTCCAACCATCATCAGGCCGCCGATCCTGATCACATGGGCGACGGACTACAGCCCGTCGCCTTTGCCGAGGACGGGGTTGTTGAAGCGATCGAATGCACAGACCCGGACCGGTTCGTGCTTGGAGTGCAATGGCACCCTGAACGCGTCCGCTTTGATGATCACCGACAGAAGATCTTTGGCGGATTCGTCAACGCTGCGCGGGGCTGTCGAAACAGAAATGCGAGCCACTGATTTCGTTGAAAACACGCAGTGACCAGGTTTCGTACCCACTGGCGTAGTTGAAGTCGTGAGACTTCAGAGTCGTGCGGAATGCCGAACTCTCACGAGTCCGGCTACGACCGATCCCGCAACTCGGAGTCCTGTTGCGCTGAGTCATGAAACCCGTAGAAACGCACCTTCAGCGAGACGGCTTCGGGTCGAAAAGGTTGCGAAGTTCAGAGTCGAATGGCGCGTCGCGAATCACGGTCTCGGAATTGGCCGGTTCGGTGTTCAGCCGCCACTGGACAAGCCCTGCGTCCCGTGGAGCCTGCGGACTGTCCTCGCCGCCCTCGATGCGATAGCCCGTTCCGAACGCCGTAAGAATTGCGCCGTCGGGCAGCAGCATGGACGAGGTGGCCTGACTGCTCGGCCACCAGTAGGTGTCGCCTTTCCGTTTGCCTGACCAGACATAAAGCAGATAGCGATGATCGAGGTCCCAGGTGAGCCCGTGATCGTCGCTCACGATCGCCTCGATGCCGAACTGCGGAAAGCCAGCCTGATCATCGACGTACCCCAGTCGCACAACGTACGTCATCACGATGTCGTTGTTCGGCACGAGCACCAGCGACGGGTGATGTCGCCCGTAGTCGTAGAGTTTGGTCACGGCCGACCACGTCCGGCCGTCGTCCTTTGAGATCGAGACGCCGAGCCCTTCGTAATGGTCGAGCGTCTTCCCCTTCAGTCGACGCGGCACGTCAGTTCGACACGCTGCCACCAGATTTACGTTGGCGGCACGGAACAGGAGCACTTCGTTCGTGCCTTCCCATTGCGGCACTTTGACGGACTCACTCCACGTCTTTCCTTCATCAGTGCTGAAGCGGAGAAAACCCTGCGAGTTCGTTCCGGATTGCGCGTAACCCGTCTCTGCAAGCCGCGTGATCTTGCCAGTCTCAGCGTGTCGATCGACAAGCGGCGGGTCCCAGATGCGCCACGCCTTGTTGTTCGACGACGGCGCGAGCGGGACAGCGTCTTGCCATGTTTTGCCGTAGTCCGTGCTGAACCAGCGCGAAGGTCGGCCGCCTGCCTGGATGCCGTCTGCATAAAAGACCAGCTTTCCCTCGCCGAGATACGCGAGGGCCGTCCCCATCCCAATCGACGATTTCCCTTCGTCGCCGACACGCGCCGGACGAGGATCCGTCCAGGTGGCACCACGATCGTCGCTGGTCAGAACGAAAGCACGATGCGGATAGTCGCAGTAGCGGTAGTCGAAGTCCGTGCAGCGAGTCGAGCACTCGAAACACGACGTGGATGAGCAACCTTCACAGAGATTCGTCTCATCAGCGCTGGTCGTTGATCCGCACTCCAGGCATTGAATGCCGCACCAGTCATCGAGTTGCACGTAAGCACTCGACGGGTTGTACGTGTGCAGGATTTGTCGAACGAGAACAAAGAAGTCGAACAGCCGGACTTCGGTCAGAGATTTGCGGATTGCGACCTTGCCTTCGCCCTCGCACAGCGAGTTGCATTGAACATGCGGATGAGCCGTGTCGCTGTCCGTCGCCGCCGCACTGTCATCCAGACCGATGACTTCATAAGCACCCGTTTCGCGGAGCTG
>CAYSJO010000766.1:0-8931 GCA_964431285.1 uncultured Planctomycetaceae bacterium
AACGTCGACCATTGCACGCGTCTGTGTCACGCTTCATCCGTTGCTGCCTTGATGGAAACGAGCGGGGCTGGCGCTGTGACGAATGTCTTTGCTGATGTGGCCCGTTCGAATGTTGCTCTGGTGACTGGAAGCAATGCTCCGGCCAATCATCCGGTGGCCGCGACCTTCTTCAAGGAAGCTGCGAAGAATGGAACTGACCTGATCGTCGTCGATGTCCGCCGGAACGAGCTGGCCGACTTTGCGACTCACTTCGCTCAGATTCAGCCGGGTAGTGACGTCGCGTTTTACAACGCAGTCATGCACGTACTAATTACTGAAGGGCTGGTCGATGAGCCATACATTGAACAGCACACGGAGGACTTCGAGCACGTTCGTGATCTGGTTCTTAAGGAGTTTCCTCCCGAAGAAGCTTCGCGGGTCTGTGGGGTATCCGCCCAAGAAATTCGAGCCATTGCAAGAACGATCGGAAAAGCCACGCCGTCGGGCGGTGGCGGATCGATGCTGGTCTTCTGGGGTATGGGAATCTCACAGCACACACATGGGACTGACAACGCACGTTGCCTGATCTCGCTGTGTCTGATGACGGGCAACGTCGGCAAGCCGGGATCAGGGTTGCACCCACTGCGTGGCCAGAACAACGTTCAAGGCGCCAGCGATGCCGGTCTCATTCCTATGGTCTTTCCGGATTATCAGTCAGTCGCCGACTCTCAAGTCCGGCAGAAATTCGAGTCTGCCTGGGACAGCAAACTCGATCCCAACCCCGGGCTGACGGTTGTCGAAATCATGCACGGCGCGATCGATCGATCGATTCGTGGGATGTATATCCTGGGCGAGAACCCGTTCATTTCGGACCCGAACAGCAACAAGGTGAGGAAGGCTCTGGCGGCACTCGACTTCCTCGTCGTGCAGGACATCTTCCTGACAGAAACTGCCGAGTTTGCGGACGTCATACTCCCAGCCAGTAGCTACTTCGAGAAATCCGGTACATACACAAACACAGATCGCCGCGTGCAGGTCGGACGTCCGGTTCTTGAGTCGCCCGGGGAAGCGAGGGCAGACTGGCAGGTGATCTGCGAGATTGCCGGCCGAGTCGGACTGCCAATGTCTTATGCGTCTCCGGCGGAAGTTTTTGATGAATTCGCCTCGCTCACAAAAAACTACCAGGGCCTGACGCACGATAATCTCGGATCGACCGGCAAACTGTGGCCGTGTGCAGATCCCGAATCAGAAGATGGTGCAGAGATTCTGTTCGGAGACGGATTCCCCACCGCATCGGGACGCGGCCGATTCGTACCATGTCTCTATCAGCCAGCCGACGAATTACCCAATGAAGAATACCCGTTCGTGCTGACGACCGGGCGAGTTCTGGAGCATTGGCACACCGGGAGCATGACACGCCGGAGTTACGCCCTGAATTCAATTGCACCCGACGCGTTTGCGGCAATGAATCCCGACGACCTCTCGGGGCTGGACCTGCCAGTGGACGAGATGATCGCCGTCAGCAGTCGTCGCGGCACAATCCAATTGCGTGTGCGTTCCGACGACAGCATCGAGCCCGGGTGCATCTTCATCCCGTTTCACTTTCGTGAAGCCGCCGCCAACGTGCTGACAACCGCCGCACTCGCCCCCTACTGAAAGATTCCCGAGATCAAATTCTGCGCCGTCCAGTTAGCAGCGGTCCCACAGAGAGTTTGAGGGTGATACGAAGGCGGACGCCTACTCAACCGGACGGTCTTCAAGGCGGACTGAGATAGTCATCGGTTTTCCCGCACGAATGATTCCTACGTCCACAGTATTGCCGGCTCGGTATTTGGAGACCAGTGCCAGCAGGTCGCTGACGCTTTCTATCTTGTCGTTGTTAATGGCAACGATCTGGTCGCCCAGCAGTATTCCAAACCCTTCGTCGCGACGCATGGGCAGGATGCCTGCCTTCTCGGCCGGACCGTCAGGTGCGACCTGCTCGACCAGCACTCCCTGCAGACGCACCCGGCCGATGACAACATTCTCCCGCAGCGCAACGCCCATCCAGGCTCGACTGATCTGCCCGTCCTGAATCAGGTCCGGCACGATGACGTTCACCACGTCGACTGGAATTGCGAATCCGATGCCATTTGATCCTCCGGACTCGCTGAAGATCGCTGTATTAATACCAATCAGGCGGCCCGCGCTGTCCAGAAGTGGTCCCCCGGAGTTGCCGGGATTGATCGCGGCATCCGTCTGAATCGCGCCGTGAATCTTGCGGTCCGAACTCGTCGGGACGCGGCGGTTAAGCCCACTGATGACACCGGTCGTCAGCGTGTGATCGAATTCGAATGGACTGCCGATCACAAACACCTTTTGACCAACCTGCAGCTGAGCGGACTCGCCCACGGCAATTGGCGCCAGCTTGCCGGCGGGAGCTTCGATCTTCAGCACGGCCAGATCGTGGGACTTGTCAAATCCCACCAGACGTGCCGAGTGGTGGGAGTTGTCGTGCAACGTGACCATCGCCCCCTGCGCCTTCTCGATGACGTGCAGGTTCGTGACGATGTGGCCACGGGTGTCCCAGACAAATCCACTGCCAGTACCAGCCTTCAGCGTCTCGACGTCGAGCGTGAAGACGTTCTGCAGCTGTGCGACAGATGTGATATGCACAACCGACGGCGAGACCTGACTGAACAGCTCGATCGTCGCGGTCTCGTCATCGGCGAGGTTTCCGCGAGGAGTCACAGTTCGAGGCTTCGCGTTCGGATTGAACAGCGACGAGTACCAGAATGCCTGCCGATAGGCCATCACCCCCGTCAGTCCCAGCAGCAGCACAATCAGCCACGCGTTGATGCGAAAACTCGGCTGAGGCTCAGGGGGGAGAGGACGAGGGCGGGGAACACGCGACATCATGTAATTCCGGTGATCTTCTCGTTCAGGTTCTCAACAGCCGTCTTGAAGCGGAGCTGCATTTTCTCCGACAGGTCGCCAAATCCGTCGAGAGTCGATTCCGTCAACATCCGCGCCGAACGCTCGAGGGCCGAAGTGACTCGCTTGATGGCCTGCTCGGGATTGAGCCCAACCGGCTGCGAATCACCAGAACCTTCCTCTCGCGGCTTACTGCCAGCATCCTTGCGAAACGGAGCGTATCCGGCTCCGGGACCTTCCGTATCACCTGTTACGGCATCAATTCGGTTTCCGCTGGCCTGACTTTCCTCCAGGGAATCGGATGTGGGATGAGTTCCATCGTTCTCGCCAAAATGTTCGGGAACGATCTGCAGGATCGGGTCGCCGTATCCGGGATTCGAATAATCACGGTCGAGATCGGCTTCGGCTTCGACAGTCAGGTCTTCGCCATGCTGCATTCGACGCCAAGCCTTCATCTCGGCCACTGTCGCCTGATTCTCTTCGGCCCAGGCAAGACACTCAGGCGAATCGTTCCAGGTCAGAGCGACGTAATAATGTGACCACTTCAGCTGCCCGTAGGTACCACGGACATCGTCGAAGGTCTCCCAGACACGGCGGCGCTGGTAAACCTGATCACCGCTGAGACCGACCATCGATCCGAAATCGGCGTCGGTTCGGCCCTTGGCGTATCGCTTCGTCCACTGCGCGGCACATTCACCGACAGTCCAGTTGCAACTGCTGATTGCCCGTTGCGCGGTCGAGACAAGTTCCTGTTCAGTTTCCGGAGCTTCGACAGCAGTTGTCATGGGTCAGTCATCCCTGGTATCGCGTAATCCAGTGAAGAGAAGGTTTCATCCGCCTGCGAAGGTCGGGGGATGCTATCGACGCATGATCGTTGAAACCACGAGCTTCTGCTGACAAAGAAGCAACAGGTTTTCAACACGCACGCCCTGGCTCGAGCAGCATATCGGCGACCGTCGCCGCCGCATCCGGTCGAGCGAGAGACCTCATGGCAGATCGCATTTCCTCAAGACTCGCATCGTCCGTCATGAGTTGCCTCAGCGGTTGACTGAGATCAACTGGCTGCGAAGACCGGTTAGGGGATTTCTCGACCACCGCTGCCCCGGCGTTCTCGAAGATGCGTGCATTAGCGGTCTGATGATCGTCGGCTGCATGTGGATATGGGATGAGAATCGCCGGGACACCACTCGCAGCAAGTTCCGTCAGTGTTGTCGCTCCAGCACGTCCGACACACAGACTGGCCTGGCCATACACATCGGCAAGATCAAAGAAAAACGGCTGAACGACGCACTCGATATTCAGGCCTTCGTAAACGGATGCGATCTCAGCATTCCCTGGCCCGGTCTGGTGCACGACCTTCCAACCGGCCAGCGCCTTCGTTCCCAGATCTTGAATAGCAGACACGACCGAGTCGTTGATTTGTTGCGAGCCTAGACTGCCGCCGACTACCAGCAGAGTCCTGGTTTGTGTCGATGTGCGTTGCTGATCGATCGAACTGTCACCAACTGATTGATGCAGTTCTGCAATAGACGGGCGAAGCGGGTTGCCGGTGACATGAACGGTCGCGCTGCGGGGAAGCCTTTGTTGAGATTCCTGAAACGTCAAACAGATCGGGAACCACCTTGCCAGTAGTCGGTTGGCCCGCCCAAGGATGGCGTTCTGCTCGAGCAGAAATACAGGGACATTCTCGCGTCCCGCGGCGAATACGACAGGGACACTGACGTAGCCCCCGAGTCCGATTACAGCCGTCGGTCGATCACGACGGAATGACGCACGCTGGCATCGATAAGCCTGCCAGTGTGACCGAAGAAACCTCAACGGTCGGTGGCGGAGTTGTGCCAGGGACAAAACGTCGTGGGCAGAGCGTTCATAGCCCGTTTCGCCAAGCATTTGTTCTTCGACCGGCCGACCTGAGCCGACAAAGTGAATACGGCAATCGGAGTCACGGCGGCGAAGCTCTTCGGCGACGGCCAGGCCAGGGGCCAGATGACCTCCGGTGCCACCCCCGGCGAAGACGAACAACCGGCCGCTCATGTGAACTCGTACGTTCTGCCGGGCTCGCTGACCTCGACGTTCTTGAGTTTCATATCCGCCAGTTCCTGTCGGACGAGTTCGTCGTGCGCCGTTTTGACGTGGATCGCGTATCGCATCACGTCCGGGTCGTTCAGTTTTGCCTGCTCTTCACGAAACATGGCCGGGGTGAGGTGCGCCGCGATCTCGGCCAGCCAGTCCAGGTTGTTGGGAAAGCTGCACTCCAGAAAGACGGCCTTCAAATTGTCCTGGGCGTTCAGCAGTTCCCAGACACGAGTGGTCGGATTGGTGTCCGACACGAATCCAACAGAAACGCTACCGTCATCGATGATGAATCCCATCACTGGTACAACGTGATCGAGAGCGACCGGCGTAATCGTCAGACCGTCGGCTTCGACCGGTTCCTCACTGCGAATCTCCTCGAGTTTGAGGAATGGTGTTTCGCGCGCCCCCAATGCGATGAAATCCGGCCAGATACGATTGTTGAATGTGTGCTTCTGCAACACATCGAGGACGTCATCATTGCCGTACACAATTGGGCATTCGGGCACGGGCGCGTACACGTTGTCAATAAACATCGCCAGCGACGCGTGGTGATCAGCATGTGAGTGCGAGATGAAAACATGCTTGACGCGTTGCTGGATCTCCAGAGGACTGACGATGCCGATGGCGCCGGCATCGATCACGATGGAATCGTTGACAACGTACGACGCCAGAATCTGCTGCCGAGAGCCCGGGCCGACCGAGGATTCCAGGATGGTGATTTTCACAGAACTGACCAGTCATTCTGAGGGGAGACGCGCCGTGTCTTTGGTTGAGTCGGCAGACGCTGTCACTTGGAAGTCATTTCGATGACCCCATCCCAGTCCTTCGGAGGTTCGTTTTGGTTATTCGCGATAAACGTGGTGAGGAAGTCGCACGTGTGGTCATCGCCGGGCATCTGATTCAATAGCTGTACGGCATCCTGCCACCGATGCTCGGCCAGGGCGTCCACTGCCGTCTCGAATGTCTTGATCGATGCGTCACTGATCCGTGGGTCTATTTCGATCGGTGGAAGTAGTTCGTACACAACGGACGCGTTGTTCATGCCATACGGGCGAATTTTTCCCAGCTTCCGGCACCGCAACTCAGTTTTAGGCAACTTCCGCACGTGAGCAGCAGTCAACTCGTCGATCAGAATCGATGTCTTCAGGTGTTTCGTCATCGTCTCCAGACGGGCTCCAATGTTGACCGGAGGGCCGAACGCTCCGACTTTGATCTGATCCTGCGCGCCGATTTTTCCGGCAATGGCCCGACCGTGGGCAACTCCGATGCCGACATTGAACCCACACAGTGGGCTGTTCGGATCGCTGGTGGCCCGCTGAAATCTCTGCTGGATGTAAACCGCAGCACGGCAGGCGGCGACAGGGCCCTCCGGAGGAGGACTTGGCCAGCCCCAGAACCCAAGGGCTGCGTCGCCCTGAAAATCGGCGATTACCCCGTCATATTGCAGGATACCTGCCGTCATTACGCCGAGGGCGTCACCGACCTGCTTGAGCAAGGCGTGCAAGTCATCCTTGGCGGCTTCGGCTTTCTTCGAGAATCCTCGGACATCGCAGAACAACACGGTGATGTCGGATTCACGCGGTTCAAGCACCTGCTCGATATCCGCACCTGACGTCCGCACGGCCTCGATGACGGCGGGCGAGAAGAACTGGGCGAGTCCGGCCTGCTGTTGCTCCAGCGATTTCACCTGGCGAATGGAGCCGATGAAGTCGGAAATCAGCTCGGTGAATCTCAGATCGCCCTTGAGGTCACTTTCAGTAACGGACGTTGCACCGGGGGAGCCGAATTGTCCGGTGACGTATAGTGCCCAGCCCTTGCTGGCTTCGCCTTTCAACGGAAGGCAGAACGCCCAATCCAGGCTACCACTGACAGTGAAAGCCGGATTGGAGTCCTCGGTGTCCTGCCAGATATGCAGCACACCTTCGCCACGGTTGATTGCGACGGTTAATAGACGCCGGCTGGGTGAAAAACGGCCGACGTCCTCATCCCGACTGTCCCACCGCATCATCATCGGCTTTTCTTCGGGGGTCGGATGTGCGGAGTACTGCACACATGCGGCGGCCCGGGCATGTGGCATGGCGTCGAGCATGACGGAGATCACACGTTGAGCCAGTTCCTCGTCGTTTCGCGCTCCTGAAATTGCAGACGGAAGTCGCGTGAGCACGTCCAGCCGCTTTTCCGCGTTGTGGAACTGGAACTGGCGCAGTTCGTCCGGCCCGAATGAATGCTCCTCAACATGCGAACCCGCCGCGCCATCCGCCACATCGGCTGCGACAAACTGAAACAGCGTCTGCCCGATCCGAAACCCCTGTCCCGCGGACATTACGAATTCTCGAGTGTCGACCTCTTCGAAGTACACGGGATTGCGTGCGGAATCCAGACGCTTGATATTGAGCTGCGTTCCTCCCAGTTGCACTTCACAGTGCTCACGGGAGATCAGCAAATCCCACGGAACGGCCCACCCGCTGCGTGGAGCTCGCCCCAGGCGCACGACCTCGCCGGGCGGCAATTCCCGCCGCCACTGTTGCGTGGGTTCGGGGCCTGTGACAATCAACTCCATCATAAGAGATGTGTCCTGGCTCGTGGGTCACAAGTTTAGATGGGATACCGGATCTAAGACTCTCACACGTGTGAATCGCAGTTTAGACCCGCAATTTCAGGCCGTCACTTCACACGACCGTCCCTATGTACGGTCAGTGTACTATTGTAGTGTTGTTCCGAGTCATTAATCAGACTCTACCTGAATTATTTCCGTACCAGCAACAACAGTCCGAGCCTGAGCCAAGTCTGTAAAGGTCCATTGGCGGTCAACCGCGCAGATCACCATTTTCAGTGCAACCGGAGGTTGGTGGGTGGCCCCACTGCCCCGCATTTACCGACAAGACCGAATGATTCATGCAAATCAGTTCGGCTTTCGCTGACCAGCAGACGCTCCGTGACCGTGGGCGTCCCGCGCATCCGAATTGACCGGACCAACCGCAATCTTTCTTGCACCCGCACGAGTCGTTTTGTCCCGAAAGTTTCTGCAGGTGGTAGAGTTTCACCGGCAGAGTGGACGATGCTCACCCTGCTGGCTTCTGGTCCGGATTTCCGGACTCGTGGGCATCTGACTGTCCGGGTAACACACAACGGCTGACAGCCAGGTCTCTCGGGTGCTGAATTCCATCGCCGATTGGGCCAGCTCAGAGTTTCGTGCGTCAGTGTCCCACCCGCGTCCGGAGACCACCCGATTTTTCTCCGGGACGCCATGCGATTCTGCCACTACCAACTGAATTATGCCTGACTCCCCCGTCAGGCGGATCGAATCTTCGCCAGGTTCCCCTCACCACGCCGGCGCATTCGTATCGCGCTGACCTGTCTTACCCGACGGAGATCGAGTGCATGGAGGAGGACAGCCCGTCTCATCGATTGACTGAGGTCCACAGAATGACATTTGAAGATGCTCATGCGACTGCCGAACTGATTAATAATCGACGGATCGCAGAACGGCGCGGAAGCGTCGACAGCCGGAGTCTGCTTAACGGCACATTTCAGAAGAAAGAACGGTCGAGCGACGATCGACCAACTGTTGAACGACGTGAAAAGGTCGAGCGACGACGTCAGATCGACCCCACGACGTGTGAACGTGACTACTCGGACCAGGAGGTCCAGTTCATGAACGCAATGAATGACTACAAAAGACGCAGTGGTCGACAGTTTCCGACCTGGAGCGAAGTGCTTGAGGTACTACGGAGTCTGGGCTACCGCCAGACAGAAGAGCCCACCACCATTGAGATGTAGTGGACCGTCATGTCTCAAATTTCTGTAGGCTGTGGTCCCGTCCCTGATCAAGGATGATCACATGGCGGTCAAGTACATCATCACGCTCACGGAAGAGGAGCTGTAACAGGTCGAAGCGGTTGCTCGTGGAAAGAAGGGGCGACTGAAGATCGCGGCCTGGAAAGTGACTCTCGCAAAGGCTTT
>CAYSJO010000767.1:0-5722 GCA_964431285.1 uncultured Planctomycetaceae bacterium
GGCTTCCGGCTCGAAAGAAGTGGGGAGTAAGGTCGTTTTCTCCCAACTGGCTGGATCCACCGTCCAGAGCGTGCCGGATCGTACTGAATCCGGGCACTGACAGGGCAGCTTGCGTCTCCACTGGATCGCTCTGTGCTGCGACTGGCGGCGCTGTGACAGCACTGAACAACGGTTGTGAAACTGGGCCCGCAACGTCGTTATCAACGATTGTCGCAATCGCCTGCGGTGTGCCGGCCAGTGCAGTCGTCGAACTGGACAGGAGCAGGGTGAATGTTTCGTCACCCTCGACCAGAAGGTCATCCAGAATCGGTACACTCACCGTCTTCTGCGTCTCGCCCGACACAAACACCACCGACCCAGTGAACTGCGCGTAATCACTTCCCGCGATCGCCGTTCCGTCCTGCGTTGTAAAATCGATGGTAACCGACCCGACAGACACGTTTGCCAGGCTGATCACAAAGTCGGCCGTCGTCGCTCCGTTATTTGCCTCAAGAACCGAGACGTTGCTCACACTGATCGTGGCCGTTCCTGCACCGCCAGTTTCCTGGCCGACAAAGCTGGAAACGAAGTCATCTCCGTTGCCCCCTTCCAGCGTGTCGGACCCGCCGCCGCCCAGAATATTGTCGTCGCCGCCCTGGCCACGAGCCACATCATCGCCTTCACCGCCAAGGATCAGATCGTTCCCCCCACCGCCGAACAACGTGTCGTCCTCAGTGCCTCCAGCCAGCGTGTCCCGGCCACCCTGGCCATTGATCGTGTCGTTTCCTGCACCGCCGTTAACCACGTCGTTGCTTGAGCCCCCCCTCAAGCTGTCGCCCCCTGCCTGTCCGTTGAGCGTGTCGTCGCCACCCTGCCCATCGAGAGTGTCATTGCCGTCATCGCCAGACACGTCGTCATTCCCCGATCCGGCAAGAATACTGTCGTCGCCTGCGCCGCCATTCACGGTGTCGTTGCCCGACATGCTGTTGATCCGGTCATCCTCAGTTCCACCATCGATGAAGTCACCACCCTGACCACCATCGATCGTGTCCAGTCCAGCGTCGCCAAGGATCGAATCCGGACCATCTCCACCGGTGATAGAATCGTTTCCAGTGCCGCCACTGATGGTGTCCGCACCGTCGTCCCCGTCGATCGAGTCGTTGCCATCACCGGCTGTGATTGAATCGTTGCCGTCGCCGCCATCAATGGTGTCGTCGCCGGCATCCCCAATGATGATGTCGTTACCGTCCTGCCCACGTAAGTCCTCGCCGAAGTCAGCACTTCCCGTGATCGTGTCGTCGCCGTCTCCACCTTCAACAATGATTGAACCGGTTGGCGCCAGAGCCGGGAAATCGGCCGATGTGACTGCACTTACGTCGATCGCGTTTGCGTCGTCACCGGCCCGCACCTGAAGTGAGGTCAGCAGGCTGGACTGCACGGTGGGAACGGTCGTCACAGTTGTCCCGCCGCCGGTCAGCACCTGCACTTCGCCGGTGGTCGCGTTGTTCTGAATCGCGATGTCGTCACCGTCATCCACAAAGACAGTCAGCTCAGTCCCCACCAGGATTCCTGAGACAGTCAGGTACGTACGCGGTTCCAGTTGTTCAATGGAACGTCGGCCACGGCGGCACTGACTGACAAGACGGTTCGTGAATTGACTGAGCCAGGGTGAAACGAGCATTTCGCTACTCTCCGTTGAGTGAAGTCAACCTGAGGGGTGCCACGCGGGTTGTTCCCGGGCAACGATGTTTCCACCCACAACCTAGACCGAGTTTCGTGACACGGCGGACCTGCATGTCATCTGCGCAGAGAAAGTCAGACACGGTCGAGCTGCCATCGGGCGTTCGTGACGCAAGTGCCAGGCCCGACTGTCCGATTCAACGTGACACACCGTCATCTACTGGCACAGCTCCCGAGTCGACTTCGTTGTTGATGCGATGCCCGGTCTGTACCTGTCATGCCGGAACAACCCGCACAGGTGAATCTTCATCTGACAACAGACAATTCGTATGACGGTTGAGACACCACATGCAGTGTGGCTCGGGATGTTTGACATGTCAGAAGAATGCCGGGTAGCTTGAATGGAGCGACCAGTCCTGACACTTATGTGGACGGGACTGAGTCCTCACGTGCCACTCCGACCGGGAGGCGGCAACCAAACGATCGAATCCGAGGGATCCATGATGCTTCGATGCAACTTGCTACTGGCAATCGCCGTTGTGTGTGTTGGCACGGTTCCGGCCACTGCTACGGAACCGGGCACATGGACGATTACCGTTGCTCCATACACGGGGGCTATCCACACGATTTCCGTTCCAGCTCCAGGCACTGCGTCGCCGATCCTGCTCGATCAGAACGAGGCCACCGGATTGTCGGAAGATGCGGCGGACCGTGAAGACTCAAAGGATTTTCCACAGGTCCGGCCCGACAGTCTGCATTCGGTGGTGCATGCGTCCGCGGCCTCAGATTCAGAAGTGAGACGAGTCGTCGATCCCGCTGAGTATCGGCGGGTTTACGCGTTGATCCCGTTCAGTCGTGCTGAGATACGACGCCTACCCCGGATATCGCCATGAAGCGACGATGGAACTTCTGCTGGGCCAGCTTCGGCCGCGACTGGTCTCTCCTGCGGACACTCGGACCATCCGTGTGAATGTGGGATATCCACAGTGGATTTTTCCATACCGTCGTAACAACCGTTCTCCGTGGCGGTATCCATGGCGTTGAGCCAGCGATCGGTCAGTCGTTCTTCACCTCTTCAAAACGCCCGATCACAGCACAGCCGCAGGAATCGCTCCACACATTGACCGACGTGCGGCACATGTCGAGAACGCGGTCGACGGCAATGATGATGCCCTGAGCTTCGAGGGGAAGATTCACCGCCTGCAGCACGATCGCCATCATAACCAGCCCGGCGTGTGGGATTCCGGCCGCTCCCACGCTGGCCAGCAAGGCCGTGATTGCCACGACTATCTGCTGAGCCACCGTAACGTCGCCGTGGTATGCCTGCGCAATGAACAGAACGGCGACGGCTTCGTATAGCGCCGTGCCGTCCATATTGATCGTTGCTCCGAGTGGCAACACAAACGAGCTGACCTGATTCGAAACCTTCGCACGGTCCTCGACGCAGGTGATCGTCAACGGCAACGTCCCATTCGACGATGCCGTTGAAAAAGCGGTCATCAACGCCGGACTCATGGCCCGCGCGTATTCCAGCGGACACCGTTTTTCGACGAACTTCACAATCAGCGGTAGTGTGATCGCCGCATGCACGACCAGGGCCAGAAACACCGCCAGCATGTACCACGCGAGAGTGCCGAAGATCGCCAGTCCCTGCGACGCCGTGGCATAGACCATGAACGCGAACACGCCAATCGGCGCCAGGCGAATGATGGCCATCGTCAGCCGCATCATGACTTCGAACGCGGCCTGAAACAGTTTTCGCAGCGTGTCGGCCGTCTCGCCACCAACTCGAATAATGAACACGCCGAAGACGATGCTGAATGTGATAATCGACAGAAAGCTGCTGCTGGCCAGTGAATTAATCGGGTTCGTCGGGATCATGTTTTCGACCAGTCCGAACAGGATTCCCGACAGCGACTCATCGCCACCAGCGAGGACAGCCTCTGTGCCCCCAGGCAGATTTGCGCCGATACCTGGTTGGACTAGATTCACAACCAATAGCCCAGTCGTAATCGCGAGCATGCTGGTGATGGCGTAGTAAGCCAGCGTCCGACCGAACATGGCCCCGAAGCGGCTCGTGTTGTCGAGGCCGGCAACTCCGGTGATGAGCGAGGTCACAATCAGCGGCACCGTGATCATCTTCAACAGCCGCAGGAACAGGTCTCCGATGTACTTTGCGGCGGCGGTCAGTTGCCGCCGGACGCCACCGCCGTGCTCGGCGTGGAATGTCTGCCAGTACTCGGGCAGTTCTGTGGCACTCTTCACTTTGAGTGTCGTCGAGACCGGCAAATCGTTGTGCAGGCGCGAGTAATCAATCGTGATTGTTCCGCCCGCTTCGACAATGTGTACGGTTCGCCGCGTGACGTTCAGAGTGGTCGGCTCATCATATTCCTGTTGATCGGCTTTCAGACCAAATGCTGAACGGAATAGTTCGACCGTTTTGAAACGTCGCTGCGATGACTCGAAGCCGTTCTTGTCCGTGGTTTGGGCGACGATTTCCTCTCCAAATCCCGGTGTCAAATACTCCGCCGAAAGCCCGACTTCAACCGGAACATCGTCGAGTTCAATGGCTCCCGGGTTAATGGCGATTCCGACAATCGTCCCGACGATCAAGGCGATAAGAATCTGCCAGTGCAGAGCCAATCCAGATTTGTCCTGCTCACTCATGATGCCTCCGTGGTGAACTCGTGATGGTAAACGAGTCGAAATATATCAGCCCCAGGGCGACGCCGATGCCTCGCCGGATTCCCCGGCTTCGACGGGCGGATCCGGCTCGTCGGGCGTTTCGGGTTGCGAGCCACCGAATTGAAACTGCTGCTCTTCACCGCGCAGCAGGCGTTTGATGTTGCTGCGATGACGCAACACGATCAACGCCGGGACAGCCAGGCTGAAAATGGCAAGTGGCAACTTCTCGTCGTTGAACGGGTTTGGCCAAAGGATTGCGATCTGACCAATCGCGAAGGCGAGTGCCGCAGTCATGGAACTTAGAGCGACAATGCGTGAGGCCAGCATACACAGCGCGAAACCGACCAGGCCTGCCAGTGAAGCACCTGGTCCCAGACACAGCACGACTCCCAGCGCGGTCGCGACCCCCTTACCGCCCTTGAACTTGAGCCAGACGGGAAACATGTGCCCGACGACCGTCGCCACACCAGCCAGCACACTGAGCGTTCTGAGTGCGGGGTCTTCCCGTGCCATAGTGAGCAGCTGGGGCACGAGCCAGACCGGCAAAAATCCCTTGAAGGCATCCAGAATGAGGACCGCGATGCCCCACTTGGCGCTGAGCGTTCGGCCAACGTTTGTCGCTCCGATGTTGCCGCTGCCGACTTTCCGGATGTCGACTCCCGCCACTGCCCGAGCGACAAGCAATCCAAACGGGATCGAGCCGGCCAGGTAGGCCAGTCCGCACGTCGCCAGTTCGAGCCACGGGGAATTCATACGGGCAGTTTCAGAATTCGGTTGCGGCTTCCACACAAGCCCGAAGCGCAAGCGAGTGAACCGTCCTTTGGGAGTTCACTCGCTTGCGATTCGTGCTTGTATTTAGAGAGCGGCTGCGTTTCTGCGAGAAAAAAGGCAGCCCGCGCGAGTCGGGCTGCCTGACAGGGCATCGTACAATCTGGGCTGGCAGGACCTGCCAGCAGTTATCTGGAAATTCAGACTCCGGCGGCAGAAGCGGGTTTTTCTCCGCCACTGTCCGTTGACGCATTGTCGTCCGCGCCGCTGTTACTGCTCTCTGTATCATCGACAACTTCGTTGCCGTTGGCATCGAGCTTCATGACTTCGGAACCTCTGATAGATTAAGAGCGCGAAAATCAGTCACCCGAACGCCTTTCCCGCACGCGGTGATCGTGCCGGGCTCACATCCTTATGCGTCAGGCGGAGACTCGCCTTCTGTCTCGCCAATTTCAACGGTCTTGTAGCCTCCCTGCGACTTGAAGTAGAGCACGAGCAGCAGGTACCCGACGAACATCGCGGCTGGCACGGCAGCCGTGCGCCTCAGCGCCATTTGACCTCCAAACAGACGAGCACTTTCGACCGGTTCTTTATCTGCCGCTTTGTTGGG
>CAYSJO010000768.1:0-15590 GCA_964431285.1 uncultured Planctomycetaceae bacterium
AACCGGCCTTCCCGCGCGGCGCCGCTGCTTCCCTGGCTGAATCCCCATTGCACTTTGGTCGGGTCCTTCGGATCGAACTTTCCGGCCTGCGTAATGAACTTCGTGATCGGCTCGCCCGACTCGGCATCCAGCACGCGACCCCAAATGGACACGGTCGGCGCGTCGGCAGTCGCTGCTTCCTTCGTTGCCTCCGAGTCACTGGACTTTTCTTCACAATTGTCCTTGCTCTCTTTCTGTTCGGACTCGGCCGCTGTGGTCTTCTGAGTCCGTTCGCGCATAGCGATTTCGACGACCGGCACATCACCGGATTCGGGGACGGTGAAAGTCGCCTCGCCAATTAACGCAGGCACCTCCAGATCGCGGTCTTTTTCGTCCTCTGTACTTGGTCGATATCCGTAGACGGTCACACGATAGTCACTCGGCGACAGGCGTCCGGTTTCGAATCGCTCTGTAGTCGTCAGGCCCGCGTCGACGTGCATCCAGCCGTGCTTGAATGGGGGAGCTGTGAATTCGTTGTCCAGTTGCACCGTGATGGCGCTCCACGCCACACCCTGCTCCACGGCACCCGTGATGTTCAGGGCCACGCGTGCTCCGGTCGGGCGGTCAAAGGTGTATTCGGACACTTTTCCGGATTCCACTTTCGCCAGCGTTCGATCCAGAATGTACGACCTTTGAAATCTCCCGCGTTGCACTTTACGCACGCGACCGATTACGTACTCCCCGGGTGGCATCGCGTCGAACTTCAATCGAGCACCACGCTCGAGTTCAACCACTTTCCGCGTTGAGCAGCGGAACAAAGGTTGGGGAAAACCCTTCGGATCCTGGCCCCAGGCGTCCCCGTCGACCGGCCCACTGACAAAGACCAGCGCGGCTTCGGCTTCGTCCAGGTCATTCCCGACGACCAGCGTTCCCGGCTGAGGCAACCGGATCACGGCTTTCTCACTATTTCGCGGCGCCGTGACCTGCCAGACTTCAAGCTCGGGAGTCGACATGGCCAGCTCTGTGGTGTTGCGGGTCTTCAGTTCAAACCGACCTTTGACGTCCGTGTAGACACGTAAGGTCTGCTTGTCTTCTTGGATCTCATTGGGATTGAGTGTGAGCCGTACGGCCTTCCCGCCGGCCAGTATCAGCGAGTGACGACGACCGTAGGCGGAACCCAACGGAAACACTGCCGCTCTGGCGAGTGGCTTACCAGTGTGATCAAGCACGCGACCTCGTACGGTCACGCCGGATTCTGGCTTCTCGTCGGACACAGCTGGTGATTCCGGTTCAAGCAGTGCCGCCAGTGCCAGCGGCCCGTCACGCAGGAGTTTTTCGACGTCCTTGTCCAAGCCACGAACATTCATCACCTGAGTGTGCGAAAGCGGAATGCATTCCAATACCACAAATCCGGTTCGGTCGGACTTGTCCAGACCTGCAACGGGACCAGTGAAGACGGCAACTCGGCCTGCAGGCAGTTTCACGCCGATGTTCCACTTCTGATCGAACGTGTCACTCCATTGACTGCGTCCTGCTTCGTTCGGGTTGTTCTCCTGCACCAACCAGCGACCACCGATCTGCCAGGCCCGGTCCTTCGCGGACGACAACGCAACATCAGTTTCCAGCCCCCACATACCCGCCTGCCGGTTCTTACGCTCCTGTACGTCAAGAATCCCGGAGGAATAACCGAACGGAAAGGCGTTAAGCACTGGTCCGCGGTAAGCCCCTGCGCCGCTGATCTTCATGAACTGCTCGAAGTCAACGAGTACGCCCACATTCGGGCCGGGCGGATCCGCCTGACCGTCTTTTCGTAGCTTCAGGTACTTCGTCCGAACGCTCTCACTATCATTCAGAAACCATGACATTCTGTCTCCGAGGTTCCGCAGCTTTGCATCACCCAGGATGCTGTCGAACGCTGTTTTATTGCCCTGAAAGGTCCAACCCACGATTGCCATCACTGGATCGGATGTGTCGGCAGCCACCGTCAGTTGTTCGCGGAGTTCTGCTGGAAAGCCAGTGAATCCAGTAAACGTGGCCCACGACAGCGGCGCCGTATCGACCTCGAAGTGCGTGACCTGATCGGGATGAACAAGGAATCGATCGAACACCGCCGTGGTCTTTGAAGTGCCCCTCAGGTACACGCGAGGCAGGTACTGACTTGTCAGTTTTTCGCCGCCACCTGTGACCGCCGTTACGCGGATTTCACGTTTGCGATCTCGTGGATGCCTCATCGAGACGTCAGTCACTTCGCCAAACGTGTGCAGCTTCCGCTTCAGAATCTGGGCCGCTCGAATCTCTCCTGCATCGACCTGCAGTGGCTCGTCGCGTTTCACAACACCGACGTGCTGATCGGGCTGCCCGCCTGTTCCCAGACCGACTTCGAGTGTTGGTTCGTCACTCATTGGCACTGGAACGATGACGAGTTGTCCGTCAGCCGAATTCGGCATGGCACTTCGCTCGGAACCGCTCAGGTAATGAACTCCGCCCGTCGTCAGCGAGCTGGTCGGGTTGATCAGAGTTTCCAAATGAACGGGCCCGAGTGCTTTCCCTGAATCCGGTGTGTGTACCACGTGCAGCAACGCAATCAGCTCCTGCGGCGGTGAGACGAAGATGTTCGGATCAAAGTCAAACTGCAGCGGCTTGCCGTCGGGCGTCCACCATGCTGTGGCACAATGTGCCGGACTCGACAGTCCGACCAGTGTGACGCGTGAGCCGGACTCCAATAGCTGGCTCCATTTGCCCGTCAGCGAGACGGGTTTTGCTGTGACGTCCTGTGTCCAGTTATTCCCGGCCTTCGCTCGACGCTGAATCCCCCTGGGTCCTTCGGCGAGCCAGGTGGTCAGGTCATGAATCTGTCGTTGCTGCGAATTCCGGGATGGGACGCGAACGGGCTCGAAGACGGAAATCACAACCGGCGACCAGTCGAGCAATGGGTCGAGTACGCGCGTCACCAGCATGGCATCACCGTTCGGAATCCGGTGATCCGTATCAATCTCACCCCGATGCCCGGATTTCGCATCGCCTTCCAACGTATTGAACGCCTCGAATCGTGCTGCGTGCCGCGTCTGCAGTTTCAGCCGCACGTGATCGTCCGCCGGCAGGACGCGATGCACACCGATCATGTCTTGAGTAAACAGAATATGTGCCCGATCTCCCGGCTCACGAAATTGAACATTGTCACCGTTTGTAAGCGTGCCTGTGAGATGCTCGGGCGACATAGAGATGCTCAGCGGAGCAAGCCAGCTCATGCGTTGATACAGTCGGATGATCTCGTCCGAATCCGCCGCCTTGTGCAGTTGTTCCCGAAGAGATGCTGCTTCGGTGGTCTGCAGAGTCCAGCCTTCCTGCTCGTCGAACTTCGTGGCTTCAGCCAGCAGTCGATCGGCCAGCGGACGTTCCACGACCGCACCCCACACGCCTACTTAAGTGTCGTTCGAACCGTTCGCATCAGCCTCATCAATGGCCTCGTCCGTCGCGACTCCTGATATGCAGGACGCAGCAAACAATAGAAGCACCATTGGTATGACGCCTCCCAGCCACCAGCCTCGACGCCCTTCATGTGGCGGTTGCACCGGCGAACCAATCAGACGACGCACGCGTTGAGTCAGACTGCCGCCGGTCGACGCTACTGCCAGCGGCGGAGTGGTCGCACGAACTTCCTCCATACGCACCAGAGCCTGGGCATATTCCAGTCGGTTGCCACACACGGAACTGGCCACGTCGTCGCAGCAGTTCTCACGTTCCTGGCGAATGCGGCTGGATACCCACCACACAGCCGGGTGGTAGAACAACAGCGTTTCGATCGCGGTCTGCAGCAGATTGACCAGGTAATCGTGCCGTCGGACATGCGCCAGTTCGTGTGCCAGAATCGCCTGCAACTGTGACGACGAAAGCCCAGTCACAGCAGTAGCCGGTAGCAGAATCACCGGCTGCAGTGCTCCCAGAACGGTCGGCACCTGAACCAGAGACGATTCCAGTAGACGCACGGCACGAGACACGCCAACTCGCTTCGACAGATCGGCGAACAAAGACGCAACCTGCTCTGACACCTGGCCCGTTCCACTGCGAGAAAGTCGGCCGGCGTTCAGCCAGCACAACAGCAGTCGCACGGACAGCAGGACCACACCAACAGCCCAGCCGATGAGGAACCAGTCCAGTCGCGTCTCCAGCCAGATGGACACGGCAAACCCATCCGAGACCCGCGCCATTGATGTATCGGCAGGTGTCGCAGCAATGGCGGACGCTTCGCCAACCTCTCTCCGTTTGCCGACTTCACCGGCATCGAAGAGTGGTTCGGGCGAATCTGCTGTGGAATCCAGATTCACCACCTGCGTTGTTTCTGGTACTGCCGTCTCAGAAGCGTTTCCCTGTGAAATGCTTGAATCGACGGGCATCAACTAGGCTGTGGTGAGGAGTGGTCCGATCGCCATCAACAACAGACCAACGCAGCAGACGATGTATTTCGCGCTGGACGACGCTCGACGCATCAACATGAGCAGCACAGCGATCACGGCGGCAATGACGGCTCCCTGCCACAGGAAGTGGATCAGGGCCCAGCCAGTGGACTCGACCAGCGGATGATTCAGCAGTGTGTGGATTGAGTTCATTCCTCACCTCCGTCGAGTTCGTCGAGCATGCGTCGAATCTCCGCCAGCTCTTCGGTCGAAGCCTTCTGGGACGACAAAGCCTGCATCACGAGTTTCTCGGTCGAACCACCGAACGCCCGTTTCACCAGATCGCGCACGAGTTGTTTCTGTGTCGTCGTCTCACGCTGTTTGGCGCGATACACATGCGAACGTTGCGACTCATCACGCACGACAAGCCCCTTGTCCGTCATGATCTGCAACAGCTTGAGCACGGTCGTATAACCGACGTCCCGCCATTCGCTGAGCGTTGTATGGACGTCCCTGACGGTACACGGCCCGCGCTCCCATAAGGCGCTGAGGATGTCGAGTTCCGCGTCCGTCGGACGGGGGAGTTTCGGTGTGGGAGCCATTGGTGTTCCGGTCGGTGATGCCAGACGGCAACTTTGAATATACGTGGCGAGTGTGACAGTTCGCGGTCACTACTCAACGAAGACCTTCGTATAAGTCTACGAAGATATTCGTATATGTCAATCGCAGATTGCACCGCAGACATTGAGGGTCCACGAAAGACACGAACCGACACGAAATCAAAACTGACTTCTTCGTGAAGTTCGTGTCTCAGCGACAACCCGGCCTGGCGAGTTCGGATGCCCTAACGCGTGAACAACTGGCTCACGCTGGTGCGTTCGTGAATCGAGCGAATGGCCTGGGCGAAGAGCGGTGCCACGCTGACGACTTCAAGGTTGTCCGGCAGCGGATTCTCAAATGTCTCGACTGTATCCGTCATGAACATCTTGCGGATGCAACTGGTGCCGACTCGTTCTGACGCGCCGCTGGAGAGGACTCCGTGCGTGACTGCCGCATAGATGTCCTTTGCACCTTTCTTCTGCAGCTCGTCACCCATCGTGATCAACGTGCGACCTGTGATCGTGAAGTCGTCGACAAGCACGACGTTCTTGCCGGACACGTCGCCGATGATCTCGTGGACTTCGACCGTTTCCGTGTGGTCGGAGCGGACTTTCGATCCGATCACGACCGGGCAATCCAGATCCTTGCCGAACTCAACCGCGTCTTTGGCAAAGCCCACGTCCGGGCTGCAGATCACCAGGTCCGGGATGTTTAATGCGCGAATGTGCTCGCACAGCACAGCTCGGCCCAGCAGGTGGTCAACCGGGACGCTGAAGAAACCCTGAATCTGCGGACTGTGCAGGTCCATCGTCAGGACGCGGTCGCAGCCGGCCGATTCCAGAGCGTCGGCACACACACGTGCCCGGATCGAAACCCGCGGCTCATCTTTCTTGTCGCCCTGAGCGTAGCTGAAGAATGGAATGACTGCGGTCACCTGCTGAGCACTCGCTCGCTTAATGGCGTCGACCCAGAACATCAGCTCCATGAAATTGTCGTTGACCGGCTTCTGCACGCCCTGCACGATGAAGACATCCCGTCCACGCACATTTTCCCGAATCTGGACAAACACGTTGCCTTCCGAGAATTTCATCGCGCGACAAGGAACGAGTGAAACACCGAGTTGATCGGCAATCGACTGGGCCAGTTGCGGGTTACCCGACCCCGCCAGAATGGCAAGATCACCCTGCGGGGGCTGAAAGACCTGGGGACGGGGACCGGTTCGCGGCGTGGGTGACGTGGACATCGGGGGGCGTTCGGGCGAGACTCGGGGGACATGGTTTCCGGGCGGGCATGATAGCCGGGTCGGAAAGCGACTCAACGTTCGCAGTCCGGCTTTACCTTCCTCGGGAAAAAGTCGGTCGGATGACCTGCGAATGTCAGGATCGAACGACAGATCACCAGTACAACACAATGACGGGAGACAGATGATGATTTCTCAACCGAAGCGGATCGTTGTTGCACTGCTAATGGTCCTGACTGTCTGCCCGAGCGTCGACGCTGCCAAGAAGAAAAAAGACCCGAAAGTTGCTCAGGCGGTTAACCGTGCCCTGGCATACCTGGCGCGTGAACAGCAGCGGCAGGGATACTGGGAAGCGAACGGTGGGCAGTATCGGGTGGCAATGACGGCTCTGGCCGCGAACGCTCTGCTAGCTGAAGGGTCGACGACGATGCGTGGGCGGTATGCTCGCAATATTCGGCTGGCCGTTGATTACCTGGTCGAAATGGCGCGGCCCAACGGGTTGATCGGATTCCAGCAGGACTACCACTACACGTACGGGCATGGGTTCTCGATGCTGTTTCTCTCGCAGGTATATGGTGAGGAAGAAGACGCTGAACGTCGCGAGGATCTAAAACGAGTGCTGACGAACGCCGTCGAGTTCAGTGCTCAGGCACAGACGTCCAGAGGCGGCTGGGGTTACGTTTCAGCCAAGGACCAGCCGAACTTCGATGAAGGGTCCACCTGCATCACTCAAGTGCAGGGACTTCGAGGTTGCCGAAATGCGGGAATCGCCGTGCCGTCCGAAATCATCGAAAAGGCTCGGAAGTACATTCGCGACTGCACCACACCCGAGGGCGGTGTGCAGTACAGCATTCGGGGAGGCGGTCCGCGACCTCCCATCACGGCCGCGGCCTGTGCTGCCATGTTCAATGCGGGCGAGTACGACTCCGAGCACGTGCAGAAAATGCTGAAGTTCTGCGAGCGGAAGATTGATCCGGCCGCCGCCAGTGGCCGGTTCTTCGGACACTGGCACTACACTCATTATTACTACGCTCAGGTCAAGTACCGTCAGGGTGACGAGCCGTGGGACAAGTATTACGAATCGCTGTCGAAGAAGATTCTGGGGAATCAGCAGCGATCGGGAGCCTGGAAGGACACGCACATCGGCGAGGTCTATCCCACGTCGATCAACGCCACAATTCTGCAGCTGGATAACGGATTTCTGCCCATCTACCAGCGCTGACACGCGGAATCTCGCTTGTTTCAAAACCAGGAAGCCAGCTCCCATGCAGAATACGGATCAGGATGCAGAACGGGCGTTGTCAGAAGCGTTTGAGTCAATCGACGAGTATTACCGCGGACGAGGCATCTTTCAGGACCGCTTCGGTTTCGGTGAATCGCCCGCGATCGTTGTCGTCGACTTTGCGTACGGCTGGACTGACGAGTCTTACGCGGCTGGTTCAAAGCGTCTGGACGCTCCCGTAGAAGCCACCGCACAACTGATCGCAACCGGCCGGCAGCACGGTGTTCCGATCATCTTCACGACCAGTCCGTGGCGCCCGCAAACGGCCGACCAGCCATTCAAGTCGGCTGCCGACCTGTCGTCATCGTTTCGAGAGTGGGACGCCCGTGCCGTTGAGATCGACGACCGGCTCACTCCCGCGCCGCAGGATTACGTCATCGAAAAGGAGAGCGCCAGCGCGTTCTCTGGCACGCACCTTATCGGATATCTGACCGAACTTCGTATCGACACTCTGCTGATCACAGGTTGCAGTACCAGTGCGTGTATTCGGGCGACCGCCACGGACGCAAAAAGTTTTCGCCTGCGGCCGGTCATCGTGCGCGAGTGTGTAGGAGACCGATCGGCGGCCGCTCACGTATTTACGCTGCACGACATCAAAGCCCGCTTCGCCGATGTCCGTTCGCTGGAAGAAACGCTTGCGTATCTGGCCGCCGGGTAGGTCGCTGGCAAGGCTCCGCCGGCTCGGGCTGAAGAAAGAAGCGCTCGGCCGATCGCTCGAAAAGACGCTTCCCGACGGCCGACTTCGCGATTCCCGTGCGTTTCGGCCCGCCTTTTGTGACGGCTGTGCCGATCACACAGGTTTGGTCGGGGAATCAGCCGTTTTCCATACCAGGCCAGGCAGCTTACGTCGACATGTCACAAAATTCGGGCAAGGTTGTCCACAGAAACATTATGTGTGACAGGTTACCCGTGGCAATTGTTGCCGTTTGGCAACGCCACGATTGCCTTCGCTCCCCGCCCGATCAGGAGTCGTGGCCATGTATCTTTCTCCCTGGATTCAGCGCTTTTGCCGACGTTTGAATCGCTCCGGGCGTTCGCGTCGCGTCCAAAGAGCGGATAATCTTGAAAAACGCACATTACTGTCTGTCAACGGAATCTTGATCGGAACGGATATGTCTCTGTTCCTGGACGAGGGTGATGACATCACCGTCCAGAATGACACAGCGACCGGCGACGTGTCCGTGACAGTCAATGGTACGTCGGCCTCGAACGTGCCGGCCATTCAGTCCAGTGCCTTGACAGCGCTGAGCGTCATCGGAGGTGACGACGACAACGTCATTGATTTCAGTGCCGTTACAGCCGCCGACTTCCCGGCGCTAACGACAGTCGTCGTCAGTGCCGGCGACGGCGACGCCAGCATCATCGGCAGCCCGAACTTTGCCGACAGCATCCTGGGACAGGACGGGGACGACACCATCGACGGCAGCGGTGGTGACGACACGATTGACGGGGGAGACGGGGCAGATGACCTGTCGGGTGGCATCGGCAACGATTCGATCATTGGAGACGACGGGAACGACAGCATCGACGGTGGAGACGGCGACGATCTGATTGAATCGGGCAACGGAGCGGACACGATTGTTGGCGGGGACGGAAACGACAACATCGACGCCGGACAGGGCACCGACAGTGTTGATGGCGGGGACGGAAACGACACCATCAACGGGATGTCCGGAGATGATGTTATCAATGCCGGCCTGGGGGATGATTCCGTCCTCGGCGGATCGCAGCATGATTCCATCATGGGTGGCGAAGGCAACGATACGCTCGATGGTCAGGGCGGCCGAGACACAATCAACGGCGACGACGGCAATGATCGCATTAACGGCGGTCAACAGGCTGACTCACTCGATGGTGGACTCGGCAACGACACATTGAACGGGATGTCCGGTCCAGACACCATTGCCGGACAGGAAGGAAACGACGCCATCTTTGGTGGCGGCGGTGCGGACCGAATTTTTGGGGACGGCACGGACTCGCTGTCGACCGCCATGGGCGACGATTCGATCGCCGCCAACGGCGGCAATGACACCATCATTGGTGGCAATGGCGCCGACAACCTGAACGGCGGAAACGGTCGCGATCTGATTCGCAGCACGTTCGAAACTACGGTTATGGAAGCGGCACCTCCGCCCGTGCCGCCACCGCCGGGGCCGCCCCCGATGGGGAACAATGTGCTGGACGACGCAGTCGACAGTGGCATGGGTACGGCAGTCGCCGGTACGACGACGATGTTGTCGAATGGGACAGGCGACGCGACCCTACAGATCGAACTGACTGCAACTGGCGTCTTTGGATCTACGAGTTCCGGTGGACGTGCTATCTACGACCCGCTGGGAGCGAGTGGTCCCGGCAGTACAACGTTCGACTCTGACATCTTTTTCCGCACGGCCTCAACCGGGCCGCGACAGACACTTGAGACCGCTGGGGCAAATGTTACGGCATTCCGGTCGACAGCTACCGAAGCGAACAGTTCGTTCAGTGTCGGCAGTCTGACGTTCACCCTGACGCAGCTCCTCGAGCCGTTGGTCGATGATATGAACCTGCAGAACGGGACGTTGCTGACGCAAACGTATCGCGTCACGAATGCCGGGACGGCCCAGGCTGACTTCGATCTCGTTCGCTACCTCGACGGCGACCTGCTCTTCGATGGAACTCTGATTGATGGCGGCGGATTCTTCACACTGGCGAATGGTGATCAGCTTCTGTTCGAAACAGATGCCGGTGGAACAGCTCAGACCGACACGACTTTTCTTGGATTGACAGCATTCGGTGGAACAATCCCCCAGACAGATCGTTTCTCGGTTGAAAGCTGCTGTTCGTTCTTTGTGTTAAATGGACAGCCATTGTCCGATGACGTCATGAATGACGCTGACAATGATGGCTTCATCGATGCTGGCTCCGAGTTTGACGTCGCCCTTGGCTTCAGGAATCTTTACTCCCTGGCTCCCAACGACACGCAGATTTACACGACACACACACTGTTCGGCAGCGGCTCGCCCGACAGCGCTATTTCCAATTCGCCGCCTGTAGCAGGCGACGATTCTGTTGTGTTACCTCTGTCGGCCAGTGACTCCATCACGATCGATGTGACGAGCAACGACTCCGATCCAAACGGCGTGCTTGATTTCTCAACGATCACTATTACGACGCCGCCGACTCAGGGGACGGCAGTGAGTCTCGGTAATGGACTTGTTACCTACACGGCCAATCCAGGCGTCTCAGACACGGACACGTTCCAGTACACGATCGCCGATAATCAGGGTCAGGTCAGTAACCCGGCGACAGTGACCATCACACTCTTCACACTGGATGGAACGGCTGACACCATCATCGGTGGTGATGGTCGCGATACTCTGATTGGCGCGGATGCCCCCGACTTCTTAAACGGCGGCATGGGCGACGACGTTATTGACGGTTCTGGTGGTAACGACCTGATTCTTGCAGGTGCTGGAAACGATACAGCCAACGGTGGAAACGGCAACGACACCATCGACGGGCAGGCCGGCGATGACGTGATCCGGACAGGTGAGGGTGATGACACGATCATCTTCAACGGAAATGGGGATGGAACGGATACCGTTGGCGAAACAGTTGGAGCACAGACGATTACGGTGATGGGAACAGCGGCCGCGAATGACTTCACGATCGACAGCAACAATGGACTGATTCGTGTCAGTGAAGGCACTGCGTCGATCACGGCCAGCACATCGACAACCACAGTCAGCGTGCTGGGTGGCAGTGGCAACGACACGGTCACGCTGAATTCGATCAACGATGTGCGGTCGCTGATCGTCGAAATCGACGGGCAGGCTGGAAACGACACGATTACGGCCACGGGAGCTCGTATTGGTGACTCACTGGTCAGCCTGAGTGGTGGAACCGGCAACGACACGATTACCGGCGGAGCTGACGGCGATCGTATCAATGGTGGTGACGGCGACGATCTGCTCAGTGGTGGAGCGATGGACGACATCATCGACGGTGGCGACGGCAACGACGTCATCAACGGTGAAGATGGTAACGACACGCTGCTGGGCAACATTGGCAACGACACCCTCAACGGTGGCGACGAAGACGACAGTCTTGTCGGCAGCTTTGGTAACGATGTTCTGATGGGCAACGGCGGCAATGACACCATTCGTGGCGGTTTCGGCAACGACAACCTGAACGGGTCCTCCGGCGACGACCTGCTGGATGGTGGTCAGGACCAGGACACACTGATCGGTGGTTCCGGAGCGGATCGGCTGGACGGTGGCACGGGCAACGACACCATCAAGGGCCAGGCCGGAAACGACCAGATCAAGAGTGGTGACGGCAATGACCGCATCGAAGGAAACTCCGGAGCGGACACGATCGACGCGGGTGACGGCGACGACACCGTGTTTGGTGGTAACGGCCGCGACATCATCGACGCCGGTGATGGAGACGATTTCGTTAACGGGATGCTGGGCCGCGACACGATCATTGGTAACGACGGCAACGACACACTGCTGGGCGGTGGAAGTGCCGACTTCCTCTTCGGTGGTGACGGAACCGACACCTTGCGAGGTAACTCGGGTCTTGACCGCTTCAACAGCGGCCAGGGTGGTCAAGTTCCTAAAGATCTGGCAGCAGGAGAAATGGACGACCAGAATCTGCTGGTTTCATTGTCGGTCCAGGCGGCCCTCGACACTTTGAGCGGCTTTTGACCGTCGTTTGTAGTAACCGCATTTATGCGGTTATGTTTGGCGGGTAGTGATCGAACCCGACTCGGTTCACGGCGAACATCGAACAGGGCAAGCGGAAGAGCGGAAAGGGCACGGCCAACTGGTCGTGCCTTTTTTTTTTCGCGCCGACGCATCCGCCAACTCTGGCAACCTTCGAAACATATCTATTTCACACGATATGCCGATTGCGCCGTTTTGTCACAAATTGCGTATGTCAGTCCGGAAACATTTGACTTAACAGACAGGTCTGACAGGTGAGTGCAGCAAGTCACGACATGTGAGCCAGGTTATCGGTGGAATTGTCACCAAACGGCAACACCTCAAGCCGTTTCTTCCGGAGTCTGCACCGTGTTTATTTCATCCTGGATTCGACGCTTCCGAAATCGCCTGACGTGTACCTCTCGCTCAACGCGCACGCATCATACCGAGAGATTGGAAGACAGAACGTTGCTGACAGTGTCAGCAGTGCTCCGTGGAACGGATCTCTCGCTGTTTGTTGATCAGGGTGATGACGTAACCGTCCAGAATGAGACAGCCACGGGCAACGTCCAGGTGTCGGTCAACGGTTCGACAGGAACGTCGATTCCGTCGATTGCATCCAGTGCACTGACGTCGTTGATTATCATTGCGTCCAACTCCGACAACACGATCAATGTCAGCGGAGTCACCGCGGCCGACTTCACGGCTCTGGCGACAAACGGATCGATTGTGATCGAGGCAGGCGACGGCGATGACCAGATCACCGGCAGCGTTGATTTTGGTGAATCGATTCTGGGCCAGGACGGCAACGACACGATTGACGCTGGCGATGGTAACGATGTGCTGACGGGCGGTGATGGCAGCGACTCGATCGATGCCGGTGACGGAATGGACAGCGTCGATGCCGGAACGGGCGACGATGTTGTTCTAGGTGGTGATGGTGGCGATTTAATTACGGGTGGTGACGGGACCGACACGATCGACGCCGGACAGGGCCAGGACAACGTCGATGGCGGTGACGGCAACGATTCACTGAATGGCATGGCTGGTCGCAACACTATCCAGGGCGGAGCGGGTGACGATTCAATTTTGGGTGGCTCCGAAGACGATTCCATCACTGGCGGTGACGGTAACGACGTCATCGATGGTCAAGGTGGTCACGATACGCTGACGGGCGACGCCGGTAATGACACAGTCGCTGGTGGAGCTGGCAACGATTCGATTGATGGTGGTGTTGGCGACGATTTCGTAAACGCTGGCAGTGGCCGCGACACAGTGACCGGCGGCACCGGCAACGACCGGATTCTGGGTGGTGGTGTCGATCGCATCTTGGGCGGCGATGGTGCCGACACGTTGCGAGGTAACGGATCGGTCGACAGGTTCAACAGTGGCGAAGGTGGGCAGACTCCTAAAGACCTCGGCGTTGGTGAGACGGACGATCAGAACCTGACGATCGAGTTGTCCGTTCTCGCAGCCCTTGCTGAGCTGAACGGGTTTTGATCCGGCGGTTTGTTAGAACATTAATGGGGGGAGGCACGGTCTGGGGAGGCCGTGCCCTTTTTGTATTCACCCGGGCGATGATGTCGGGGCTGGGGGACGCTAATCAACACTAATCGACGCGAATGGTGACCGTCGAGCCGGGAAAGGCTGCTGGTCTCATTACACGCGGACTGGGTCGGCGGAGATCAGAGCTGGTTCATTCGACAGTTCTTCCAGGAACTGCCTTTCCTGATCTGCCGTTAACGGTCGCAGCGGAGACCGGACCGGACCGCAATCGATTCCCTGGCTGCACATCACAACCTTGGCGGCTGGCAGGAAGCCGTACTTCTGGAACACGCGAATCATTTGCACGGCTTCGTGCTGACAACGGCGGGCGGTTGCCAGGTCGCCCGAGTGAAACGCGTCGATCATGCGGCGGTAGTGGCCGGCTGCAAAGTTGTAGGTCGTGCCCACAGCACCCGGGCAGCCGAACATCACTCCGGCCAGCAACATCTGATCGCAGCCGAACAGGATGTCGAATTCGCCATCATTCAGGTGCAGACATTCCTGTAACTGCATCATGTCCGTGTTGGTGAACTTTAATCCGCGCAGATTCGGTAACTGGGCTTTGCCTTTCACCAGAAACTCGGACATCGGCAGTGACACGTTAGTCACGGACGGAATGTCGTAGAGGTAAAACGGCAGATCGCCCGCTGCTTGGGTTACCGGCCGGCAGCATTCGATCAGATTCTCGACCGTTTCCGGCTTAAGAAAACTGGGACTGAGCGTTGCGACGGCATCGGCTCCTTCGCCTTGTGCATGCCGGGCCATGATGCGGGCGTCTTCGACGCAGTTGTGGCCGACCTGAATAATCACATGCAGATCAGTGCCGCGGCTGACATCGAGCCACCGCTGCGCCAACGCGAGTCGTTCCTGAACGGTCAGCGACTGGCTCTCCCCACTGGTGCCCGAGACGAACACACCAGCGATGTCGTTCTGGACGAAGTGGTGCGCCATCTGTTCCACAGCTCCCAGATTCAGTGAGCCATCGGCATGCAGTGGAGCCAGTGGTGGTGCGATCAAATCGAATGTGGCGGTCATGCGGAGTTCCCATGTCGGCTGCTGAATTATCGAATAACGCGATCGATTCACCATACACGGAGGAACATCCAGGAACGAGCCAGCAGCTCGTGGTTGAAGGATCGCTGCGTAATTCACATTGAAGTGGAGGGTTTCTGCCGGCTGAGCCGGCAACACGTCCGAAACGCTGTTTCAAGAGTCGGCCGGTCGAGTCTACGCATGACCGCGTGCTGATCAATGCGGCGTCAGGGATCTCGTTTCCAGGAGGGAATCATGAACGGTCGGCTATTCGCAGGGTCATGTTGTGTTCTCCTTCTGGCGGCAAGCATTTTTGTTGCACAATCTCAGTCCGGACCGGCCAACGGTGATTCCGTTGAGGGTGAGATCGCACATGCCAGCGGTGAGGTGGAAGAAGCGGCAATCGTGGTCGACTCGGCTCCAGCACTACTCGACCCACTGCTCGCGTCGCATATCCTGACCGAGCCGGACGATCGGGAGGTCCCTGAGTTCGTGGCCCAACTCGCACAGGCGGAGACCGACTGGAATCCCGTTGAGCCGGATCGGGCAAAACCATCCGCTGTGGACGCCCCCGCTGTTCCAGTCATCGCGGAAGTGACCTACGACGGCCGACCGTTTGATTACTGGAAGTCGCTGCGGCTGAATGAACTCAAACCTGAGTTGCGGCTCGAAGCGGTTCAGGCAGTGCACCGTTTCGGAATGAATGGTCGTCCCGCCGAAGCGATGCTGGCCGTCCTTGACGGGTACAGCGTGCAAATCTGGATGGAACTGGCCAGTGGCGATATGGAGGTCGCTATGACAGTGGCGATTGAGGGGCAATTCGAGGGCTT
>CAYSJO010000769.1:0-7360 GCA_964431285.1 uncultured Planctomycetaceae bacterium
TTTCGTTTCCGAAGATGCGTGCGAGTGCGACCGACGAAAACGGTGACGGCCGGTTGCCGAGGAATTGTAGCACCGTTTCCTTGATCAGATTGTAACCCGGCGCAATCTTGAGAATGCGGTCTTCCAATTCCCTGTGGGCAAACCGGCCGACGCCGGTCCGCACCACTAACCCAACGACAAAACACGTTGCGATGATGATTGCCAACGACCCCACCACAGCAATAATCTCGGCCAGACCGCCAGGAATCGCCTGCTCGTCGACCAACTGGTCCAGGTTCAGCGCGCCGGTCATCAACTTCGTCAGTGGCGCAAACCAGCCTTTGACGAGTCCAAACACCCAAGAGAACACGCCAACAAGAATCGCGACGGGGAGCAGAACGATCGTGCCACCAATGATCGACGTCTTCAGAAAAGACTTGATTGCATTCACAGGACATCTCCATCGCTAGTCGAATGTGTCTGTTCCGATGCAGAATAGCACACGGGACGGAGTCGTACTGCACCTCGAAGAGCACCGTGTCCACGACACCACGCGAATCGTGCCGGGAGTCACGATGGCGGTCAGATCCAGCAGTGCCTTCCGGCCGACGGCATGGCCTTTCACAGCCAGTACGCGACGCTGATCATCAGTCAGCAACAATCACTTCTTCCCGAGCAGCTTCAGCAACGATTGGATCTGGTCGTTCTGGAACTCGATGATCTGCTGCTGGCGTTCATTGGCCCAACCAATGACAGTAGCAAGCAGAATGTGGCAGGGCTGGAGCACGAATTGCATGGGAAACTCCAACGCCGTGCGAGAAGCTCAGGGCGTCGGACGTGGGATCAGGGCGTCGGACGTGGGATCAGGTTTCGATGCTCACGGGCGGCACTGATGATGGTGGTCGAGCCGGAGCCGGATTCCTCGGGCGGAACGGCCTCCGGGTTTCTGCTGCATGGCTCTTCAACCGCCAATCGAAACAGGTTTCTCGCAGTTTCGACAACTCAGTGCTCGATTCGCCTTGAGACGCGACTGCCGTGCGGCCAATCGTGCCGCTTGCAGCTTCTTCGGTATGAGTTTGCCCGTGTCGAAATACATCTCGTCGGGCGTCTGGCCTTTGAACGCCGAGTGTGGCATGTGCGAGTTGTGCTGCTCCACATAGAAGGCGACCAGGTTCTCAACCGTCTTCAGCGAATCCAGCCGATTCAGGTACAGCCACTGGTGCTTGAGCACCCGCCACCACGATTCGATCATCGAGTTGGATGAATGGATCTCAGTCTGTGCCAGAACGCGCTTCAAGAGGCCGGACTCGACGATCTTGTCGACTGCTGAGTTGTAGTTCTCGACGCCGCCGTCCACGACCAGGGTCGGCTTTCCACCGATCATCGCTTCGAAGGCATCCAGTATCAGTTGAGCCGTGATACCGGGTTGAAAGCTGTCCGCCACATACCAGGCCAGAATGCGTCGGGAGTAATTGTCGATCACAGCGTGCAGGTAGATACGACTGCCGTTGTGCAGTCGCAGGATCGGTGTATCGATGTGCCAGACCTCATTCGGTCCGGCTGCTCTTATTCCGACCCTGGGTTTCGCAGGATGGACACGCCGGCGCGGTCGTCGCCAGCGATGGTGTCGCACGAGCCGATACCACGTGGATGCCGATGCGAAGACCTTGCCCACCCGTTCCGCCAGACGCGCCAGCGTACCGGTCGAAACATGACGGTAGTCCTCGGAAGTCACCATCTCGCGAATCGTGTTCACTTCCGTTGCCGTCAACTGGTGTGGCGAAGACTTCGGACAGGCTTCAAGGTCCTCAAGGCGACATGGCTCTGTGGTCCACGAGTGGAAACGTCCATGCGTCAGGCCAGTGACTCGCAGGACGGTGCGCAGAGGAAAGTGGCCGCGTGCCTGGTCGATTCCTCGGAGCACACGAAGCTTGTCGCATTCTTCCGGGAGCCGAACACGAGTCAAGGAGAACCCTCCGACCTTCACGACGGTCATGATCAGCCGCAGTAGAGCGACAAGCCTGGCGTTTCGACGTCGTAGTTGAACAACCTCCCGCTGGAGATCAGTGGTCTCAGCGTCATGGACCTCCAGCGACACAACATCAGTCGGCGGCCGGGAGAGCCAGCCATATGCCGTGGACCTTGGAACCCCGCTTTCAACAGCGATGTCGATGTTTCCGGTCGTCCGGACGAGTTCCTTCAGCCGGTGATCGTAGTAACGTTGAGTGCGCGTTCCTGTAGACATGCCGTGATTGTGCCAGGCGTTGTGAATCGCGGCGAGCGTGGGGATTGGAACTCGCTCGACTGTCGAGAACTCGGACAGAATCAGTCAGAATGTCGTGACACACAACACCGCAGTTTCGCCTCAAGGAAGGCCACCGATGATACAATCCGGACTGACAATGCGATTCTTCGCCGCTCTGTTCGTCGCGCTCATCACCGTTTCGGGTGCTGCTTCGCAGGACCGTCAGTCGAGGGAACATCGATTCGAATTGGCCAAAGACGACGTCATCGTTTTTGTTGGAGGCACTAATGTGTTGCATCTCCAGCAGGCCGGATACCTTGAGGCCGCTCTGACGCAGAGGTTTTGGGAGACTCGGCCGAAATTTCGGGACTTGTCGTGGGAGGCTGACACGGTTTTTCGTCAGGGCACGGTGATTGAACGCTGGCGAAGTAAAGCACACTTTGGTGAGGATGGCGGGTTGGGTAATATCGGCGATCAACTCAGGAGTCTTCGCACAACGATCGTCATCGCCCAATTCGGCCAGCTCGAATCGATGGCTGGCAAGGAATCACTCAACCAGTTTGTCAGCGCGTATGAACGGCTTGCCGATGTCTTTCGCAATCACGCCAGGTTGGTGGTTCTCGTCACGCCCACGCCATTCGAGAAGCCGTCCAGTCCGCTGATTCCGGACCTGTCCCAACAGAACGCAGATCTTGCGCAGTATGTGAAAGCGATCAAGAGAATTGCCGAGGATCGCAATTTAATTCTTGTCGACATGTTTACCAGCGCGAAGCCGGGATTGACCGACAACGGCGTGCACATCAAACCATCAGCTCAAGCCCACGTCGCTCAGCAAATTGCCCGTCACCTCGGCGTACAGACTCGCGATGAATTGGACCTCGAAACACTGCGCAAAGCCGTAATCGAAAAACATCGTCTGTGGTACGATTACTGGCGGCCGGCCAATTGGAAGTTGCTCTACGGCGATGACGCGCGACGGCAGTTCACGCGCGGTGAAGTCCCGTTTCGTGAAGAGTGGAAGCAACTCGTACCGCTCATCGAAAAGGCGGAGCAGCGAAATTGGCAAATCGCGTCTGGTGGCAAAGACCCGGGAACTAGTCGTCCCGAGCCGGAGAAACTGCACGGCGATCTCAACGCAGACATTGAAAAGGAGTTGGCCGCGTTTTCCACACCCGACGAATTTGAGGTCAACTTGTTCGCGTGCGAGCGTGAAGGACTCACGTCGCCGCTAGCCATCCGCTGGGATCCTGCCGGACGAATGTACGTCACGGTCACGACGACCTACCCGCACGTTTTTCCCGGCGTTGTGCCCAACGACAAGATCATCGTGCTCGAAGACACCGACCGAGACGGTCGTGCCGACACGTCGACTCTGTTTGCCGATGGCTTGAACATTCCGACGGGGCTGGAGTGGGGCGACGGCGGAGTCTATGTCGGGCAAAACACGGAAATTCTGTTCCTTCAAGACACCGACGGCGATGGCAGAGCCGACCAGCGCCGAGTCGTGCTCAGCGGTTTTGGCAACGGTGACTCGCATCAAACGATTAACTCGTTTCGCTGGAGTCCGGACGGCGAGTTGTATTTTGGCCACGGCGACGGCTGCGAGTCGCGCGTGGAAACGCCTTGGGGCGCGAGCAATTTGTTCAACGCGGGCTTCTATCGATTCCGGCCAAAGCGTCTGCAACTGCTGCCGTTTCTCGAAGGCCACATGGGGCCAGGCAACCCGTGGGGAATTGGATTCGACGATTGGGGGCAGGTCTTCAACGTCGACGGCGCCGGCGGCGTCAACTGGCTAACGCCCGGTTTGGTTTCAACGACCCATAGGCAGCGATTTCCACGCATCGGCGATCCCGGAGGTTACTGCGGCATTGGCTATCTCGATGGCCGCCATCTGCCGCAATCGATGCACGGCGACTTTGTCATCGGCGATTTCAAAGCCAATAGGATCAAACGGTTTTCTCTCGAAGCCAACGGAGCCGGATTCTCGCTGAACTGGGAGGAGCCTGTCCTTCGGTCGAGTCACCGCAACTTTCGACCCGTCGACGTGAAGGTTGGGCCGGATGGCGCGATCTATGTTGTCGACTGGTACAACCCAATCACATGTCACCAGGACGATGCTTATCGACATCCAGCGCGCGACAAAGCTCATGGCCGCGTCTGGCGGATTTCGTTGAAGAAATCGCTGGTCGAACCGCCGAATCTGGAAGAGGCGTCGAATGAACAAGTTGTCGCTTCTCTCCAATCGCCCGAACGCTGGGAACGTTATCAGGCCAAGCGTGAGATGACTCGGCGAGATCCGGCGGACGTCGCAGCGGCGCTCGACAAATGGGTTCGTTCACTGGATCCGAAAATGGCACGATACGAACATCATTTGTACGAGGCGTTGGGAGCTTTTGCGACGATCGAAGTTGTTGAGCGCAACCTGCTGAATCGGCTGCTGCAGGGGCAGGACCCGCGAGTCCGCGCGTTCGCAACTCACATCGTTGGGCGCTGGCACGACCGGCTCGACAATCCGCTGGACCTGCTCGCGGCACGCATCATCGACGAGCATCCTCATGTACGATTGGAGGCGGTTGTCGCATGTTCGGCGATCCCATCGCCACGATCGATCGAAGTTGCCGCGCACATCCTCGACAAGCCGCACGACGGTTGGACTGAGTACGCGTTTAAACAGACCGTGCATGGACTCCGGCCCTCCTGGATGCCCGCGTTCAAGCGTGGCGATGTTTCGTTCGCCCGCCCTGACCATCTGGCAGCCGTGTTGAACGAAACCGGTGGACAAGATGTTTTGGAGAGTCTCAAGCAAGTCGTCGAGTCAGATGATCTGGAAGTGGAACTCAAAGCGTCGGCGATCGGAGCAATTCTCGCAGTGGGCGACGCAAGAGATCTTCGCGACTTCGGCTTGGCCACACAGCGGTTTACGGGCCCGGCCGGATACGACGCGCCGAGTCACGCGGCAGCACTGGCTCGGTTGAAAGAGGTTGCTCGTGCACGCGATGTTCGACCGGAAGGCAATCTCGACGAGACGCTGAATCACTTGATTGGCCAATCGCATGTGGAACTACAGGCGAATGCCCTGGCGTTGGCCGGAGTATGGCGTGTCGAAGGTTCAAAGAAGGCGGTGCTCGCGGCGGCCAACGATGTGTCATTGGCAACATCAATTCGCTTAGCCGCTTTCAAAGCCATAGCGGAAATGAAATTACCCGAGGCTCGGGAGACCTTCGTTTCTTACGCCGACAAACCGAGTTCGCTGGAAGTGCAAGCCGTCGCGATTCAGTCGCTCGCCACAATCGATCTTAAGGCCGCTGCCGCGCAAGCGGCCAGGTTACTAGACGAGCCCGAGTTGAAATCGCCTGAAGTGACGGAAACGTTCGGCGCGATGGTGGGTCGAGAAACGGGCGCGTATGAGTTGTCTCTTGCACTGTCGAGACGTCCGCCAACGCAAGCGGCCGCCAAACGACTCGTGCGAGCCATGTATGCGTCCGGCCGAACGGACCCGGGATTAATGCGCACGCTTAACGGACTACTCGGCGCGGCCGCCGAACTACCGAACTACAGCGAAACCTTTGTAAAACGTTTAGTGCGCGACGCGGCCGAGGACGGCAACGAGAAACGGGGCGCCATTCTATTCCAAAGTATGGGTTGCACAACTTGCCACAAAGTCGGCGGGAGTGGGGGCATTGTCGGACCAGACCTGACCGCGATTGGTACAACGCTTTCTTCAGAGCGGATTGTTGAGGAACTGCTGTGGCCCAGCCGCCAGATTAAAGAGGGTTACTCGACCTTCGTCGTGGTCACAACCGATGGAAGAGTCCGATCAGGCTACCAGCGAATAACGAAAGAAAGCGAAAAAACGGGCGACACCATCCTGCAAGACATCACCACGCAGAAACTGATCACGATCAGGAAGGAAGACATTGAAGAGAAACGCCTGACGGGCAGCACGATGCCGACCGGCATAACAGCGCTGCTCTCGAAATCCCAATTGTCAGACTTGGTTAAATATCTTTCAGAGCTTGGGAGAATCAAATGAACACCGTGTGCAACATCCACAGCCGCAGCATCCTGCCACTGCTACTCACCATCTTCGCACTTCTCCTGTTGCCCGCATCGACACGAAGCGAGGAGCCAAACGACGGATTCGTTTCCATGTTCAACGGCAAAACTCTGGAAGGCTGGTCCGTCAGTTCACCAGAGGCGGCGAAGGCCTGGTACGTCGAGGACGGCCTGATCGTTGGCGAGGGAGCAAAGGGACGCAGCTATCTCATTTACGACAGGAACAGGGAGATCTCCGATTTCGAGATGAAGTTCTCCTATCGGTTCCCCGGCAAAGGAAACAGCGGCGTCAACATCCGCTCTCGAAAGGACGAAACGGGCCGCCGCGACTATCAGGCCTATCATGTAGACATTGGTCATGTTGGAATTGGCAAGCAGGTTCTGGGAGCATGGGATTTCCACACGCCCGGCCGACGCGAACATGCATGCTTTCGTGGTGACCGGTTGGTGATCGACGAAAACGACAAGCCGACTGTCACGAAAATCAATGGCGCCGTGACGCTGGGCGACATCAACAAGAGTGACTGGAACAAAGTTCACGTGATGGTCCGGAAAAACAACTTCAAGTTCTCGATCAACGGGAAAACATCATCGGAGTTTACCGAAAACCTTCCGAATGATCGGCGGCTCGACAAAGGCGAGATCCAGCTCCAATTGCACGACCCCGGAATGATCGTGCACTTCAAGGACCTTCAGATCAAGGTTCTGAAATGAATAGCGGGAAATGTTCTGCTTGAGTTACTTTAAGGGTCCTATTTCAACAGCCGGACTGCAGCGAACCTCGCTGTTCCATAGATGTTCTTGACGGAAACTGCGCCAGCGCGCGCGGTCCAACAGCAGTGCACGACGCCAAGACAGGAGCTGGACCGGGGACACATCGCCGGACCGGAAACCAAGACCGAGCAGACAGGCGACAATCCACGCAGATTTGGCGTCCCGGCGCGCAATGTGAGCGTGATTCGACTTCCCAATCCCACTCAGTTCGGAGCCCCGCGCTACGCCGCCCGCCGCTCAAACGACTTCACCAACCCCGTGAGGTCAAAAAACTCCGCCGACCGTTAAAAGCAGGCGATTCTTGCA
>CAYSJO010000770.1:0-9440 GCA_964431285.1 uncultured Planctomycetaceae bacterium
GAGCAGGTGCGATTGTCGAACCCCAAACGGCTGGTGGCCTATGAAGGCGTCGTCTGGATTGATGCCTATGGCGGTCGTTTCCGCGACGCGATTCCTGGTTTGACCGTGTTGTGCGAGCAGATTCGCGCGGAGGATCCGGACGAGCAGGTAATTAGTCCGCTGGCCAGCCGCTTGCTGAACTTCGCCGGGCACATCCGCGAATTTGCCGCCAAAGTCGCGGAAAAAGCCCGCCGACCAGATGACGACGCACTGGCGGAACTTGACGATGCCGTCGCCGCTCTGGGTGAAGAAGCAGTCGCTCCGTACACAAAGGGTCGCAAGAGCGTGACCGACACGTATGCAGAATTCACCGAGAAGATCGCGGAAGAGGAAGACTCGAATCAAAAGATCACGCTGGAACTCCAGCAGGCCCGGATCAAATCGTACGTCGACTTCGACTTCGACGAAGTCCGGCGGACGATTCTGGCCGACCTGCTGAAGCAGGACGAGTAGCGTCCACTTGTGCCCTCTCCCCTCTGACGGGGTTAGGGAGAGGGGCGACGCTTACGCCGCGCGTTTCTCTTCCCGCGACTCGCGCGTGCTGGCCAATCTCTGCTGCCGACTGGCCGCCAGCTTCCGTCGCGGATTAAACCCCCACTTTCGTAGCCAGCGGACATACGACCGCACGTGAATCAGAGCGTCACGCGATAGCACTCGCTGGCTCGCTCGTTGTTCGTGGTGACAAACGAATGTGTCGCCGCAGAACATAACCTGCCACCCCGCGATCGCCATCCGCAGGCAAAAGTCCACGTCTTCCTTGTACTTGCGAAAACCCACATCAAACGAACCGGCTTCCGCCAGGGCCTCGCGTCGCATCATTAGAAAGCAGCCGGACAGCCATTCGCATTCAAAGGAATCGGCACGGTCGAACTCTCGGTAAAGGTATCCGTCCACCTCATGGGCGAGTACACGCGACAGTCCCAGTCTGCGTGCCGCGATTATCCGCAAGGACTGAAAACGCCGTGCGGGGAATCCGTAGGAGCCATCGGGGTGATAAATCTGACAACCGGACACGCCACATTCAGGATTCCGCCGCATAAACTCGACCATCCGGGCCAGGCATTGCGATTCCGGATCAAATGTCATGTCCGTGTTCAACGCCAGTACCAGTGGCGCGTCTGAATGCTCGATGATCCGATTCAGATTCCGGGCATACGTCAGCCGCGAACCGTTTGTCACAACGACGTTGTCCGGAAAGTACTGCACGAAGTCTGACAACTCTTCCCCGGACGCATTGTCCACCAGAACCAGTCGAACGCGAATTCCGTCGGCTGATTTGGCGGCGGTTTCGAGCAGAGGCACGATCAGATCGCGTTCGCCGGTGTAGATCACACCAACGTCCAGATCGGGCGGCGAATCGGCGGGCGCCGATTGGAATGCGAGCAGATGGTTGTTTGAGACGTCCATGTCAGCCGGACCATAGCAAAGGTCTGAAATCGGCACATGACGAAAAACGGATCGGGATCGGTCGCTCGCCGAGCTGAATCAGCTCCTATGCCAGCATCTGCTCAACGACACGTCCGCCGACGTCGGTCAGGCGGAAGTCCCGGCCCTGGAAGCGGTAGGTCAGCTTCAGGTGGTTCAGACCCAACAGGTGCAGCACGGTCGCCTGCAGATCGTGCACATGCACGGGATTGTCGACCGCGTAATAACCAAGCTCGTCCGTCGCCCCGATGACCTGTCCGCCCTTCACGCCACCACCGGCCAGCCAGACTGAAAAACCGTCGATGTGATGGTCGCGACCAATCAGATCGCGCGGTTCACCCTGCGGAGTGCGACCGAATTCACCGCCCCAGATCACAATTGTGTCCTGCAGCAGGCCGCGCTGTTTCAGGTCTTTGACGAGGGCCGCGGCTGGCTGATCGACTTCCTTGCAGCGTGCGTCCAATGGCGGACCGAGATTCGTACCCGGATTCCCGTGGTGGTCCCAGTCGGTGTGATAGAGCTGCACGAAGCGGCAGCCGCGCTCAACCAGTCTCCGGGCCAGCAGGCAGTTGCGGGCAAAGCCTGGCTTCGACACGTCTTTAATGTCGTACGCCGCCAGCGTCTCTTTGGACTCGCCAGACAGGTCCATCAGTTCCGGTGCACTGCTCTGCATCCGGTAGGCCATCTCGTAGGCGGCAATCCGGGTTGAGATCTCCGGGTCGCCGATCTGCTCCAGTCGCAGTCGATTGAGGTCCGTGACCGCGTTTATGAACTCACCCTGCCGCTGAGAATCGATACCTTTCGGTGGAGAAAGATTGAGTATCGGATCGGACCCGTTGAGTAGAGGAACGCCCTGGTACGTCGTCGGCAGAAACCCGCTGGCCCAAAGTGGCGTACCACCGCGGGGACCGCGCGGACCGGAGTGCATCACAACGTAACCAGGCAGATTGTCCGCCTCGCTGCCGATACCGTACGTGACCCACGCCCCCATGCTGGGTCGGCCCATGAAACGCTCGAACCCCGTGTTCATGTACAGCTTGGCTGGACCATGATTAAACACCTCGGTCTTCATACTGCGGACCAGGCACACGTCGTCGGCGATTGAACCGATGTGCGGAAGAATCTCCGACATCTTTGTGCCACACTCGCCGTTGCGCACGAACCGGCGGCGGGTTCCCAGCAGCTTCGCGTCCTTCTTGATGAACGCGAATCGCTTGCCCTCGACGTACGACGGTGGAATGACCTGGCCGGTCAGTTCCTTCAATTTCGGCTTGTCATCGTATAGCTCCAGATGGCTCGGCCCGCCGGCCATGAAGAGGTAGATCACGTTCTTTGCTCGGGCCGGGAAGTGCCCTTCCAGCGGAGCAAGTGGATTCGTTGCACGAGCATCAGTGGATGCAGATGGTGCCGCCAGCAGCTGGCCGTCGCTCAGCAATGACGCGAGTCCAAGTCCACCGATGGAGAAACCGGCATTCGCATAAAACTGACGACGCGTTTGCTCTCGGACAAGGACTTCTTCAACACTCATCGTGCAACCCTCCGGTTCAGTTCGTTAGTCGCAGTAGATCATGGTGCTGTGTCATCGGTGCGACGGCAAGCGCCGACTCAAGCGGCTACAGGTCGAGCTTGCGTTTGGGGTTTCGCTTCACGTCCGGCGTGGCGGCGTGGCCAAACACGTCTTTCGCAAACTCTGCGTGCAGCCGATTAAGACGACGAACCAGATCAGGCTTGTCCTTCGCGTAATCCCGCGCCTCTGGTTTTTCGTCGGCTAAATTGTACAGCGTCAGTACATCGTCCCCGTCTTTACCGGACCTGTTGCGGATCAGTTTCCAGTCACCTTCCCGCACTGCCCAGCGCTCCTGCCATTGAAAGTGCAGCACCTTGTGCGCGGATTCTGCATCCGCCGAGCCTATGACGGGCAACGCTGAGCGTCCGTCGATCTTCACATCCGGTGCGTCCACACCACACAGTTCGAGAATTGTCGGCATCCAATCCATTGCCGTGACGATCTGACCGCGAACTTCATTCTGTGGAAGCTCCGGCGGAAAACTGATGATCGCTGGCGTGCGGATGCCGCCTTCAAAAAACGTGCCTTTGCGCCCGATCCATCGCCCGGTGTTGCCTCCACCACCGTTCGCTCCGTAGCGATGCCCTTTCGGATATCCGCTGCTATGGTCTTCGATTCCGATCGTGTATCGCTCTTCCGAGTGTCCATTGTCGCTCAGGAAGAGAACGATCGTGTCGTCACGTAGACCGCGATACTCCAGTTTGCGCAGGACCTGGCCGATGTAGTGGTCGGTCGTGCTGACGATCGTTGCATAGGAACGTCTCGGTTCGGGCAGGTCTTTGTATCGCCCGGCAAACTGCTTGAGCGACTGCTCGGGATAATGCGGAATGTTGAATGGCACATACAGGAAGAACGGCTGATCGTGATTCCGTTCCAGGAAACTCAGCGCCCGATTCACCATCAGTTCGGGGAAGTACTGGTCTCGGTGCCAGACTTCTTTCGTGCCTTCATACAGGTCATGAAAGCCTCCCCGGTGCAGGTAGAAATGGTTGTAGTTATCGATGAATCCGTCCCGAATCCCGAAGAATTCATCGAATCCCTGACGCATCGGCCCATGATCACAATGAGCCCCCAGATGCCACTTTCCGAACAGCGCCGTGCGATATCCGGCAGCCTGTAGAACTTCCGCGATGGTGCGCTCCGAAAGTGACATGTTCAGACCGGCATCGGCATGCATGTCACTCTGCATCCAACTGTTGACGGCACCGCGTTGCGGATGCCGTCCCGTCAGTAAAGCCGCTCGCGCCGGACAGCACACGGTATGCACATACGCCTGAGTGAAGCAGACCCCGGTCTTCGCCAGGCTATCGATATTCGGTGTGTGCAGGTCCGTAGAACCGAAACACCGTGCATCCAGCAGCCCCTGGTCATCACTCATCAGAATCAGCACGTTGGGCCGATCGGCCGCCTGTGCCGCGATCGCGGTGACGCAAAACACGCCGAGAATCCGGAAGAACGATTCGAGAGGTGTGGTCATCTATGAGACGGCCTTCGTGAACGTGGATTTGAGAGTCGATCAGTCTGCCGTGGCGGTGACGTACGGAATAAAAGCCATGCGGCGTGTCTGTCGTTCGGATGCAGTAAGTTGTCGCCGGCATGCACGTCGACCTCGTGGGTGTGCGGGATGATGGGGATGGGCTGGATGAGATTCCCTTCGGAAATGTCGCACACGGCCATCCGTTTCACCTCGACCATCGTTAGCCGCAGTCCGTTATGGTGCTCTCTCATCCTTGCGACGGCAAGCGCCGCCTCACGCGGCTACAGATTGTGACGCAACGCTGAGCTTCCATCCGGTGTGTCCACATCACACAGTTTGAGAATTGTCGGGAACCAAACCGTTGCCGCAGGTAGACTCCATCGTCAACAAACATCTCCGGAAATGCGCTCTGGGGAATCAGCAATCAATTTCAATTCGTAGGGAGTACGAACCGTGGGACTGTGGTCGCGAGTCAGCATAGCCGTCGGCATCGTCCTGAGTGTCTTGATGCCCACGCCCGCTAGCGCGCAGGCAATTGGTGGCATCTACATCGATCCCGAAGGCGTTCTGCGACAGACAGCGTCGCTCAGTCAGAATGATCGGCTGGAACTACTTCGGAACGAGGCCGCTGGTGCGGTCGCCTCACAGCAGGTGGGGAAATCGAGCCAACTTCGCTGCGTCTCACTGAAGCGGCTGCAGCGGACGGCCGCTGATCTGTCCCGTCAGGAAAAACGGTGGCCGGCCGACATTCGCTACATGGCCGGTTTGCAGTCTGTCAGCCACGTGTTCTTCTTTCCCGCCGAAGGCGATGTCGTCCTGTCCGGGCGCGCGGAGGCATGGACACAGTTACCGTCGGGCGAGGTTGTGGGGCGCAGCAGCGGACGCCCGGTTCTGCATCTGGATGACCTGATCGTCGGCCTGCGATATGCCTTGTCTTGGAAGACGGCTCCGTTTATCGGGTGTTCGATCGAACCGACCGTGCAAGGGATGCGGGACTATGTCACGTACATGAATAGTCTCCGTGGTATCGACCGCAGCCGAGTGCAGCAGATTTTTGCAGAAATGGCTCAGGCGATGGGCATGCAGGCCATCCGGCTGTACGGAATCGACACCAGCAGTCGGTTCGCACTGACGATGGTTGCTGCGGATTACCGTCTCAAGCGCATCTCGCTGGGGCACGACCCCTCGCCAGTCAAGAAATTCACCAACTACCTGGACCTGGCCGCTCGGGGCAGCGTTCAGGCGGCGCAGAAACAACACCGCTGGTGGTTCGTCGCCGAATACGACGAGGTCGTTCATTCCTCGGACGGACTTGCGTGGGAACTGAAAGGCCAGGGAGTCAAAGTCGTGACCGCGAGGAACCTGCCGGGCACGGCAGCAGTCAAGGCCGAGAAGCCAACAAAGTTTGCCCTGCAGGTGGCGACAACATTCACGCGATACTTCCCAGCCATGGCTGAGCAAGTGCCGGTCTTCGCCGAACTGCAGAATGCGATCGGCCTGTCGGTCGTTGCCGAGCTGATTGCTGAACGGCGGAATCGACGAGCCGATGGGGCCTGGCAACCGGAGTTCTTTCTCGATCGCGACCGCTGCCGCCTGACGCAGTACGTCGTCCCGACCGAAGTTCCATCGATCAGCGATTATCGTTACTCGCGCGGTCGTGGTTGGATCACGTCGGTCAGTGGTGGTGTCGAAATCTCACCATCGCGAGTCGCCGGCCGGGAATTCCGCAGACAGTCGGACGATCGCGTCATGCAGCAGAGCCGGTCGCGAGTTCAGTTGCCCGCAGACGACAACAACTGGTGGTGGGATTCCGACGGGAAGGCGGATTGACATCGCACTGGCTGGCACGTTTCGAAACCGCTCCTCACACTGGGTGTGACTGACCGAACTGTGATCGGATGGACCGGTGCGAAAGACAGCCGAGTATGGGCAGCGAGCTGACGCTGAATCTCTCTCAACGACTGGAAGCGTTTGAACGTGCCTGGGCTGGCGCGACTGTTCCGGATGTTGCCGCTTTTCTTACTGATGCCGCCCACCAGGACCGCCTGGGCATCCTGCACGAGTTGATCCTGATCGATCTGGAGATGCGCTGGAAACCGATTCCGTCCGACTCCGAGCCTGATGCGACGGTCTCCGAAGCCAAGGGCATTCCGGCGAAGCGGTGGAAAATCGAGGATTATCTGCAGCGATACCGAGACCTTGGTTCCGTGTCGGATGTCAGCATCGAATTGTTGTAGGGTGAATTCCGCGTGCGACACCGTTGGGGTGACCGACCGGATATCGACGAATACCTGCAGCGTTTTCCCGGTCGCGACGCACAGATTGAACAGCTGCTGCGCGAAACTCTGATACAGCTGTCGGTTGAGGTTCCCAATGATGAGCAGACGATTGACATAACGCTCGCCGAGGATGGCCAGTCAGGAACGCTTCTGCGCGCATTGCACGATGAGGATCTTGTCCCGGCCGCAGTCCTTGACGAAATCCGGTCCGGATCCAGCGTCGACCCTGGTAACTCGGCGCAGCTTGGACGCGAACTGCTGGAACGTCGACTGCTGACAGCGTGGCAAATGCAGCGAATTGTGCAGGGACAGATCGGCAAGCTGCGACTGGGCGATTACCTGATTGTCGACGAGCTGGGCGCCGGAGGCATGGGCGTCGTCTACAAGGCCGTCCATCGACGCATGCGACGTGTCGTGGCGCTCAAGATGCTGCCGCAGAAGACGATGGACTCTCCGGATGCAGTGCGGCGCTTTCAGCAGGAAGTCCGCGAAGCAGACTTGTGTGGCAATCGCATCCGACGGAACAACCGCTGTCGGAACTGTCGACGGCATGGTCGCGGTCACGTTGTACGCAGGACAAACCTGGGAAGGCGACAAAACGCGAAGTTGAATGCTGCGGCGATTGCTTTGAGTCCCGATGGCAAGACTGTGGCCGCTGCGTTTGGCACTCCCGCAGCAGGGACCGTTCGGCTGTGGTCGCGAAGTGACGGAACAAAACTGCGCGACCGCAAGGGACATGGCCCGATTGCGTTTCTCGCCGACGGGCGACTTCTGTATGTGAAATCCGGGGTCGCTGAATTCATCGCACCGGCTGTTCCCGATGAATTGCTGCCCAGTCGGATTACGGCTGATCCTGTCGCCCACGTGTCCGGCCGACACGCGCCGGTTCTGTCGGCCGTCGCAGTGAATCCTGTCGATGGCGGCGTCGCAACAGCCTACAGCGACGGAATCATTACGCTGTGGGACGCACGCATGCTGCGCCCGACAACATTCCGAATCGGGCCGGACCGAGGTGGGATTTACGACCTCGCCTTCATCCCGGATGGCCGCCACCTCATCACAGCCAACGGCAACGGAAAATTGTTTGTGCTGCGTCTGAAACCGTAGAAGCCCGTCGTTCCCCAAAAAATGACAGACAAAAACTGAGAGAGTCCCGTCCGACCGGCAATCGTTACTTTCTGCGGTCGGATCGCCGTTGCTTCACCTCGCGGATCATCGCATCCCGGACGCTGTTCATTGTTACGATCAGGTCGTCAGTTGATCCTTCAAACTGTTGGAGTCGGGGATGCTGACTGTAAACCTCGTGCAGTTTCTGATGCCCATCAATGCGCAGGACCGCTTCCAGCGCGGCGTCGCACACTCGGAGCGGCGGAGTGTAAAACCGTGCCGGAGTGGCCGTCATGCTTATCGCATTGGTTCGCAGGTCCTGAATCGTGCGGCGGCAATCCAGCCACGGCATGAGGTAGTCCATCAGTCGTCGGTCCCGTGTCATTCCAAGATAAGTGATGATGACGCCCTGTTCCTGGAACGCAGCTTCCTGGTCTTCTTTCGGTAGATTGTTCAGCTCGTCGAGACCCTTCAACGGGGCATTGGTGTAGATACTGGTCGCGAGCCGACGCGCCATTGCCTGATTCCGCTGTTGCGGGACTCCTCGCTTTTCCAGGATGTGCAGTGCCAGACGCCAGTGCTTCCTTGACGATGTGTGCATCTCCACGATCGGTGGGATGAACGAGTCCTGCCAGATGTCTGACAATCGCGAAAGCTCGGTCAGCACGGAATCGTCGCCGGACTCCAGTCACTTCTGAAACCACGCCAGGAGGCGTGGGTGGGTAGCGAAATGCCCGCTGCAATGGCTCAGGAGAATCGCCCGGCTGGCCACACTCGGGCGTCGGGACATCGCATCAATCAGCTGTTCAATTGATACGCTTTGAGCCACCTGCGGAACTGCCAGAAGTGCGGCCAGGAGGTTCCTCTGTTCGGGCCATTTCACGGGATTGTCCAGGTGACCGTGCAGCTCTCGTCGCATTGCCTCGAAACCCATGGCGTCTGGATAGACCCAGTCGAACGCGAATGGAACGCCCAAAGAAACGGGACTGGAGTGGTCGTAGCCATCAGCGACGACGCGGCCTTCAACCTCAAGTTTCATCGCGATGGAGCCCAGGACTCGCAGCCCGGATTTCGGCGGTAAACCCCGCGACACCGATGCCGAATTGCTGGGGTGTGTGCTCACACGACGGATCCCAGGCTGAATGACGACTTTGACGGGTTGCGTGATATACGACTCAGGGTACATGTCGAACTGGTTGCCGGAGCCGAGCGAACCACTGGCCACTCGGCGGCCGGTGCGAAGATCAAAGCACTCACGGTTTGCGGTGTAGTGGGTGTGTGTGATCACGACCGGTCGATCAGTGAGGTTCTCGATCTCAACGCTCATCCAGTTGCGGTCGGCCAGCGAGGCGCGTGTCAGATACTTCAAACGGACTTTGACAGCTTGCGAGTTACCCAGTTCGACAACAGCAAACTGGCGGTCCCGGGACTTGTCAGCCGACGCGTATTGGCAGCAAACAGTCAGCGACCATGTTATTGCTGCGAACAGAACGATCTTCTGCATGTCTGTTTCCCACGTGAAATCCTACGGCGTTTGGATGTCAGG